>NZ_CP083373.1:0-300000 GCF_017488845.2 Ensifer canadensis
ATGAACGCATTGACCATGACCTGGGGCATAGCTGGCTTGACCGCACTCGGGGTGATTACACGGCCCTTTGCCTGGTCGGAATCAATATGGGCGATGCTCGGCGCGGTTCTGCTTGTTGGGTTTGGGCTTATCGGTCCGACCGATGCCTGGGCTGGTATTGCAAAGGGTATTGATGTCTATCTGTTTCTAATCGGCATGATGTTGCTCTCCGAGCTCGCTCGTCAGGAGGGGCTGTTCGACTGGCTGGCTTCGATCGCCACCACCCACGCCAAGGGATCGCCCAAACGCTTGTTTGTCCTGATCTACGCGGTCGGAGTTGTTGTGACCGTATTCCTGTCGAACGACGCTACAGCGGTCGTGCTCACTCCTGCAGTCTATGCGGCCTGCCGGGCAGCGAAGGTGAGGGACCCTATGCCCTATCTCCTTATCTGCGCTTTCATCGCCAACGCTGCAAGCTTTGTCCTTCCCATCTCCAATCCGGCCAACCTGGTGATTTTCGGAGGCGGGGACATGCCGTCACTATCGCGTTGGTTCGCCAACTTCGCACAGCCTTCGCTCGCCTCTATCATCGTTACATTTCTCGCACTGTACTGGACGCAACGCTCGGTCATTGCGGCTGATGGCGTCGCGTCCAATGTACAGGCCGTGCCATTATCCTTCAGTGCGAAGCTTGCTGGTTTTGCTTTGTGCGGGACGGCCGTCATACTGCTTGGCGCATCGGCGCTGCATTTCGATCTCGGTCTCCCTACGTTTCTCGCCGGTTGTGTGGCAACCGCCGCAGTTCTGCTGATCACGCGAAAAAGCCCTATCGAGACGCTGAAAGATGTTTCGTGGAGTGTGCTGCCTCTGGTCGCCGGCTTGTTCGTCGTTGTTGAGGCATTGAACCGAACAGGACTGATTGATCATCTCGCGCAGTATCTTTCCGACCAGGCATCGGCCTCTCCGGCACAGACCGCAGCTGCTGCGGGCGCAGTCGTGGCTCTGACGTCCAATCTCGTCAACAATCTGCCCGCGGGGATTGTCGCTGGAAGCGCCGTTCAGTTGGCACACGCGTCCGATAAGATTGCCGGCGCGGTGCTGATCGGCGTCGATCTTGGCCCCAACCTCTCCGTCACCGGATCGCTTGCGACGATACTTTGGCTAACCGCGCTTCGCCGCGAGGGACTTCAGATCGGAGCCTGGGCATTCATGAAGACTGGCTTTGTCGTGATGGTGCCCGCGCTCGCTGCTTCGTTGGCCGTCCTCGCGATCCAGTGATCATAGTGGCCAGGCTTTGCTGCAGATCGCTTGGCAACAATCCTGCGCTCTCGTAGGTAGCGAGGGGTAGACTAGAGGCGAGCCGCATGAGGCTGATTTGATGCTGATGTTGGGCGAAATGTCGACTCTCTACAGCCCTGTGCGGGCCAATGCTGTGCTCGATCCTTACGGTTTAGCGCTGACAGGGTTCATGCTGCTCGTAGCCTGGAAAGCGCCGCCCTGGATTGTTGTCAGCTGGTGGGCAGGTGGAGCCTCACTCTCAAAAGAGCGCCGACTGTCGCTGAGGCAGTAGCAACCAGCTGGTCTGTCAGGATGTGTCGCCGGGCTTGGCGGTGTTTTGCTTGCCGCCGATCTCGGCTTTTCGATCGAGCCGGGCGAGGATCACGCCCCATCACATCGCCGCGCCGCATCAAGAGCCGTCGCTCCGTCAAGCTGACCTAGGCTTATGGATGGCCATTCGGCTCAAGGTTGCTCAATGGCCTTTGGTACGCGGCGGCCCCGGACGACGCCTAGAACCGCTCCCAAAGTTCCACCTGTAACCGCGCCTGCGGAACCGCCCGCAAGAACTGCGATGAAGGCGTTCAGCAGTGCAGGCAGGACGCCGGACGCGGCCTGCACGTAAATCCCTGCCGCCAGCCCCAAAACGGCACCCACAATGCCAAGCATAATTGCGAAGCCCGTCACCGTTTCCGACGGATCGATCATTGTTGAAGGTGCGGTGTCATCAATCGGCGGATGTTCGTTTTCTGCGCCTTGCTCCATTTTCCACTCCCTATCGCCGCTTCAATTGCCCACTTGCGAAACGCCCTTGTATCGCCGGCGACCCTCGCCGCTGCACCGTCCAAATCGCTGAACTGGTGTCAGCACACAGGCCGACTGGGCCCATAAGGAGTGCCACGGGTATGAGAACCACCAGATAACTCATGATATCACGGCGGGGTGGCCGCTCCATTGTTCCCAGCGAAATATCGGGCTAGCTAACCGCAAGGAATTGCAAACGACAAGAACCGACGACAACGACATTGCAATTGCTGCTGCTAGCGGCGTGACGCTTCCCGCAATCGCAAACGGAATACTGACGACGTTATAGGCCACCGCGAAACCGAAATTTTGGCGGACAAGATCGTTTGCTCGTTTGGCGGTCTCGATAATGTCTCGCACAGCCAACAGATTATCGCTCAGGAATATGAAGTCAGCATGGTTTCGGCCAATGTCCGAGGCCGTTGATGGCGCGATCGAAACATCGGCTGCGGCGAGGGCAGGGGCGTCATTTAACCCATCGCCAACCATCACGACTTTATCTGATGAGGATTGGAGAGCCCTTATCGCGGCAACCTTGTCAGCCGGGAGCAGCTCCGCGCTGTATCTTTCAATACCGAGACGGTTTGCAACGCGAGATACGGCACGTTTATTATCTCCCGAGACAATACCGAGCGAGGTCCCACCCGCCCTCAGTGTTTGAACCAGCTCTGACGCTCCTGGTCGGACGACGTCCTCAAATTCAAAGACGGCAAGTATCTGATCGTCTCTGGTGAGCACCGAAGCGGTCCCATCGAAGTCTCGTGAAAAGTCCGGAAGGTTCGTTGCCCAGGATGCTCGGCCCAAACGGTAGGTCTGCCCGTGCCTGCGCCCTTCGATACCAAGACCGTGAATTTCGTCTACACTGTCGAATACTTCCGGCTTCGAACCCGCGCGCGTACCCGCATCGGCAACTGCTCGCGCGACGGGATGGTTTGAAAGCTGCGCAAGGCTGGCTGCAATTCCAAGAGCGCCGGGAGGTATTTGCTCGGCCTTGACCAACTGAGGTAGGCCAAGCGTCAGCGTTCCTGTCTTGTCGAACAACACGGTGCGCGCGTGGCATACCCGTTCCAGGGCAGAACCGTCCCTCACCATGATGCCCCGTTCGAAAAGCCGCCGTGTTGCGACGACCTGGACCATGGGAACCGCCAATCCAAGTGCGCATGGGCAGGTGATGATCAGAACCGCGATCGCAGTTGTGACGGCTTGGTGAAGGTCTCCCGAGACGTACAACCAGCCAGCAAGCGTGATTGCGGCAATGGAGTGGACCACCGGCGAATACAAGGCTGCGGCGCGATCCGCCACGCGCCTGTAGTTTGTTCGAGCGCTCTCGGCCGCGTCCACCATGCGTGCCATTTCTGATAAAAAAGAGTCGCCGGCATTTTGGGTCGCAATAACCAGGATTGGGCTACCAGCGTTCAGTACGCCCGCTGACAACGTTGCGCCCACGTCGACGGACCTCCATCGACTTTCCCCTGACACTAAGGACGAGTCGATTTCGGTTCCTCCCTCGTGCACAACGGCGTCGACCGGTACGCGATCGCCTGACCGGACAAGCAGGCGCATTCCCGGCTGAACTTCCTCGAGTGGGGTGTAAGAAAACGTCCCATCCTCATGCACGACGTTGGCGCCCATCGGTATGAGTTTTTGAAGATCATCGATCGCGGAACGTACCTTGCCCCGCATCATTTGATCCAGGGTCCTGCCAGCCAGGAGGACGAAGATGAGCGCCACGCTGGCATCGAAATAAGCATGTCGCGCGCCTGTAAAGGTATCGTACAAACTGAGGATGAACGCGAGGATGATGCCGACACTGATAGGTACATCCATGTTGGTCTGTCCGCTCCGCAGCGCCCTCCATGCGGATGCATAGAAAATCCTGCCGGAGTAGAAGACAGCCGGAAGGGCCAAACCAGCGGAAATCATGTGAAATGCGTTTCGTGTTGCTGGATCTGCCCCTGACCAGACCGAAACAGAGAGGATCATGATGTTCATTGAGCAAAAGCCGGCAACCGCAAGCGCTACCAAGAACGACGACAAGGATTCATCGGCGGACACATCAGTGACGATGTGAGCAGAATAGCCCGCCATGGCTAACGCCCCGATGAAATCGGGGCATTGGGCCTTTTCGCTGTCCCAACTGACTGTGACGCGTCTTCGTGACAGGTTCACGCGCGCGGATTCAACAGCTTGGAGGTCGCCCAACGCCCGTTCGATCTTTGCGATACAACCTGCGCAATGCACCTCAGGTGTAGAAAGGGTTACCTGTCGAAGTCCATTTCCAACACCCCGGCTTGCCAGGAATATTTCCTCGCCACGAGAACGAACCGCATCCTTGTCTGGACAAATATCAGCGAACGAGCAGCAAGCCATGGCTATTTCACCGCTTTATACGCGTGCCAGGTTGCGTGGCCGAGAAGCGGGAAAATGACGATCAACCCGATGCCCGCGGTGGCCACTGCGATCACAAACAGAGCCAAAATCAGCGCACCCCAGAGCAGCATTGGACGCAAGTTGTTCCAGACCAACGCGGCACTGACACCCATCGCCGTGAAGGCATCGATCTGCTGGTCGAGTAGCATTGGAATCGAAAAGGCGCTGATTGCAAAGGAGAAACCTGCGAACAAGGCCCCCACAAATAGCCCCACGGCTAGCATCGCCCAGCCGGTCGGCGTGGTGAGGAGCAGTTCGGCGACGTGCTGGAGGCCGGGGAAGGGGCGAACGCCAAAAAAGAGTGCATAAATCAGGACTGCGGCTCGCATCCACAAAAGCATGAGCATGCAAAGGAGCAATCCTGTGAAAAATACCTGAGCGCCAGCTCTCGGGCGGACGCCAAGCATCCCACCGAAGGTGGTCTGCTGCGCGCTCTCAAGGCGAGCACTCTTCAAATAGAGACCCGACGCCAGAAGTGGTCCGATGATCATCAGACCGGCAACAACTGGAAAGAGAAAGTAATCGCGCCGGGTTGCAAACAATACCCATACCGAGAGGCTGCAAAGAGCGCAGACGACGACGCCATAGGCCAGGCTTTGGGCAGGGGAGATCAAGAAGTCGCGCCAGCCTTTAGCCAGCCAGGTGAACGGGGCGTTTATGGGCAGGTGTCGTTGCCATTTTGGGTTCCAAGTTTCTTCTATACCCGAGACCTCACTAATGAGACGCCTGGTTTTGTTGTGCGAAACCATATGACTCTCCTTAAGCTCGCGATCAGCACGATGACTTGGCTGCCTTGAACTGCCCCGGTCCAGTTCCGGCAACCTTCAGATGCGCTACACATCCAGGATCGCTGTCGTACGCCACAAACAACAAATGAGCATTCGCGCCCACAAAGAGCGCGCATGCCGCAGCAATGAGAGAGAAAACCAGGATGGCCGATTTTGATCGGTGTCTTATCGTCATCACGGCTTCTCTACTCCAAGGGAGTTCACATAAAGAGCCAGGACCTTGATCTCGAGGGGCGTCAACCGCTCGTCCCAAGTTGGCATGTGGCCCTGCCGTCCGCCGTGAACTGTATCGATGATATTTTGAAGGCTACCGCCATACACCCAATACTGGTCTGTAAGGTTGGGTGCCCCAACCTCCTGATTTCCTTGGGCATCCTCACCATGGCACGCAGCGCACGTTGTGAGGAAGACTTCGCGGCCGCGCTCCATTTGCCCGACGTTATCGGCAGTGGAGGCGGCGGGAATAGTGAGGGAGCGAACATACAATGCGACATCCCTGACCTGATTGCGATCCAGCATTTCGTCACGGCCAAAGGCGGGCATCTGCGCCACCCGGCTCTCCTCATGCTGGGTGTTGATCCCGACTTTGAGCGTCTGAGCAATGTTTTCCGGACTGCCGCCCCACAGCCAATCGTCATCCGTGAGGTCTGGGTAGTTATTCCTACCCCGCCCATCGACGCCATGACAGGCAGCACAGTTATCTCCGAACAATTGGTGCCCCATCGATCTGACGGTGGAGATCAAACGTTCGTTGGCTCTGATTTCGTCGAAAGATAGAGTTTCAAGTTGTGTCGTCAGGGCGGCCCGGGCTGATGTGGCACTTGCCAATTTCTCTTCGACGGTTTTGCGCTGGTCGATACCCAGCAGCCCCTTGGTGTAGGTCGAACCAAGCGGCCATGTAGGAAGCAGCACCCACCATAAAAGCGCGAAAATATGCGTGATGATGAGGAAAAGAAGGACCCCTCGCGGTACCGGAGTGTCCAGTTCTTTTATGCCGTTCCATTCGTGCCCGGTTGTTTTGCGGCCGCTAACGGGATCGATTTCGTCTACTTCCATGGCACATCGTCCTCATCGAGAATGTTGTGTTTTGCCCGGTCGAACCGAGCCTTGTTAGACGGCCAGAAAGTGTAAACAAGCACGCAAATCGAGAAGCCGATGAGGTAGAATAAGCCCCAACTCTTGGCTGCTTCAACCAGAGTATCGTGCGTAAACATTTCGGCTCTCCCCGGGTTCAATCGTTGGGATCGGGTGCTTGTTCCGTCGCTGCCGTGTTGGCATAGGCGGCTTCGGTCAGACGGCCAAGCACTTGGAGGTAGGCCACGAGTGCATCCATCTCGGTCACGTTCGTGGCAACGCCATCGAAGGCAGTGACTGTCGTTTTCTCCCCGTATCGCTCGGAGACGCCTGAGGATTGCGTGCTGTCGGGCATTGCCTGGCCGTAGGCGTCAGACGAGGCATTGGCAATCATCGCGTCTGTATAGGGCACGCCAACCACTCGCTGAGCTTGGAGGTGCTCGGCAAGGTCGTTCATCCGCAATGGCGTCCTCGCAAGCCAAGCATATGCCGGCATGTTCGATTCCGGCACAACGTCACGAGGATTGCTCAGATGAGCGACGTGCCAGAAGTCTGAATACTTCCCACCGATGCGGGCAAGATCGGGTCCCGTGCGTTTAGATCCCCATAACATTGGATGATCGTATTTCGACTCGACTGCAAGCGAGTAGGGACCGTACCGTTCAACCTCATCGCGTAGCGTGCGGATCATCTGGCTGTGACAGGCGTAGCAACCTTCCCGGACATAGATATTGCGGCCCGCTAACTCGAGCGGGGTATAAAGCCGCATATCGTCGACGGTTTCGACCGTCTCGTCGATCGTGAACAAGGGGGCAATCTCCACAATGCCTCCTACACTTGCCGCAGCGATGATTGCCAGTACAAATCCGATTGCAGTCCGTTCGAGCTTGCGATGAAACAGTTCTGGCATCGCTTTACTCCGCTGGGCCTGTTGCCGTGTTCTGTGGGATTGACGTGATGGGCGGCGCATCTCCTGCGTAACCACCCACAGGGGCTTCCCGAACGGTCATCCAGATATTGTAGGTCGCAACGATCGCGCCCAACAGGAAGAGGAACCCCCCGAAGGCGCGGGCGATATAATAGGGATACATTGCAACAAGTGAATCGACGAACGAGTAGGTAAGATTGTTGTCTTCACTATAGGTGCGCCACATCAGACCCTGGATGATGCCCGAGTTCCACATGGCAAACACATAGATCAGCGTGCCTGCAAGAGCGAGCCAGAAGTGGACTTCGACCAGCGTGGCTGAATACATGCGTTCCCGTTTCCAGATGGCGGGCACCAGCGTGTACAGTGATCCGTAGGTGATCAGCGCCACCCACCCGAGTGCACCCGCATGCACGTGCCCGACGGTCCAATCCGTATAATGGGAAAGGGAGTTCACCGGGCGTATGGCGAGAAACGAGCCTTCGAAGGTGGACAACCCATAGAAAAAGGCGGCGGTCATCATGAAACGAAGTGTGGCGTCATCCCGCACCTTATGCCACGCGCCGTTGAGCGTGAGCAGCGCGTTCCCCGCTGAGGCCCATGATGGAACGAGCAACATGACCGAAAATGTCATGCCAAGATTTTGTACCCAATGGGGCAATGCCGTGTAGTGTAAGTGATGGGATCCGGCCCACATATAAAAGAACGTAATACCCCAGAAGCTTAGTATCGATAGGCGATACGAAAAAATAGGTCGTTCGGCTCGTTTCGGCAAATAGTAGTAAAGCATTGCCAGAAAGCCTGCAGTCAAAAAGAAAGCAACAGCGTTGTGCCCATACCACCATTGCACCATAGAATCCTGGACGCCTGCCCAGATTGTATAGCTTTTTGCGTGGCCGAGTGAGACGGGGATCGTCAGGTTGTTGACGATGTGCAAGATAGCGACCACCAGGATGAAAGCCATATAGTACCAGTTGGCGACATAGATGTGAGGTTCACGGCGACGCGCCAAAGTCCTGATGTACAGGATGAAGTAGGTCACCCAGACAATTACAAGCCAGAGATCAGCATACCATTCCGCCTCGGCATATTCTTTCGATTGGGTGATCCCCATGAAATACCCGGTGACTGCCAATATGCAGAATAGATTATAGCCCATCAGCACGAACCACGGACTGAGCTGGTCGGCCAACCTTGCGCGGGACGTTCTCTGGACGACGTGGAATGAAGTTGCGATCAAGGCATTGCCACCAAATCCAAAAATGACGCCCGTCGTATGCGCTGGACGGATGCGGCCGAAACTTGTCCATGCCGTATCGAAATTAAGACTGGGCCAAGCGAGCTGTGCGGCCGCCCAAACACCGATGAACATCCCAAAGATCGCCCAGGCGAGGGTCAATGCGACACCGGCCTTGATCGGATCATCATAGTATCGCTCGATACGGGTCGGATCGGGCACACCCTCAAATGCACGCGAAATGATGATGAATATGAGCGCGACACTGTAGAAGAAGATTATTGCGCCATGAACGCCCAGGGGGTCGGTTCGACCAGCCACTCCCATCGCGATCCCGATAATCGCGAGCAAAATTAATATGGCGGACGCCAGCCCCCGTTCGATGGTCGTCAACTGTCCCATGGTTCGACCCCTCCTGCGGTGCCTCGTGTTCGACCATCTATCTTCCGCTAAGTGCTTTTCAAGTGCGAAAACAACGAATTGATATTCGTCAGTGGGACACGAGAGGTGACAACAAACTACCCTACTGTTCACTGAAGCCGTGGTCAGTCGGTTGCGCCCTAGCAAGGTAGCAGAACTTTCCTCGCAAGGGCCATGAAGAGTTGTCGAAAGCCGCTTCGCGGCTTGAATAGCTTGGACCTTTCCAAGGCCCAGACAGGATCAAAGACGAGCTATCGATCCTGCCCTCATTGCTCTGCCGGTTCGAAATCTTGAGCAGTTGCGGCCTACGCAGTTGCCCGCTTGTTTTGGAGCGGCGACGACCGCTAACAGCTCATAAGGTGCCTGAGGGCCTCCGCGTCTTGGATGCCGCTTTGGTACAGCCCTATAAGGCGGGCGGCGAGCGCATCAGCCTCTTCACTTTCCAGTGCAACCCGCTTTTGACGCACCAAATCGCGAAACACAACTTCGATTTTCCTAAAGTCTTCAGGCGCTATTATCTCTTGGCGAGATCCAACGGTTTTGTTCATCACACATAACTCCCCACCGGTAAGGAGGACATGTCATGCTGTCCCAGCGCAGATAATTATGCGCCGCATTTGGCGCGGTGCAATCGAGAATTTCCGGGAGTAATGCCTGCTCAAGTGCTGGGGTGTGTGTTGCGGCAGAATTGGCGAATTTGCTGTCGCGCTGTCCGCAGGGATCGGTCAGCGGCCCGGTGTTGCTCGCCCACGTTGGCGGCAAGCATCTCAATATCGAACTGCACGTCCCTGGCTTGACCAACCACATCATCCAAAGCCTGGAGAACGCAATTTTCAGCTGGGGAAACGCGCGAGGCGTCGAGTTCCGGAATGGCTCTGTGGCAATTGATTATATCAAGGTATCTGATACAGATCGGGTGCGACGTTTCGGAGGACATATGAGTACGCGATTTCTGATGATCAGCCCGGAAGACGGCAAGGACGTGTTGAGATGCCTTGCCGCTCCCGCGCGTCTTTCGATGTTGGAGCTTTTGCACAATCGCGGACCGCTGAACGTCAATGAAATAGCGGAGGCATTGGAGCTGCCGCAGTCGACCACGTCAACGCATCTCAATCTACTGGAGGAAGCGGGTCTTATCCGAACCGAGGTTTCCAAGGCGCGCAAGGGCAGCCAAAAGATCTGCCACGCCGTGCACGAGGAGATCATTCTCTCTTTTGCCAGCCCGGCCCGAACAGCGCAGGAGTTGATCGAGGTTGCGATGCCAGTCGGTCTCTATAGCGGATACGAGGTCTACGCGCCCTGCGGCATGTGCTCCCGTGACGGCATCATCGGTTACCTCGACAGCCCCGACACATTCCTCGCGCCAGACCGCATGAAGGCTGGTTTACTATGGTTTTCAAAGGGATATGTCGATTATCAGTTTCCCAACAATGCCCGCATCAAGGGTGCGGAGGTCAAGGAACTCGAGGTCATCCTAGAGCTCTCCTCCGAAGTGCCGGGAACCTCGGACAACTGGCCATCGGACATCACGCTTTCCATCAATGGCAAGAGTATCTTCGTGTGGACCTCGCCTGGCGACTTTGGCGATCGCCGGGGAAAATATACTCCCGACTGGTGGAAGCTTCGGGGCAGCCAGTATGGCGTACTGAAGTCCTTCCGCGTCACCGAACATGGTACCTTCATTGATGGTGTGCGCTTTTCCGACACCAATCTCGCTGACCTCAACCTGCTCGAACATCGTTCAATTCGTCTACGGATTGAAGTTCCGGAAACGGCCGAACACCCAGGTGGAATCAATATCTTCGGTCGAGGTTTTGGCAATTACGACCAAGACATCGTGCTGCGTTTGAAGATCTGATTTGGTGATTGGGCGCTTGTTGCCGAAATTGGCGGATTGACGCCTGCGCCTTCCCGTGTAAATTATCATACTAATTGATATATATCTGTATTTTGGATATACAGGGAGGAAAGCATGCGCGCAGTCGGTACCGCACACAGCGGTTACGTCATCAGTACCGTTGATCCACGCCTTTACGGCTCGTTCGTCGAACATCTCGGCCGCGCCGTTTATTCGGGGATCTACGAGCCGGATCACCCGACGGCTGACAAGAACGGAATGCGCCAGGACGTGATCGACCTCGTTCGTGAAGCCGATGTTCCGATCGTACGCTATCCCGGTGGTAACTTTGTATCGGCCTATAACTGGGAAGACGGCATCGGCCCGCGCGAAGAACGTCCCGTGCGCCTCGATCTCGCCTGGCACAGCTCCGAGAGCAACCACGTTGGTATCCATGAATTCGCCGATTGGGCGGAAGCGGCCAGCACCGACATGATGCTCGCCGTCAATCTCGGGTCGCGCGGCCTGGATTCGGCTCGCGCCTTCCTCGAATATGTCAATCATCCGGGCGGCAGCTACTGGTCGGATCTTCGCCGCAAGAACGGCCGCGACGAGCCCTGGAACGTCAAGATGTGGTGCTTGGGCAACGAGATGGATGGCCCCTGGCAAATCGGCCAGAAGACGGCGGAAGAATACGGCCGCATCGCGTTCGAGACCGCAAAGGCCATGCGCGCCTTCGACAAGTCGATCGAACTTGTGGTCTGCGGTTCGTCCTCGCCGAAGATGCCGACCTACCCGGCGTGGGAAGCCACGGTTCTCGATTACACCTATGATTCCATCGACTACATCAGCCTCCACATGTACTTCGATAATCATGCAGGAAACACGGCCGATTATCTGGCGCAGAACGCCCGTCTCGACGACTACATCGCCACCGTTGCAGGCGTGATCACCTACACCAAGGCCAAGAAGCGCTCGAAGAAGGATGTCTATATCAGCTTCGACGAGTGGAACGTCTGGTATCACTCGCGTGAGGCCGACCGGAAGGTGCTGGAAGGCAACGACGGTTGGCCGCATGCCCCGGCGCTTTTGGAAGACATCTACAATTTCGAGGATGTGCTGCAGGTCGGCTGCATCCTCAACACCTTCATCCGCCGTTCGGACGTGGTAAAGGTCGGTTGCCTGGCACAGCTCGTCAACGTCATCGCACCGATCATGACTGTCCCGGGTGGACCCGCCTGGCGGCAGACCACGTTCTTCCCCTACGCCTACGCCTCGCGATATGGTCGAGGCAAGGCGCTGCAATTGGCGCTGGACTGCCCCGGCTATTCCACCGACTTTGCAGAAAATGTCGCCTATCTCGACGTTTCCGCTGTCGAGACTGAGGCCGATGGTGCCCTTACCTTCTTCATCGTCAACCGACACCAGAAGGAAGCGATCGAGCTTGAACTCGCTCTTGAAGGCTTCGGCGACCGCAAGGTGATCATGGACAAGGTCATGGAGGGTCACGATCTTCGCGCCGTCAATGGTCCCGGAGGCGAAGCGATCGAGCCGCGGGATGGCTCGGGTGCATCGGTTGCTGGCAGGCGTTTGGTCGCCGCAATCGCGCCGCTGAGCTACCGGATGATCCGGCTCGGCGCGTAAGACGGCAACGACAGGGAGGAGGGACCATGTCAGCATCGATCGAGATCAGCAACGTCACAAAGCGCTACGGTGCGCTTACCGTGCTGGACGACATTTCGCTGTCGATCAAGGCAGGCGAGTTCGTCGTCTTCCTCGGGCCTTCGGGCTGCGGTAAGTCCACCCTTCTGCGTATGATTGCAGGTCTGGAGGATGTGACGAGCGGCACGATCGCGGTGGGCGATCAGCGCGTCGACACGCTGCCACCAGGCAAGCGCGGCGTCGCCATGGTCTTCCAGTCCTATGCGCTTTATCCGCATATGTCCGTCGCCCAGAACATGTCCTTCGGCCTAGAAAACATCGGCATGCCGAAGAAGGAGATCGGGCGTCGCGTCCAGCAGGCCGCCGCAACGCTGGAAATCGCCCATCTTCTCGATCGAAAGCCACAGAAACTTTCCGGTGGACAACGCCAACGCGTGGCGATAGGGCGCGCCATCGTCAAGGAGCCGAAGGCCTTCCTGTTCGACGAGCCGCTGTCTAATCTTGATGCTGCCCTTCGCGGGCGCACCCGGCTGGAACTTGCGCAGCTTCACGGCCGCCTCGGCAGCACGATGATCTTCGTAACGCATGATCAGGTGGAAGCGATGACGCTCGCCGACCGCATCGTCATCATGCAGAACCGCAGGATTGAGCAGATCGGCACACCGATGGAAATCTATCGACGTCCCGCAAGCCGGTTTGTTGCAGGCTTCGTCGGCTCGCCAGCCATGAACTTCGTGCCGATCAAGAGTGTGGCCGACAAAAGCAACACACTGACGCTCGGGACGAGGGGCCTTGGCGACATCCATGCGGCCTTCCGCTTGCCACCGAGTTTTTCGCCAGAAGGTGCAAGCCTCGGCATCCGCGCCGAGAATGTGGCCGTCCTGCCGGCCGGTCAGGAAGGCATTGCTCTTACGGCCGAAGTCGTCGAGCGGCTTGGCGATCGCACGCTGATCTACGGACAAATGTCTGACGGCACTAAGTTGACGGCCGAAACCGACGGACGCAGCGAGGCGCGCGGCGGCGAGATATTGCAGATCGCTATCGATACGACTGCCATCCATCTTTTTGACGCCGCCGGTATCGCCCACCATTCGGAGCGCGACTGACATGGCCGAGAGTTATCGCCGCAGCCAGTGGAGCAATGGCCTTTTCATCGTACCTTACCTATCCGTCTTTATGGCGCTGCTCGTCTTTCCGCTCTTCTGGGGCGCGTGGCTGAGCTTGCACAAGGCCGATCTGTTCGGGCCGGGTCGTTTCGTCGGTCTTGGAAACTATGCGCGCGTGCTTGCCGACCCAGTTTTCCTGCAGGCTCTGCGCAACACGATGGTCTTCGTGCTTGTGAGTGTGCCGTCGCTGGTGGCGCTCGGACTTTTCCTAGCACTTGCCCTCAATAAAACGACACGGACAACCTCGTTCCTGCGCGGCCTGTTCTTTTCTTCGTCAGTACTTTCGGTGACGATCGTGACGCTGATTTGGCGTTTCGTCTTCATCCCCGGTGACGGACTGTTGGCGGTTGTTTCCGAACAGTTCGGGGTACAACCGATAAACGTCCTCTCGACGAGCGGCTGGTCTTTGTTTTCGGTTGGCGTCGCGACCGTGTGGTGGTGCCTCGGCCTGCCGATGATGCTGTTTCTTGCCGCTCTGCAACAAATCCCGAACGATCTCTATGAAGCAGCAGCACTCGACAATGCCAACCCTTGGCGCGTGCTCACCCGCGTTACGCTCCCCTCGATCGCTCGCACCATCATGCTGGTCACGATTATCCAGATCGTCATGCAGTTTCAGCTTTTCGGACAGGCGCAGATCATGACCAATGGCGGCCCCAACGGCACGTCTCGACCGCTGGTCATGTATATTTACGAAGTAGGCTTCGTGCGCTGGGATGTCGGCAAGGCTGCTGCAGCTTCCGAGTTCCTGTTCCTCATCATTCTCGTGGCGGCGATGGCGCAGTATGTGGTCTCGACGCGCAAGACGGAGGCCTCCGAATGAGCACGGATCAAACGACCTATCGCCCTGAGGCCCTGACTGGTAATCGGACGCTGCTTACGATCGCCATTGTGCTCTCGGTCGTCATGATGGCGCCCGTCGCCTGGCTCGTCGGCCTGTCGGTCAAGGACAATAAGGAGCTGATGCTCGGCACGGAATCGGTGTTCCAGTTGCCCTACACGCTTGTCAATTACGTCAATATCATCCACTCGTCGCAGGCCTTCGGCTGGTTCTTCAACAGCGTCGTAGTTGCGATCGGGCAGACGGCCGGCGTGCTGATCCTGTCCTCGCTTGCAGGTTATGCTTTCGCGCGCCTCGAATTTCCGTTTCGCAAGACGATCTTCGTCATCGTGCTCTTCGGCCTTGCCGTGCCCGAGCAGGCGGTCATCATCGCCCGTCACCAGATGGTCAACTGGTTTGGCCTGCATAACTCCTATATCGGGCTGATGCTGCCTGGCATGTCCTCTGCCTTTGGGGTCTTCCTGATGACCCAGTTCTTCAAGGCGATCCCTAAGGAGATCGACGAGGCGGCACTGCTCGACAATGCCTCGTCGCTGCGCATTTTTTGGAAGGTCCTTTTGCCGCTGACGCTGCCGGCCCAGGCGACGCTTGGTATCTTTACTTTCCTGCATGCCTGGAATGACTACTGGTGGCCGCTGATCTCGGCCACGAGGAAGGAGATGTTCACGCTCACCATCGGCATCGCCTCCTCTCAGACCAATTTCGCCCAAAGCGAAGGTCTCGGCTTCCTCAGCGCACAGGCCGTCTTTGCCAGCCTGCCCGTGCTGATCGTCTACGTGATTTTCCAGCGCCATATCGTCACCGCGGTTTCGAGCGGTGCTGTGAAGTGACTGCTGCTGTGGCCGGGAGGAAAGGGCCGCAGCAGGCTTGAACCAGGGCGAGAGCCCCTCAAAGGGAGAGATATACCATGAGACGTTTTCTACTCAGTACGGCAGCACTGATTGCGCTGACCTGCGGCACCTCGGCCCACGCGCAGACGAAGATCGAGCTGCAGCGCTTCTTCGGCGCCTGCGACGCAGAGTATGGTTCCGTCGCCGACGTTTCCAAGGCCGTCGGCGAGTGCGGCATCATTACTTCGCTGGTCAACAAGTTCGAGGCCGACAATCCGGATATCGACGTCAATGTGACCACCGTGGAATGGCCGGGTTACGACCAGCTCAACGCCCAGCTCTCATCGGGCGCCGCTCCAGATGTCGTCTCCATGCACTACTCCGCGATCTCTGACTACCAGTCGCGGGGCCTGATTGACCCGATCGATCAGGTTCTTTCCACCCAAGGCATCTCGCCTGACAGTTTCACGGATGCCGCCCGTGACGGAGTGACCAAGGAAGGCAAGATGTTCGGTTTGCCCTTCGACAACTGGACCATGCTCTTCCACGTCAACATGAACCTGATGAAGGAAGCCGGCCTCGTGAACGCAGACGGCACGCCTATTCTTCCGAAGTCGGCCGACGAACTCATAGCTCAGGGAAAGCAGTTCAAGGAAAAGACTGGCAAGCCCTATCTCGTGCAGATCCTCGCCAATGAGACGGCCGCCTATGCGCGTGTACTCTACACGCTGCTGCAGCAGCAGAACGCTGACTTCTTCGCCGATCCGACCAAGATCACGCTGAACACGCCGGAAGCCAAGAACGTCGTCGAGTTGATGAAGAAGATCAAGGACGTAGGCCTGACGACAACCGGTCTCGACTATGCGGCTGCTGTTACGGCCTTCACCAATGGCGATGGTGGCATTGCGGTCAACGGCACCTGGCTGATTGGCGATTTCGTCGCCCAGTCGGAAAAGGAGGGTACGGCTCTTGCGAAGGGCTACACCGTTTATCCGGTCCCGCAGCTCTATCCTGGTCGTGACAGTACCTATGCCGACGGCCACAGCTGGGTTATGCCGCACAAGGATCGCTCGCCGGAACAGATCGAAGCGATCGGCAAGCTCTTCAAGTTCCTCGCCGAGAACGACTTCCAGTGGGCTCGCACCGGTCACCTTCCGGCGGTCAAGGTCGTCTTCGACATGCCAGAATTCAACTCGCTGCCGCACCGTGAAAACATCGCCGAGATTGCCGAGACTGGTCGCTCGCTGCCCGGTGCTGTCCAGCGTCAGTTCGCCATCCAGGACATCATCGGCGAAGAGGTGGGCGCGGCCGTGAACGGCGACAAAACAGTCGACGAAGCTCTTGGCAGCGTGGAGAGCCGCATCAACGACCTGCTTGCCAATCTCTGATGGCAAACAGACCAATTCGGGCGTGGGACCTGGGTCCCACGCCCGAATGCAAAAAAGGATGACCTCCGTGGCGAAGGTCATCCTTGCACACGATCCCGACGGATCATCATCTGGATCGTTTTTTTTGCGCGTGCACTAATATAACCGCTAAAGCACAGTTTTGTTCCCCCGGAATGGCGGGTGGTAACGGGATCGTCTCCGACCAGGCCGCTTTTGCTCACTGGGAGACTGCGCCGCCCGCAGGTCAGACGCGTTGGTCTGCGGCAGTGCCGGGACGGTTCATCGGCTTGAGAAATTGACCGGAGAGGAGTGTCTCGGTATCGAGGTGAGGGATGAAGCCGACGGCGGGATCTCAACGTTACTTCCATGCCTTGAACCTGGCTCAAACGGGATTTTTGGTGAGAACCGGTAGCAAATGGCGCGTTCGATCGGCGGGTGGGTAGCCTTTCTCGCCTTCACCGAACTCGGTGCCGAAAACCAATTCGAGCTGAGCCCGCTTCAATTCACGTTTGCTTTGGAACCTTAAGCCCCACACGCCGCTTCCTCTTGTTGAAACGGGAGTAACTGGCTATGCCCAAGAAAATTACTGTAGCTAAGAAGCAAGCGGACCGCCGCCCCAAGCACCAGGAAACGATACCGGAACCCGATGATCTCAATCATCCGTGCCGAGACACGAGAGAGACGCCAGCGCCGAACCCAAACGGCGAGCCTGTCAGACCTCGTAACCGCGTCCCGGCCACTGCAAAAGAAATCTTGCGGCGGCGGTGATTGATCTCGGCTGCGCGCCTTTACTGCCGCCAATCGCACGGCTGGCGAAGCGACTCTCGTCGATTTTCGGATTGCTGGGACGTGCTGCTTACTGAGAATTGGGAAAGCTGGTACCAACACGAAATAGGCGAACAAACCTGCGGCGATTGCAGCAAGCGTCGCCAAAGCGAGCGTGAGCGCGTATGGTCCTTTGCCGCCGGCTGAAAAGGCCAGCACCACTTTCGTCAGCAAATTGATCATCACCGCGATCAGGATCGCCGCGACGGCAGTCGTGAGATCGACTGACGTCGGCGTAAGACGTGCAGTCGAAAGCGTGATCGCATCGAGATCCATCAGGCCGGAGACGGCGGCGACAACAAAAAGCATGACCTGGCCGATTCTCTCGACCAGAAACTTTGACGCCACGATAACGCCGCCGAGCAGGGCGCCGAAACGCAGTACCTCGCCGAGTTCGAATGGGTTTTTCAGGTGAAGATCCGGCGCATCACGCTTACCGCCGCTTCGCCACAGAATCAAACCACTTGCAGCCAGTAGCACGAACACGGCCGGCGTTAATACGATCGCGAGAGGTACCAGGAGAACAGGCGCTATGACGACACCGATAATGACGCCACGGACCAGCGACAGGGCGCCGGCAATCACCGCGCCGCAAGCCAGTCGCCGAGCACTCTCCGGTGCGTCAACTGCGAAGCGAGCAAAGGAGAGTGTCAGCGCCGTGGAGGAGACCAGTCCACCGGCGGCACCAGCAAACAGAATTCCGCGATTGGGGCCGGCAACGCGGATTGCGACATAGCCGGCAAAGGAGATGGCGGCGATCGTGATCGTCAGCAGCCACAGCGCGAATGGGTTTAGCGCCTGCCACGGATCGATGGGCTCGTTCGGCAACAGCGGGAGAGCAACTAAGCTCATGGCAAGAAGAACGAGGGCTGCTCGAACCTCCAGCCAGGTCAATTGCCGGAGAAAGCCATGCAGGCTGCGTTTGGCCGCAAGAAGTGCCGTGGTTGCAACCCCACCGGCGGCGGCTAGCCGTATGTCGCCCACGACCGCAACCGCGCCAAGCGCGACGACCACGAAACTCGCGATGACTGTCGTTGCGCCGTAATCCTCTTCTTTCTCCGCCTCGCGCCGCTTGAAAATGACGAAAGCAGTGCCGAAGAGCAATAGCAGCACCGCAGGTGACAGGACCCGATCGTAGCTGGAGATAGCCGGCAAGTCCGCCGAGGAAACCTGAAAGTCCGAACGTCCGGATGCCCGCGGTTCTGCCGCCGGATGGCAAATCGCGGTCCTGCCAGCCTCGCTCGCAACCCACAATGAGCCCGATTGCAAGCGCCACACCGAGTTGTTGGAAGGCTTCAACAAATTCCATTCGAAATCATAATCTTCGGCGGGCAGAAGGACAGCGTGCACAGCGGTTACAAAGTGACATTCATGCAGTTCCGTAACGGTCAACCAGCCGACCAGCCAAAGGACATTCTCTTCATCGGCGCACGCGATACGCCCATGGGGAGTCGGTCGCGGTGACTTTCGACCAGACGGGGCGCCCACTGTCGCCGACGCGGTGGGCAACGTCATCTCGCGGGTACACCCGTCTAACGTGGGAACGAGCCAACCTGCTGGCGGGGATTTCTGTCGTGAGCATCTTCCTCTGTCCGAACGGCAGGAACACGATGGAACATTTCTATTCGAAAGAAGTTTTGGCAGTTGTGAGTGAGCCGGACGGTATCTCACCCTTCATCGTGCCTGCCCCCCCCGGGGGTGAGCCGTCCGGTTTTACTCCTATGCCGCTTTATGGAACCCGTCTCGACGAGGGTTCATTCCCCCAGCGACAAGATTTGGTGGGTTGGTGCGCAGGCGACGATCGTCTTACCTTAACCAATGATGCCATCCCATCCCCCGCTAGCCCCGACTTGACGTCTCAGCGATGGTCGTGCCCAACGCGACGAGCTTTCCATCGACGCATGTAACAAACCGCCCACTACACCTTGGCTTTTGTATTCTCTCAATCGAAAGAATTCGTCCGCACAGCTTCTTCGGCGTCGGCGAGGCTGCATCTGCGAGATGGCCCCTTGTGACCGGGTGAATAATTGTAGAATCGGACCTGATGCTAAAAGTTCCATTAGGGCGCGCGAATATACGCAACCCTTCTATTTGGGCTGGCCGCTGACAAATCCACCGCGGACGCCGACCCGCTGCACTAGCAAGACTGCCCGCCGCCTCATGCGCTGACGACTCGCGCAGCATGCCCGACATTGATCGAGATGTCGCTGCCACGGCAGATGATGCTGTCAGCGAGGATGGTCATGCGTCCGCCCACGGTGTCGGTGATCCCGGGAAGCGCGTCGACCGCCGTCGGCGCGCAATCCATGTTCCCGCACGCGCTCGTTGACCACCAAGCCCTCGGGTCTCTCTTCGGCATAAGTCGGCAGGTTCGGGATAGGCCTACAAGCGCAACCGATCGGTAGCTGCGGCGTTGGGCGTCGGGCTCGAAGGGCTTGCCCTTGATGATGCCAAGTGCGGCCAGCGACCCCATAATCTCTGGATCGAGCGCCTCTGCCGGTTCCTTTTGCACCAGGTCATTGATCATCTCGAAATAGCTGAAATCATTGGGCGGTATGGTATTCATCGCCTTGCCGGTTTCCCGGTGAATTTGACCGGCTCTTGGGGGTTATGGTCGGAACGACAGGCCGCATTTGCGAGATTTGCTGCTGCAGCAAGGTCGTGCCCACGCTTTTGCCCCCTAGCGATTGTTCGATCTTGGCTGGAGTTGTTAGTTTATGCTAATTCAAGGCGGGCGCAGGTCTATCTAAATTCGCTTGAAGACGACAGCATCGGATGCCGCGACAAACAAATCTTCATGATTTTTGGGAAAAAATTGGTGGCTGCGAATGCCGGAGATGTAAAATCGCCAATCGACTGTGACGCTGGGATTGACGATGCCCCTAGAGGGCATTGTCTACAACCGTGTAGCCCAAAACAGGGAGGATCGATGGTAGAGGTTGGAGAGCGCACGTTCGTTGTGGATCTGCCCGATGCGGATACAACGGACTCTGGAATTTTTACCTGGGATATTGCCCAAGACCTTGTTTATGGCGATGCCGCCTTGGCGGAGCTTTTCGGTCTTGTCGCCGAGGAGACCAATTGCGGATTGCCCCTCAAACTCTACCTTGATCGAGTCCATCCCGAAGATCGGCCACGCTTGGCAAAGAAGATCACCGAAACAATAGTTGGAGGGCGGGCGCAGCAATCCGCCTATCGCGTCAAAACGCATGGTGGCCGCTATGTTTCAGTCATTGCCTTCGGTAGATGCTTCCGCGATCGCAAAGGCAGTCCGGTTCTCTATTCGGGTATCGTGGTTCTGGAAAGCGCGACCTCAACAAACGACAACCGAAAACACTGATTTGCTTGCGGCGGGACAGCACGCGGCCGGGAATTGTAGTCCTTTGACCTGGTAACAGCCTGTCGCGAAATCGCTACCAAGCTGTTCGCCGATTGAACGGCACAGGTGCTACATCTCGTTGGTCCACCGACCGCCGGCCAACCGGTGTTGGACCTTTTGAGGTTTGATCACGATAACCCATAAGAATTAATTGATTTTCTTCTCCGTACCCATAGACTTGCACTGCGGGGCACCAACCTGGTCTTGACGAATTTGCTAACAAACTAGGCATATTGCGGCGCCGATTGCTGGATATTTGCAGGTTAAGATTCAAAGTCATCGGACGAGCCCTGGTTCCTGGACCAGGGCTCTTTCGTTAGGGCTGCCCAGAGATGATAAGCCGCTGACAACTCGCGTCGCCGAGTGCTCCAGGGCGCATGACGGCCGGCTAAAGCTCGAATGAACCAACGGAGCGGTTGAGAGTTTAAGAGACATGATCGATTCGCGACGAAGGAATACATCATGACCACTTCCGTCTTCAGTTCAGCGCATCACACCAACAAGATAAAATCCGAAATGAACGCCCTCATCCAGCATCTGCGCGAAGACGTCAATGCCGTCGACGACACGCAATTGAGAGCCCTATGCGAAACTTCGGCAGAAGTCCTTGGTGGATTGGTAAAAGCATTCACCGACTATGAGTTGAAGAACGAAGCCGCCTGGAAATAGTGTGTCGCTCGAATTCATATGTAGCTCGTTCTGCGCCTCAGTGGCTCAGCAACGTTGGTACTAAGGATTGGGTGGGTAGCGGCCTGTCCGTTTCTTGAGATCAGAAGAGGCGCCGCCGTCCCAGGGCGCCGGATCTGTGGTTATGTACCCGAGATATCTTACCTCACACCCCGCTCGCCATCCGCGCATGGTCACATAAATCTTCAATTTCGAGGCGTTCAGACCGACGCTGCGTGATCACCATCCTCAATAGCTTTTTTAGCGCGGCGACGGCGATCATCGATGAGCGCGGTGGCGTCGTCGTAAACTACATCGGTGATGCCTTGATCGCGGCTTTCAATGCGCCACTTCCCGCCGAAGACCACCCGGCACGGGCGGTTGCCGCCGCTCGCGATCTGCTGGCTCTGGTTTCATTACGCGAATTCGAAGGCCACGCGCTCCGTCTGAGAATCGGTGTTGCTACAGGCCAGGTGGCCGCCGGGACCGTCGGGGGTGAGGAACGTCACACCTACACACTGTATGGCGACACGGTGAATTTGGCGCAGCGACTCGAGGAATTGAATAAGGAGTTTTCAACCGATTGCCTCATTAGCGGCTCCACATTTAACGCCGCGCGTGAGAGTTGCGTTGATGCAGTTGCGATGGGATCGGTGCAGGTGCGTGGACGTCAAACCGCGGTCGAGGTTTTTGCCCTCAGGCGCTGAGCGGGTCAGCCCCGCCGCTGCATTCGAGCTCGGCGCTTGATCCGCTGTTTCAGCGACCCCAAGTG
This sequence comes from Ensifer canadensis, assembly GCF_017488845.2. Lineage (NCBI taxonomy): Bacteria > Pseudomonadati > Pseudomonadota > Alphaproteobacteria > Hyphomicrobiales > Rhizobiaceae > Ensifer > Ensifer canadensis. The sequence continues at coordinate 22,302 of NZ_CP083373.1, forward strand.
CATTCTTCACGGACTTCCTGCCGTAATCGGTACTTAACGGCCCGACGCGATTTGAAATGGAGGCTGAGATAGCGGCGATTTCCTCGGACGTGAACAACATCGAAACCCGCCAGGCGATTGTGAGTTCACAGTGGTGTCGGACTGGCCTCTTCCAAACGGGCTGTTAATTCCGATTGAAAGCCAAGTGCGTTCGGTCGTTCGCTTGGTCATTATTTGATCACCTTGACTATCCCAGCCAACTTGTCCCCGTGGGAGGCGAGTTGTTCTCCGAGTGCTTTGGCTTGGAGGGCGGTGAGTCCAAACTGCAAAGCCGAAACTTGTTCCAGATCGTGATCGACACCGAATTCGAGGCGAAGGAAAACATCGGAGTTCTGGTTTATAAGCGTCGCGGTCTTCCAGCCAATGATAGGCGACACCCTTATGTTGCCTTGGCCGTCCTTGTTCCAGCGGTTCATTTTATCTCGCCTCCGATGTGATGGGACGTATGAACATTACGATGCCAGGACCGTGACAGGGCTACGCCGAAGCTCGGCGCGGCAGGCAGCCCGACGCGTCCTACTGCCGGCGATACGCAGGTAGTTGGACCATCAAAGCCTCCAGACAATCGTTTCGAAGTCCACCGCCGATCAGCAGCTTTTAAACCTCAGGACTCCAACCGAAACCGGAAAGAATGGTTCCATTATGACACGCCGCATCAACGAGGCGGGTCCCGCTGGCACCTTCGAATGAAGGTGGACGACATTGGTTCTCCGTTCTCGAACCGTCCTAGAACCAGAATTATCTGGCCATCTCGTTAGGCGCCTCAGACTGATCAGGCGCGCCGCGCGGCTCCTTCACTGCCTAGGGGGAGGTGCCTTTCCCGAACTGCTTCCCTGGAGACGCCGACTAAATTCTTGAAGTGGTCAGGCATTATCACCTCAGTGCGAAGTCCAATCACTTTTACTCATAGCCTTAATCCCAGCCGGCCCCTCGGGGATAGCGGACGTTGCCGTAATCAAGCCCTCGTTCTGGGATTTTCGCGTGGAGATCGGACCTTCTCGAAGAAGGTCCCAGCTGCTTTTGTTGTCACTCCTTGGAGATTGTGGCGTATTCCAGCAGTATTTATCACAAAGGCTTAGTATCTGGATTAGCTCCAGCCACTGCACGGAGCATTCCATGTGAAAATGACAGAGCTTAGTGGTGCATCCAGGTCGGCTGTTCGCTCTGAATACGAGGTGTGGGGGCTACCGCCTGCAGAACCAGCGGCCACATTCGGTCAATGCCACTTCATCAGTATTGCCGAACCTGAGTTCATCCATCAAGAATTTTGCGAGGCGGCGTGCGCGAATGTCTTGGCGCGGGATTCTCGCTTCGAAGCAAATTCGATCGAATATCCTTTGCAGGGTGCCGATCTGCTGAGGTGCGAGTTCAAAGCCTGACTGGTCAAACTGAATAGCCATATAGACCTCCCTCTATGAGCTATCGCTTTCACCGGGGGAGAAAAGATAGCGAAATCTCCAATTGGCTCCAAGTGAGCAAAAGTTGAGATTTTTATGGCGGCGGACTGCTTCTGGTAGAGGACGCAGTGGCGCATAATGAAAAGGCCCTTGCTGAAGGGGCCGGGAGGCTATCGCCGACGTCGGGCAGCGGGTTTATTTGGCGAGATATGGGGGCCACGTTCCGCTCGCGCTTTGCGGGCGGTCTGTGGGTGCGTCTCGCGCGCATTGCACGAGCATCTCATCGATGGGACGATGCCACCATGAATTTCTCTGCCTGGTGCTGGTCATCCGGTGCGTAGTCGATCGGCTAGATATCGCCCAGGGCCTACACGAAACGCGTGAGGGGTGAGCCGATAGATGAACGACAAAGCGACAATCACCGGCAACCTTCGAGCGCTGGGCGTTCAATCTGGCGATCTACTCATGGTGCACGCATCGCTGAAGGCTATCGGCGCCGTGGAGGGTGGCCCGCGTGCCATTGTGGCATCGATCCTTGAGGCCGTCGGGCCGAACGGCACTTTGATGGGCTATGCCTCATGGGATCGATCACCCTATGACGAGACTCTGAACGGCGCCCAATTGAGCGAGGAGCGACGCCGGAATTGGCCACCGTTCCACCCCGAGACGGCGGGAACATACCGCGGCTTTGGCGTCCTTAACCAGTACCTCGTCGATACGCCGGATGCTTTGCGCAGTGCGCACCCGGATTCATCCATGGTCGCGGTGGGATCGCTTGCAAGAGAGATGATCGAGCCGCATGTTCTCGGACGGGCATTCGGTCAAGGGTCTCCCTTGGAGCGTTTTGTCAAGCGGGGCGGAAAGGTGCTGTTGCTCGGTGCTCCCCTGGATGCCGTCACTGTTCTACACTATGCCGAGGCAATAGCCGAAATTCCTGGAAAGCGCCGCGTGACCTATGAGATGCCGCTTCTCGACCCGCAAGGCCAAACCATCTGGGCGCATACGGAAGACTTCGATTCGAACGGCATCCTGAGTTGCTTTGCGATCGATGGAGAGCCCGATGCCGTCGAAACGATTGCAAATGCGTACGTGCTCTTGGGTCGGCATCGCGAAGGCCCGGTGGCGCGTGCGCACAGCTACCTGTTCGATGCCAAGGACATCGTCGAATTTGGCGTCGAGTATCTTGAGCGGAATTTTGGCGCGGCGGGACTTACCTGATGCTGGGCTGGCTCCGCTGGCGGTGAACGGATTCCTCGTTATCGGCATTGCTTATGAGCGCAGAATGGATCACGGCATCGCTTTGAATTTTTGACCATGATGACGAAAGTCAGTGTTATTTCGCCCCGGCCGTCTAGGCCAACAGGCGCCCTCAACTCATTCCTACTCCGGGGAAGCTAATCCAGACCAGATATACACGGTATGTCCTGTGGATGTTCGCTGCTTGTTCGCGACGCCTTGACGGTCTTTCGCCCGATTAATCATCCTCGATCGCCATTCAGGCGGGGAGTTGGTAACGATCCTGGCGATTACCAAAGCCAATGCAATGTGAAGCTGTTGAATACAATCCCCGGCATCAGCGAGATCTTCGCCCGGTTGATCGAATGGTGATGGCTACCAATTCCTCCACATTCCAGTTTGTAAGGCGCACGCAGCCATGATCGACCGGATACCCAAGTAGTCGATCGCCGCAATCATCCTACCGGGCTGTGAAAACCCGAAGCGTGCGGCAGGCTCAAGTGCGGCAACTTGCCCCGAAGTCATGCGGACAGCCGAGAAAGAAATTCGCGCACAAGCACTCGTGCTTCATCGAAGTGGGTTTCCAGCAGCCAGTGACCGGCACCAGCGATCAGATGCAGCTGCGCATTCGGCAGATCACGCAAATAGGCTCGGGCAGACTGGGCCGGCATGTAGCCGTCTTCTGGTCCCCATACGATCAAAGTCGAAGGCTGGTTCTGCCGCAAATAGGCTTGATAGCGGGGAAACCAGGTAAAATTCTCTTCCCAGATTTCGATCAGCCGGACTGAAATCCTTCGTCTTTCCGGCGTATTCATCAAGGGCCAATGCAGTTTCCACAAATCCGGGGGAACTCGTGCGGCAACCTCGGCCGACACTTCACCCACAAATTCCGCGCGAAAGCCTGCTTCCGATACCGCGTCTTCCAACACCCGGTGCGTCTCGGTCGTGCGATCCGCCCACCAGGATTTCAGCGCCGCATACTTGGGGCCCATGACATCCTCGTAGATGTCGCCGTTCTGAATGATGAGGCCTGTTATCCTATCGAGGAACTGTCCTGAAACTGTTGCAGAAAGCGCTTTTTGAACTCTCCTCCATCGAGGCGCGGACTTGGGCTTCCCTTTCTGGGGATAAGATCAACTTCCAAAATAGTGTCATCGTGCGGCGATCTGCACTTTCGTTGCAAATGACGAAACTCCCGCTCCGCGCATCCTCCGGTGGATGAACGACTGCCCGCGTCACCGTTTGTGATCATGATTTGGCGTCAGGATGATCAGTTCTTCTCGTGGGAATCGTGCTAACGGTGGCGGCGGGCGGATCACTTGCTGGAAAAGACGCCTTCAGACCTTCGTCAAGCTGTTCCTCCAATGTGCCCGTGTCCTTGGCGGTGCGCGCGCTGCGCAGTGATTCTACAGCGGGCGATACCTGGGGATCTGTCTCTGGCTCCACCTCGGTGGCGACCTTATCGAACGTGGCCACCTGGACCATGAGCGCCTTAGCCTTTGCGACGGCACTATCAACGTCCAGATCGTGTTCGCTGTCCTGCAGCCGAACCGAGATCACGTTGCCACCCTCTGCGACCCATTCAACAGTCATCACGCCCCCTGGGTCGGAAAGCACCTGTTGTCCGATGATGTTCATAGCTATCTCCGTTGGTGATAAGGAGAACCACTTCGGACGGCAGATGTTCCCCCTCGAGGCCCGACAGACTGCCAATCGAGCAAAAATCATAATTCGTCTGAAAATATGATCGTATCGCGAACAGCTACCGCTCACACAGCCGGCGCTCTCCCCGATAAGGCTGGTAGGTGCAGTCGGACGCTCGAAACGATCGATAGCTCCGCGCGCAAGCCCTAATATTGCAGGACGCTGCTGGCCCTTCTTGGCTTGTCATCAGCCCTGTATCTGGATCAATCTGAGGTTCAGGTTGGGCCATTGCCGCTTGCATGAAATCCCGCCAAATGCGCGCCGGGAGCGCACCACCGGTGACGCCCTTCATAGGCGTGTCGTCATCGTTACCGACCCAGACGCCGGCAACAAGATCTTCCGTAAAACCTACAAACCAGGCGTCACGGTTGTTCTGGCTGGTGCCGGTCTTTCCGGCTGCAAATGAACCCGGGAAAGCATCACGTCCGGTGCCGCGCTCGACCACAAGCTGCAATAGGCTCACCAGATCCTGTTGGTAGGTGGAGAGATCGGTCGAAGCGGCTGTGAGCGGGCCGACGCGGAACGCCTTGGTTTGGGTCGACGCCTGAAAATCGATTACGCCCCAAGGTTCGACCGGCGATTTTCCCAGGCGGATCGAGGCATAGGCGCCCGTCAGGTCAAGCAGACTGACTTCGGATGATCCGAGCGCTAATGCCGGCACGGGATTTAGTGGAGCATCGATTCCGAGCTCTCTTGCGGCCGCTACAACATTCTCGATGCCCACTTCCTGCGCCAGCGCAACCGTTGCACCATTGAGAGATCGGGCGAAGGCTTCCGCAATTGTTACCCATCCATGATAGCGGCCTGTCGAGTTTTGCGGCGACCACCCGTCGACTTCAATCGGGCCATCGAAGACCTGATCACGCAAGGTAAGTCCGTTCTTCAATGCGGCATAGAAGACGAAAAGCTTGAACGTTGAGCCAGGCTGTCTCTTCGCGGCAACGGCGCGGTTAAACTGGCTGGCCTTGTAGTCGCGTCCGCCGACCATCGCGACCACCGCTCCATCTGGCGTCATTGCGACCAGTGCGGCCTGTGACGCACCCAGAGTTTTTCCTTCCTTATCAAGATTGCGAGCGACGACATCTTCGGCAAGCTGCTGAAGGCGTGGCACCAGCGTCGTGCGCACTGTTGTCGAACCTGGAGAGGCACCTGCAATTTCGCCGGCCTGGGGCGAAATCCAGTCAGCAAACCAACTGCCCGAGCGCGGCGTCGGCGTGGTCGGATGCAATTCGGCAAACTTCGCCTTGGCGGCGGACGCATCTTGCGCTGCGAGCTTGCCGTTTGCCACCATCGCATCGAGGACCGTTGTCGTCCTTTCGCGTGCGGCTTCGAAATTGTCGATCGGATTCAATTGGCTCGGCGCCTTCAACAGTCCGGCCAGCATCGCAGCTTCCTGGACGTTGAGTGCGGCAATCTCCTTGTTGAAATAGATCCGGGCTGCCGCGGGCATTCCTGTCGCGCCGGACCCGAGGTAAACGGAGTTCAAGTATCGCGTGAGGATCTCCCGCTTGCCAAGCTTCCACTCGAGCCAGAACGCGATAACCAGTTCCTGCAGCTTGCGCTTCAGCGTGCGATCGCTTTCAAGGTACTGCACTTTGATCAGTTGCTGGGTAATCGTGCTGCCGCCTTGAACGACCGAGCCGGCCTGGAAGTTTCTCAATACGGCCCGCATGATGCCTTTCAAATCGACTCCGTAATGATCCATGAACCGCCGATCCTCGATTGAAAGTACGGCATCGACCAAATGCGCTGGAAATTCCTCGTATCGGGCGTAGGGGCCCTGGAAAGGACCTTGTCTTACGATTGGCTGGCCGTCCGCGGCTTCAAGGACCACGATAGGTTTTAGGGAGCCGTCGGCGATTTCTCGCCACGGCACATCCTTCAGTGCCCAGATCAGCATTCCGATCACGAAGATCGCAAAGGTCAACGTCACCATCAAGATCCCGGCTTTCCATGAGCGAGGCTGAAGTCGCAAGGCGGGAAACCATGCCGGCGTGGAGACGACGCCTACTGCACCGGATATTCCTTTGCGGAGGGGGGCCATGGCTGATGCCGCCCTCTGTCGAAATTTGGGGGGGAATGAGGCGCGCGAAGCTCTCGCGACCAGTTTGACCTTCTTGATCAGCGCGGGCGCACCTGCGAGGCAACGCTGTCCGACTGTGCCGAGATCGCGGCGAAAAGCGGATGCAAGATGGCGAAGTGCGCGCTTGCTTTCCGTAAAGGCGGGTGGGTGCGGCTCGCTCTCGTCTGACGATGCAACCGCAGCGGCGCTGTCGCTAGAGCTGACAGCCGGCTCCACTGCTGCCCGAATGGTTTCTGGTTCGACCCCAATCGTCGAAGAATTGGTATCTTCATCATCGGTCTGATTTGGGCTGTCAGCGGAGTGGGTCATTTCCTGCCGGCGATATTGTTCCTTCTAAGAAATTAGTGCGAGAAAGGGCAGAAGAAAGGCGTTGATGCCAACCGGCCGCGATCGCTATACAGACCGAGTACGAGCGGCCTGGCTGTAACGAACGCCAAGCGCTTCGTCGTTCATCGTGACTCGGAGTACGTGATCCGCAAATTCAGGCGCTCGATGATCTGCCAGTCGAATTTCCATCGCAGTACGGACATCGTTAGTTTTGTTCCTGCCGCGGGTTTGCGGTAACCCGCACGTCCAAACTCGGCATCCGAATTGAGCGCCTCGGCGGTCGAATTGGGGAACTTTCAGCTCGCGTCGAAGTTTGACTGAAGCGCCTCGTCATCGAGCGAATTTTTAAGAAGTTCGGCCTCACCTAGGAAGGTGGTTGGCATACGAACGGTTTTTGTAAGCCATTGTAACTTATAGATAACCAAAATCTTCTTTGCGACGGAAAAGGAACCATCGCCAAGCACCCGCGTTGTCTCAGCGTCGTTCAATTTTCGCATCGAGGAGACAACAATGAGACAAATGATCGTCGCGACAGCCTTTCTGGCGGCAAGCGCATTCAGTGCCTATGCACAGACCGCAACAACGTCGCCGGACCCTGAAACGCCGGCAATCGCCACGCCCGACACCACCAATCCGACCGCGCCTGTCGAGGGCGCCAACAGCTTCACCGAAGAGCAGGCGCGCGCCCGACTTCAGGAGAACGGCTACACCGCGGTGACCGGGCTGAAGCTGGACGAGAAGGGCATATGGCACGCCTCTGCCACCAAGGACGGAAAGCCCGTAACCGTCACCCTCGACTACCAGGGCAACATCGTCGCCAACTGAAGTTGTAATCTCAGCAAACCCATCGAAGGAAAACCAACATGAAAACCGTGACTGGACTTTTCGACACCTATGACCAAGCATCTGAAGCTGTACGAGCGCTGAAAGCCGCCGGCATTCCCGATGACGACATCAGCATGGTCGCGAGCAACGGCGAGGGCCGATACAAGGTTGACGACACAGAAGGTGCGGCCGAAGGGGCGGGTACCGGTGCTGGCATCGGTGCTGCGGTCGGCGGCGCAGGCGGTCTTCTGACCGGCCTCGGGCTGATGGCGATCCCGGGTGTCGGCCCGGTCGTTGCTGCCGGCTGGCTTGCGGCGACTGCTGCGGGTGCTGCTGCCGGTGCGGTTGCCGGTGGTGCGGTCGGCGGGATTATCGGGGCGCTGACGGATTCCGGCGTGCCGGAAGAAGATGCGCATGTCTATGCCGAGGGTGTGCGCCGAGGCGGCACATTGGTAACAGCGCGCGTTGCCGACAGCGAGGCTGCCGAGGCGGAGGCGATCCTCAGGCGATCGAACTGGGTGGATCTCGAGGAGCGGCGCTCCTCTTATCGCGAGCAAGGTTGGAACCGATTCGATGAGACACTCGATCCCTATAGCCCGGCGCAAATTGAAGAGGAACGCACACGATACGCTAGCCGTGGAACGTTGATCTAACCAAACAGAACTTCGAAAAGGCCGTCCATGTGGGCGGCCTTTCTTATTTGTTTACTTTGCTTCAGAGCGACAAACGTGATCATCCATGCCTCTGGCCAATAACGATAGTGTGCGATCCATTGGGAACACGTGCTTTGGCCTTGAGTCGCCGGTAATCGGCGAGGATCTCTCTGCTCATGTTTCTAGAACAATGCAGATAAGAAAATGTAGGGTTGCGCGGTCGCTTCATGGGAAGGTTGGGCCCGAACTTCGGCGATGCCTCCTTGTCGCTTGGATTGAGCGGCCTCTACACCGGGTCTCATGGCGTGGATACCTCCCTTGTCCATCGAATAGTCAAACAGCTTTTTTCGCCGTCAAGACCCGTGACCGAGCCGGTTGTGATGATTGCCGAGCCCGGCCTGTAACGGTGCAAGAAGAGTGGCGCTTCACGCCGGTCGTTGCGGAAAAGCTGTGTCCGACATAGCTACCGCATCGGCATATCCATTGGCCGGCCGCACCAAGACATTTTTTCGGGCACTCCGGACCGCGATCGGCCCGGCCAACTATCAGCTATCCGCACCGTATCGGCGCACGCGCGGGCCAAGCGCTGCTCTTATGAGCCGGTCTCGCGGTGAGGCGCGCCTACAGGCTTGGATTCAGGAGAGCCCCGGTACCTCAAGAAGATCGACAAAACAACAATCAGCGCCGTTGACAGGAATTCCGATTGCCAGTTTTGAAGGGATTCAAACCAGAATTGTGCGCTGCCGAGATGCTGCATGACCGTCGTTGTCGCTTGGCCATGCAATTGCGCCGTCTCGCTCTCCGATCTGGCGCTGGAGACAAGATGGAGTACGAAACTCGCAAGGAAGAGACCGGTGAGAACAATTCCCAGCGAGTACGCATAAAGCAGCCGTACCATACCGCCCCTCTTGACTGGCCACGGCGCCTCGGGATCTTCTTCTCGGTGCGCAAGTCCTTCATCTTGAGGCGACCTCTCGTCAGGATCCTTGGATTCCGCAGAGCCCCTTTGATAGAGATAGGCGGTCAGCACGACATAAACCGACATTTGCAGAAATTCACTTTCCCAGTTCTCGAAGACGGCGGATAGAAAGTCGCCGCTTAAGCCATACTGCATCAATGTCAGCGCCGGCGATCCGTGGGCCGCCAACTCTTCATTGTTCGCCAGCCAGCCGGCTATGTACATGCCGGCGATGGTCATGAGTGTCGCGGTCACGAGGACGATCGTCAGGCTGTTGTCTCGTAGAAAACGCACGTCACGCTCCTCCGTTTGGATGTGCCACTAACCGCGACCGGATCAAGATAGTTCCGAAATCGCAATCTCCGAGGCGCAAGGCGGTAAATCCTAAGAGCTGGTCGAGCGACGCCGTAAAACTTCCCCGGCTCGCGACAATCAATCGAGCCATTGATTGCGAAACGTGAGCGTTGCGACCGAACCGGTTTTGCCGATGTCGGTACGAACCAAAACGGATATGTCTGTGCGGTTGCGATCTGGGAGTTCATCCCGAGCAACGTCCAAGAGGATTTCCTGCATCACGGCATCCCGCGAACCAAGCTCGACGCCTTGCTCATCTCGTGTTTCGCCGTCACCGTTATGAAGATCGAAAAAATAGCGCGTCATCAAACCTCCAATCGAAAGGAAAAAGCAGGAAAAGCCCTCATTCTTCCCGAGGATGACGAGCATCAGTGCACGCTGCCTCCGCAGAACGACGTTCACGCTCTCGTACACTTCCAACTGCTTGACATGCTCAATGGGTGCCTTCGTGTGCAGCACCACGGGCCCTCTCACTGGGGGGCGCAGTTCTCCTTTGTTTTTTTCGCTCCAGGCGGCGCGCCTCCGATCGCGCTTCACGCAGCTCGTCCAGAACTGGCCGCCACCAGCCCCGCGCCTTCTCGAACGCGTTCGGCTTCTCACGCGCCGGCCAGGTTGCCACCAGTTCGGCTAGCGACGCCGGGCGCCAACGAACCCAGACAAAATCGCGCGGATCGCCTGCAGCATGGGGATAGAAGCGCTTGATATCATCCGGCTCGGCGTATTCTCCGGCCACCTCGGCTATAATCACCACGCGGTAGGAACATGTCGTCACCGCCTGACCGATCGGTGGTAGCGCCCCGGCTGGAACCGGATAACGCCGGCGGCGACGTTCGGCATAGCGCAATTTCGCGCGCTCGGACTTCGCCGTATGTTTTTCCGCTTCCTTCCGGCGCTTGCGCTCCTCAGGTTCGCTAGCGCGCGCAGCTGCGTCTATATCAGGCCACGAACGTCGCAGTGCTTCGTAGGATCGGAACGGCACCCGCCAAGCGTGCATCTCATCATCCCACCGAGCCCAAGGGATTAACCGCAATTGCTCAACAACGTCCCTGGAATAAGGGGTGCGTATCTGGATATCGTCTTCGATTTGAAGATATTGACTGGAAATAGGATCGAAAGCGTACGCATCGCGGCCTTTGGCATCCGCATATAAATCGAGGTTTTCGCTCTCGCGCGCCAGCCACTGTGCAATGCGTTTGCCGGCGGTCTTGCCCGGCACGAACCAACTGCGTTGCTCCTCGTTCCAGCGAGCGCGTGGGAATGCATTGCGGAAGCGTTCCACCGTCATTCTGTCGTAGGCGAATTTCGCTGTGGCGCCAAGACGGGGTTCGCTATCAGACCTTTCCTTGGGCTTAGGCATCGTCGTCACCGTAAAATACTATCTGGTGAGCCTAACGCTCACGAACGCCACAGGTTCATTCGTCACGAACGCTCCATTGGGGCTGGCATTTGTAAATGCTCGCCGCGGTCGTTTCCGATGGAACAACACGACGTTTTCACCGTTGAGTGGCATTGCCTTCATGTGAGAGGAAACAGCGATGGTGGATCAGACCGGCTACGAAAGCGATGGCGATTTCGCAAAAGTCGGGGTCGTCAACGAGCCACTCGAGACGGCACCAGAAAATGACGCCACACTGGCACGACAGGCCCAACTTGAGGCGCTGCGGACAGAAATTGTGAACCTGCGCGCGGAACTCGCCGCAATCGTTGGTGGGACGTCCCGGTTGGCCGTGACTGAGGCTGTCGTCGCACTTGAAACAACGCAGAACCGGATCAGAGACCACCTCGCCCCCGTTCTGATTGCGGCCGCCGCCATAGGATACCTCTGGGGGGCGTCTATCCGACGGCGTTAATGATCGTCTCTGCCTTCCAGATCAGGCCGTTGATCCGGCGCGCTCGATGTTGATCGCTCACGTGGATCGAAAAGGTAAACACGTACCAGCCGGCAAGCTTGATCGCGATGGTCGATCTTCGGTTCTTTATGATGCCGTCGCGCTTCTGGCATCCAAGAAAGGTTCGGATGTGTTCCAACGCTAAGCGAACGCGAGGATTTGCGCCGATGTTTCGTCCATTGCAAGTTATTGCCTTTTGAGACGAGCGTACCGCTTTTAAACATAGGACGGGTTGCGTAAGGCGTCAGCGAAAGGTCGACTGAGCTTGCCTATCGATCTGGGCCGCCAGACGCTGGCGGCTTCTGTTGGGAACGGCCCAATTTCGTCGCCCACAAGGCCACCGGAGAAAGGAGGAACAGCAGTGATTTCGCACGCGTTTTTCAATCGTTACGCTGTTGATGTTGCCAAAGCGCTGATCGGGACCGTCCTGGAGGTCGACGGCGTCGGCGGCATAATCGTCGAAACAGAAGCTTACACAATCGAAGATCCCGCTTCCCATAGTCACAAAGGCCCGACGAAACGCAACGCTTCCATGTTCGCTGCAGCTGGCAATGCCTACGTTTACAGGTCCTATGGGCTGCATTGGTGCCTGAACTTCGTGTGCGAAGCAGGCAGCGCTGTGCTGATCCGGGCGATCGAACCGACCACTGGCATCGAATCGATGCGACAGCGACGCAGCGGCGCCAACACATTTCTTTTATGTGCAGGCCCCGGGCGCCTTTGCCAGGCACTGGCTGTGTCACAGGAGTTCGACGGATTGTCACTTTTTTCGGCCCCCTTCAGGCTTTCCGCCGGCAGCAGTGCAGTCGAGGTTTGCCGAGGTCCGCGTGTTGGCATCAGCAAGGCTGTCGATCTGCCGTGGCGATTCGGCGCAAGGGGTTCTGGTTTTCTAAGCCGGAGTTTTCCAGACCCGACCGTTTTGTCGGAAATTGACGCGCCGGCGTCATAATCAATCCATCGAAGGGAATGACGGTGGAACATCCCAGCACCGGGTGCATTCCCTATAAAGGTCACAGGCTGTGCCCGGACGCGATGGGGATGGAGAACATCAGGGTTTTTCCGCTTTCACCTTTTGGCCAACGAAACGGCAGTCGAGCTTCTTACCCGTCCAGCCTGCGACCGTCCGCCTCAAGCGCAAACTTCCCAATCCGGCACCGCAAATGCTAAAACGCGCCATCCGTCGTTGCGGATCAACAGGATAAGCTCATGGTAAAACGTTCCGGTAGTGCCGATCTTCCCCTCCACGGCGGGCGCGTGCCGAAGTGGCTCGGAGATCGCATGACGAAGCTCGGTGCCATCATTACCGAAGCTGTCATCCTGCACTACGGACGAGACGAATTCCTGCGTCGAATGGCCCACCCTTTCTGGTTTCAGTCCTTTGGCGCCGTGATGGGCATGGACTGGCACTCTTCCGGTATCACCACCAGCGTCATTGGCGCTCTGAAGCGCGGACTGACGCCGCTGTCCGCGGAACTTGGAATTCATGTTTGCGGCGGGCGTGGTGCGCAGTCACGTAAAACTCCCACGGAGCTGCTTGCGATCGGTGATCGGGTCGGCTTCGACGCTCACCGTCTCGTAACCACCAGCCGCCTCGTCGCGAAGATCGACAGTGCCGCGGTTCAAGATGGATTTGATCTCTACCTGCACGGTTTCATCGTCACCGACGATGGACAATGGGTCGTCGTCCAGCAGGGTATGAACGGCGATCAACGACAGGCCAGGCGCTATCACTGGCTGTCGGAAAACCTGGAATGCTTTCTCGATTCCCCGCATGCTGCCATTGAAGGAAACGCCCAAGGCATCATCGTCAACCTCGCCGACCGGCGCGCTGAGCGATCGCGAGAAGGACAGCTTGACCTGCTTGCAAATATGGGACCCGACAGCATCGTGCGCGAGGCCCTCGCCGTGCGGCGGGGAGGGCCCCTTGCCGAAAGTCTTCCAGATCAACTGTCGCTCCCGCATCTGATCATGCCGGCTCACCACGACGTGCGCGAAAAGGACGTCAATATGGGTCGTCTGCATGCAGCGCTCGCCTCTGCAGCCGAGCGGGGACCGAAGGATTTTCAGGAGCTGCTTTTGACGCCTGGCGTCGGCGCGCGAACCGTCGAAGCACTGGCCATGGTTGCTGAAGTCGTCCACGGCGCACCATGCCGCTTTTCCGACCCTGCACGCTTTTCGTTGGCTCACGGCGGCAAGGATCGTCATCCGTTCCCCGTTCCGTTGAAAGTGTATGACGAAACACTCAAGGTGATGAAGTCCGCCGTTTCAAGAGGCAAGCTCGGTAACACGGAAGAGCTCGACGCACTTCGGCGCCTTGACGAGCAGGCGCGTCGCCTTGAACATTACGTGACCGGCCCTGACCTGAAAGAAATCGTTGCCGGCGAATTCCGAAACTCCGCCTCACTTGGCGGACGCAGTGTCTTCGGCTGGGAGCCGCCGTCAGAGACCGAGCCATCAAGAGAATAGAGGCTGAAGCATTCAGACTGTCGCCATCGTCAAACAGACCGAGCTTCTCCCAGCGTGACACTCAGATCTGTACCGGCTTTATAGTCGCTATCGATATGTCGCCTTCCATCAGGCCGCGCACAAGCCCTGGCTTTGCATGCTCGACCTCAATGACCGTGTAGAGCTTTTCGTCACGGAACGCGCTTGCATCAAGCGTGCTGACGCCTTCGGCGGGTGCGGCATCGACCTCCATGTAGTCTAGTTCGCATCCCGAAGCGACGACACGCGCATCGCCCGACGAACGAGCGGCCACCAGCACCTCACCTTGATTGAGGGCATTCTGCCACCGCGGGTCCGTGGGTGCGGCCACCGGCACCAGCCGATAGACGTTCAACGTCTCGCCATCCCCGACAAAATCGGTCGATTGGCGCCGCGCATCGGCAAACTGTGCCTTGCTTTCCATTGATCTCCCAAACTCCGTATCGCTCTCGCCGGTGGACTTCACGTCGCCACCACGCTGCACATTGTTGGACATTTTTATCTCCTTCGGGGTTCGGCCGCGGTTGATCAGTAGGTAGGGGTCGGAATTCCCCTGTCAGGAAGAAACGGCGCGCTCGGCAACCGGTTCCGTATTATCGAAAGGTCTCTCATTTGGCGGGCGTCACCCGCCAGATCGCATTGCCGACGTCGTCGGCTACGAGAAGCGCACCCTGCCGGTCAACGGCAACGCCGACGGGACGACCGCGGGCCTTGTCGTCGCCTCCGATGAACCCGGTCAAAATATCCTTTGGCGGCCCGGACGGCTGACCGTTGGCAAAGGGAACGAAAATTACCTTGTAACCGCTGCGCGGTCGGCGGTTCCAAGAGCCATGTTGGCCCACAAAAGCCCCATTCCGATATTGCTCTCCAAAGAGCTCGCCGGTGTAAAACGTCAATCCGAGGGAAGCTGTATGAGGTCCGAGTGCATAGTCCGGCACGATTGCCTTTTCGACGAGATCGGGTCTTTGCGGTTTTACTCTGACGTCGACATGGGTGCCGAAATAGCTGTACGGCCAGCCGTAGAACCCGCCGTCCTTGACTGAGGTCATGTAATCAGGGACGAGATCACTTCCGATTTCGTCACGCTCATTGACGGCAACCCATAGCGCGCCGGATTCGGGCTGCCATGAAAGCCCGTTGGGATTGCGCAGTCCGGATGCGAAAAGGCGGAGTTGTCGGCTCACCAGATCGACCTCCAGCACGGCTGCCCTGTTGGTTTCCGCCTCGATGCCGTTTTCACCGACATTGCTGTTGGAGCCGACGGTTGCGTAAAGCTTGGTGCCTTCCCGATTGGCAATGACGTCCTTGGTCCAATGGTGATTGATCGGACCGGCAGGCAGATCGACGATTTTTTTGCCCTTTGCCGTGATCGTCGTGTCGCCATCCTTGTAGTCGAACGCCATGATGGCATCGGTGTTGGCGACATAGAGGATCCCGTTCGACAGGGTCATGCCGAATGGCGAGTTGAGGTTTTCGAGGAAGACTGACCGGGTTTCTGCAACGCCATCGCCATCCGCATCGCGCAACAGCGTGATCCTGTTAGCGCTCGGAACCTCTGCCCCGGCTCGCCCCATGAACAGTCCCATGGCAAAGCCGCGCAAGCTGAAACCTGTGTCTTCCTTTTCTGGCTTGTTCGTTTCCGCGACAAGAACGTCGCCATTTGGCAGGACGTGAAGCCAACGCGGATGATCGAGTTCCTCGGCGAAAGCGCCGACAACGAGCCCATCGGCAGCCGTCGGCTTTTCGCCTGGGGCCCAGTGGGACGCCTCCGCCACATTGACCGTGGGGATAAGGGTGGGATTGGGTGCAGGCAGTAGCGGGGCTGTTCCGTAACCCTGTTCAGCCGTTAGTTTCGCCTGTTCTTGAGATAAGAAAACAAGCGCTGCACCGACAATCAGAAGGACGGCGAACAATGCCGCCATCGATATCAGAACGCGTTGCATGCTGACACTCCTCGGAAGACTGTGACAGCCGTCTAACTCGCCAATCCGTCGTTCGTTTCATCGCTTGTCTCCAAATGCGCCGAAACGTGATTTCGGAAGGAACTTCCCGCCAAGGTCGCAGTTTCCATCTCATCAGGGAAGGGGAGGGCCATTTGACCTGTCGATGCAGCCGCTGGGCGATGCGTAGTCTTGTTCGCAAAAAGACGAGTAGTTTCATCCACCGTCACATTGTCATTGGCGTTCGCGGTTCCGTCGCAATGCTGCTTTCCATGCCGCTCGCAAGCTGCGGCGATTGGCAATCCACCTTCGCAGCGGCTGGCCGCGAGGCTTCGGCAATCGAGAGCCTGATCACGGTAACGGTGGTCGGTGCAGCCTTCGTCTGGCTAGTCGTCATATCCCTCCTGATCTACGCCGGCCGTGCGCGCCGGGGCCAGTTGAGCCAAGAGCAGGCCCAAAGGTTTATCACCTGGGGCGGCGTGGTAGCGCCGACGGCGGTTCTCTTTGCGCTTCTGTCCTATGCGGTGTGGAGCATGCCGGCGACGAGACCATGGTTCGATCGGCAGCAGGCGGACCTGGCGATCGAGGTCACGGGCGAACAGTTCTGGTGGCGCATTCGATACCTCGACAAGTCAGGGGGGATTGCTTTCGAAACCGCAAACGAACTCACACTGCCCGTCGATCGACGGATCCGGATTTCGCTCAAGGCGCACGATGTCATCCATTCGTTCTGGATCCCCGCGCTTGCGGGCAAGATGGACATGTTGCCCGGGCGAACCAACACCCTCTGGCTGGAGCCGACCCGCATCGGTTCGTATCGCGGGCCATGCGCGGAGTTTTGCGGCACGTCGCATGCCCTCATGAACCTTACCGCAGACGTTCTGTCCGCAGAAGATTTTCAGACATGGCAACAAAGCCGCGCGAAAAGGCGATCAACAAGTAACCACGCCGCAAACGCTTTTCTCGTTCATGGCTGCTCGGCCTGTCACGCGCTTGATGGGACACAGGCACAAGGCTTGACAGGACCGAACCTGACAGGGTTCGGGCAGCGCAAGCATGTGGGAGCAGGGGCGCTGGCCAACACGCCGGAAAACCTCGCCCGTTTCATTCGTGATCCTTCCTCCGTCAAGCCCGGCGCCCAAATGCCGGCATTCCCTATGATCCCGCAGGACGAATTGAACGAAATCATCGACTACCTCGCAGGTGAAACATGACCACCACCGAGGACCGGCTCGGCGAACAGGCGTCGAAGAGCGAGGAAGAGCGGCAGCTTCGAGCTGTCTGGGCCAATCCGTCGGGATGGCGCTATTGGACTTCGGTCAACAATACCCAAATCGGCCTTTGGTATGCGGCCACTGCCTTCATCTTCATGTTGTTTGCCGGCGTCCTCGCGTTGCTCGTGCGCGCGCAGCTCGCCATACCCGAAAACGATTTCCTGTCGGCGGATTTCTTCAATCAGGCGTTCACCCTGCACGGAACCGTCATGATGTTTCTGTTTGCCGTGCCGATCTTCGAGGCTGTGGCGATCTTCCTTTTGCCGCCGATGCTCGGCGCGCGCGAACTACCCTTTCCGCGGCTTTCGGCGTTTGGTTTTTGGAGTTTCCTGCTCGGCGGGTTGTTTGTATGCGGATCGATCTTCTTTGACGCAGCACCCAATACGGGCTGGTTCATGTATCCACCGCTGGCCACGGACAAACAGTATTCGGGTATTGGCGCTGACATCTGGCTGCTCGGGCTATCCTTTATCGAAGTGGCCTCGATTGCCGCAGCAGTAGAGTTGATCGTCGGCATCATGAAATGCCGCGCTCCGGGCATGCGCATCAACATGATGCCGCTCTTTGCCTGGTATCTGCTGATTGTCGCCGGTATGATCCTTTTTGCCTTCCCGCCTCTTATCGCCGGCGACATCCTGTTCGAAATGGAGCGGATGTTCGACTGGCCATTTTTCGATGCCGAGCGTGGCGGTGATCCGCTGCTGTGGCAGCATCTTTTCTGGATCTTCGGTCACCCTGAGGTCTACATCATCTTCCTGCCGGCGATCGCCCTGATGGCGATGATCGTTCCAACCTTCGCCCAACGACCGATCGTCGGCTACTCCTGGATCGTGCTGGCGGCGGTCGGAACCGGTTTCTTAAGCTTCGGCCTTTGGGTCCACCACATGTTCACCACGGGCCTGCCGCAAATCTCCCTTGCCTTTTTCTCCGCGGCCTCCGAGGCCGTCGCGATTCCGACCGGCGTCCAGATATTCGTATTCATAGCAACGATGCTGGCAGGGCGCGTGACCCCTTCCGTACCGATGCTCTTTGGCGGCGGCGGTCTCGTGATCTTTGTCATCGGTGGCCTGACAGGCGTCATGGTTGCGCTCGTACCGATCGACTGGCAGGCGCACGACACCTACTTCGTCGTCGCGCATCTGCACTACGTTCTGATCGGCGGCATGCTCTTTCCCGTCGTTGCCGGCATCTATTACTACTATCCGCTCATCAATGCCCGGAAGCTCTCTGACCGGTTGGGCAAGATTGCTTTCTGGCTGATGTTTTCAGGCTTCAACCTCGCCTTCTTTCCGATGCACCTCGCCGGATTGCGCGGCATGCCCCGGCGTGTCTTTACCTATCCAAGCGATGTCGGTTGGCATTGGTTCAATCTGATCTCGACGGTGGGCGCCTTCATCTTCGCCTCGGGCATCCTCATTGTTGTCGTCGATGTCTTGAGGCCAAAGCATCGCCAGCCCAGGGGCGAGGCTAATCCCTGGAATGCCGGAACCCTCGAGTGGATATCCGAACCAGAGGAAAACTGGGGTGTGCGCTCGATCCCGATCATAAGCAGTCGCTACCCGCTTTGGGACCAGCCGGGAATTCGCGAAGATATAGACAACGCGCGCTTTTATCTGCCCGATGCAGCAGAGGGCTTTCGCGAGACGCTCGTCACCTCTGTGCTCGATGCCGAACCGATCCAATGTCTGCGCGTCGGCGGTACATCCTATCTGACCATCCTCAGTGCGGCCGCGCTAGGCGGGGTGTTTGTGGCCGTTACCTTTCACTGGTGGCTCCTGGCCACGTTGTTTGCCGCCGCCTTCCTTGTTTTCGTGGTCAGCTGGTTGTGGACCGGCACGGCGACCGTGCCCGAGAAAGCGGGAAAAGATGTCGGCCTTGGCCTTTCCTTGCCACTCTACGTCTCTGGACCCGCATCGGTTGGCTGGTGGGCGATGTTCATCACCATGGTTGGTGACGGAACGGCGTTCGGTAGCCTGGTTTTCGGCTACTTCTTCTATTGGACCATCCATCGCGACTTCACGGCCGGCCTTTCCGGGCCTGGTATCGGATGGCCAATGGCGTCCCTCTGCCTGTTTCTCGTAGCTTGGTTTGCAATGGTTACGGCGCGGTCGGTGAACCGCAGGGGTCAGAGACTTGCGATGCGTCTGCTTGTCTTGTGTGCACTTGCTCTGACGCTTCTCGGCAGTGTCGCTACATTGGCCGGGCCGTGGCTCTCGCAGATGGATCCGACGCAGCATGTCTATCCGGCCATCGTCTGGGTTTTGGTGCTTTGGCTCGTTTGTCATGCCGGCGTAGGCGTGGTGATGCAGGTCTATTGCCTGGCGCGAAGCTTTTTCGGTCACCTGACCGCTGCTCATGACATCGATCTCGTCAATGTGGTTCTATATTGGCACTTTCTGACGATCACCGCGTTTACCACCCTGGGTGTCATCGGTTTGTTCCCGGCAATGATGTGAGAGGAACTATGCGGCTATTACCGCGAGAGATCGAGACTTTTTGGACTCTGTTTACGGCGCCGATTGTCTGGGCGCTGCATTTCCTCGTCTGTTATCTGACGGCGGCGATCTTCTGCGCCAAGGGAGGAAGCGCGCAACAATATGTCGGCCTTCAGTTGATGCTTGGCGCCCTAACTTTGCTGGCACTCGTAGCGATCGCGATTTCTGCCTATCTCGCTTGGAGACAGTGGGGATTTGGCACGGCGGACCCACCGCATGATGAATCGACGGATCGGGCGCGCAGACTCTTCCAGGGCTTTGCAACCCTGCTTCTATCGGCCCTGAGTTTCGTCGCCGTCCTGTTCGTGGCGACCCCGATCATGCTGATCAACGGGTGCTTTTCATGAGATGGGCCAGTCTCATCGCTGCTATGATTTTGCTGGTGGCGGCGGTATGCACATCTCTGTTTGTTTTCGACCCACGGGCATTTTCCGGACATATGGGGACGCACATGGCGCTCGTTGCTGTGGTCGCCCCGCTCGCTGCTTTCGCTGTCTCGGGAACACGATGGGACCCGAGCAGCCACTGGCATCCTGGCGCCGGCCTTCTGTTGTCCTTCGTCGAGCTCGTCGTCGTTTGGGTTTGGCATGTCCCGGCGATGAGGGATCTGGCGGAAGCCTCGATTGGCATGCGTTTGGCTGAGCTTGCAATTTTTCTGGTCGCGGGCGGCCTTCTCTGGATTGCGTGTCTTGGAGCCGGCAGGAAAGCAGATGCAGGGCTTAGCGGCGCTGTCGCACTCCTTCTCACCTCGATGCATATGACGCTTCTCGCAGTGCTGCTGACGATGGCTCCGCGCCCTCTTTATGGCGTGGCTGATGTGACCTGCTTTGGCGTGACCATGACTGCGAGCCAAGATCAGCAGCTTGGCGGCATCGTCATGCTGTTTGTTGGGGCAGTTGCCTACCTTGCAGGTGGCGTTGGCCTGGCCGCGAGACTCTTGCGTGCGTCATTTGCGAAACCGACCGAAGGGCAGGCACCATGAAGCGCTGTCTGAAATGTTTGGCTGCCGCCGCCGCCCTGGCGCCCGTTGCCGGCTTGCTGATCGCCTGGCTCGGCATCATTCATGTTGGTGCAACCGGCGGTCATTGGGCAGTCACTGAATGGTTCCTGCACTGGACAATGCGTTCGTCAGTGAGAACTGCGGCGCTCGGCATCAAAAAGCCTTCCGGTTTCGAAAGTGCCAAACACCTCAAGGTCACGGCAGTTCATTTCCAGATGAGCTGTGCCGAATGCCATGGGTCTCCGGATCGCCGCCGCTCCCCGGAAATGCTCGCGATGCTGCCGCCACCGCCCGACCTCAGGGACACTGTTGGCAACTGGAAGGATGAGGAACTGTTCGTCATCGTGCGCGACGGTCTGCGCTATACCGGGATGCCCGCCTGGCCCGGCGCTGGGCGCGACGACGAGGTTTGGGCAATGGTTGCGTTTCTAAAGGAGCTGCAGACGATGAGCCCGGCCCGCTACAAAGAGCTTTCCGGTGCGAAGGATACCGAAAGCGGCGATACGCTATCCGGCTGCCTGGCGTGCCATGAGCAAGGTATCGAAGGCAATGACCCGATAGCTCCAGTCATTGCAGGGCAATCAAACGCCTATCTTGCTGAAGCCCTTCGGGCCTACCGCAAAGGGAGCCGTGAAAGTGGGTTCATGGAGGTCGTCGTCTCGCGGTTGAAGGATGCGGACATCGATGCCACGGCCGGCCACTTTGCCCGCAAGGATGGGTTGCTGTCAGCGACGCCGAGAGCTCGCTCCGGCGACGAGCGCACATTGTCTCTGGTGCAAACCGGCGATCCCGTGAAAAAGATCGCTGCCTGCCAAGCCTGCCATGACGGCCGAAATCCTCTTTATCCTTTGCTTAGCGGCCAGTCCCGCACCTTCCTGATAGAGCAAATTCTCCTGTTCAAACAGGATCTACGCGGTGACAGTCCAACGGCACGATTGATGAGCCGTGCGGTGCGCCATCTAACCGTTGAGGATGTGGCCCGGCTTGCCGATTACTATGCGTCGCAGCCATTGGCGCGTTGACGATCGCATAAACGGCGAAACCGCCCCAAGGTGGCGGTTTTGAAGAAACTTCACAAACGCCCAGAGGGAACAATACTGAATAATTAGGGTTTGCTCATATGAAGAGATGAGAGGAGTTTCGCAATGGTCCTGATCGCGCCCGATGGTGGCAGACCTCAGGAACGCAGCGCAGACGCAGCCGCGCTCCTGGCTTCTATACGCTGTGCCGTGAGTTCCGAGACAACATTCGATACAGGAGGCCTTTGTTTTCGTTTGCTCGGCGATGTGGTGATTATTGAAGGCGTGCTGCGGGAACGAGACGCTTCAGACACCATTCGACGGATAGCCGAGGAGATTGCCGGGGCCGAGCGCGTGATCGTCCGCATTGGTTGCCCGCTGGATCTACCCGAAGCCAAGTGATGCCATCGTGCCACAGAAATGCCAGCGATTTTCACTCTGGACATGGATCGGCGGCCCGCTTTTTCTCATTTGGCGCCAAGGGCTTGGGGATTGTTCAACACAATCTACTTCAAGAAGCTTGGTGTAAGCCTCTCGCGGGAGAGTTGGTTCCACGGCGACAACGCGCCAGCACGGAACAGATAGGAATGGCCACGGTTCGATTATCTCGATGGGCGCAAAGCCGCTTCAATCGTCGATCGCACTTGGGATCTATCAATCCTCGGCAATCATCATCAAAGCCGTCGCCAGGGCACCGAGGCCAAAGGATGCGCCGAAAGCGTAGATCTGCAGCCCGAATGCAAGCGGATCAAGACCCTCGCCGTGCCCGAGGGCGCCCGGAGCGACTATTGCGATCGAAGCGGCGGTTGCTGCCCCAAGCAGAAACCCCACGCCCACATTCAAAATAACGAACCTGATCAGCGTCGGCATGATGAACCTCATGAACCTCGCGATCCATCCCAAACCTCAAAATCGACTATCGGTTCCGATCGCCCAAAAGAAATCGATCACGAACGTGGCAACGAATGAGCGGAACAAAGGAGAGGGCCGACCGTTAGCAAACAACATCACAGCGGAAGGAACCCCAATGGAAACCGAAGCGGAAAACGATTCCGCCGCCCGAGCTTCCCTGAGCATGATTGATCAGCTTCGGCGCGTTTGCCGCCCGGCGGCTCGCTGCCATGGGAGGGAACTGCGGTTTCCAGCAGGATAGGAGCTAAGCATGCAAATTGCCCAGATCATGACCAAGAACGTGCATATCGTCAGCCCGGATGATACCGTGGCTGCAGTCGCCCGCCATATGGCTGACAACGACATTGGATTTCTTCCTGTCGAACAAGATGACCGCCTCGTCGGCACGATCACCGACAGGGACATCGTCGTGCGGTGCGTGGCCGACGGCCGCGACGGGGATACGACAGTGGCTGAGGTGATGTCGGCGGACGTCAAATACTGCTTTGAAGATGAAGAAATCGGCGACGTTGCCCGTAACATGGGCGATATTCAGGTTCGACTTCCAGTGCTCAATCGCGACAAAAGGCTGGTGGGTGTCGTGTCTCTTGCAGACGCCGCCCGCAGAGATCCTTCGCTCGCGGGTGCGGGATTGCAGGGCGTGACGGCACCTGGTGGCGCCCATAACCAGGAATAGGCCCATGCCTGAGATGCCGGGCAACGAAAACGAACCGATGGACAGCGGTGTCTTGAGCTCGCACGATGCATTGCTTCTCGCCAGCGAAGTTGCTGCTGAGGCCCATCAGGGGCAATTGGACAAAACGGGGCAACCGTATTTCAGGCACTGTCAGCGTGTTGCGAACGCCGTGGACGGGATGGATGCCAAGGTCGTGGCCTATTTACACGACGTCCTGGAGAAGGGACCGGGCTGGTCGGCTCAGCGATTGCTGGAAAAAGGATTTGATCCCGTGATCGTTGGCGCTGTCGTGGCGCTGACAAAAGAACCGGCCGAGCCGGAACCAGCCTTTGTAAGGCGGGCGGCGTCAAACCCACTTGCCCTCCCGGTCAAGCATGCAGATCTCTTGGACAATTTGGAACAGGCGCTGGCGAGCAGGATGGAAACGCAAAAATACCTCGATGGGCTGCGGATCCTTGAAGCCGAATTCGGTTGCCTCTCGGATTGATCCGCGCGCAGCAATGAGCGCGTTGACGCTTAATGCAAGGGATTCCCATCGCAGGTACAAGCCCATGCGGGACTTAGCCGCCCTGATGGCGTCCAGTGCGGGAGGCGGTTGCCTGTTGATCACGATTTCAGATTGGTGCTCGCACTTTGCAAAACTATGTAGCAAATCCACAAGTAGGAACGAGGCGTCGCCGCTCCATTTGCGCAGAGCTCAACAGGCTCCCCGTTCATTCCGGCAATCCGGCCATCCGATAACCTTCAGCCAAGCGCTGGATCGTCTCCATGTCGCGGGCGGGTTGTGCAGCGGACCAGTGAGCAATCGTGAAGTTCGGTGTCGTCGCGATGAAAAGAGCTGCCTCACGCATTGCCTCGTCTCTGCGGCCGAGCACATACTTGGACGGCTGCGTGTTCAGTCCGATGATCGAGCCTGCCGTTAGCTGGGCGATAGGGAATAATTCGAAACGCCCTTGTGTCTTACTATACCCAGTCGGCGACGTTTTGCTGAGGACCACGATCATGAATTCTCGCAGAGTTCCGCTCGTTCTTGGTGTTCCGGGGGTCATTTTGCTCGGAGCGATCACGGCAGGTTGCCTCGCCGCGACCGCCCAAAGTACCGCAACGGCGCCGACGAACGGCGGCTACGGCCCTCATCCGACGCTTCCGAAACCGAAACCCACACTGATCCCGACGATCAACATCGCCCAAGCAAAAGGGTGGAACGGCGGCGCGAGGCCAAAGCCGGCGAAGGGCCTGAAGGTCAACGCCTTTGCGAAGGGCCTCGATCATCCGCGCTGGATTCATGTCTTGCCGAACGGCGACGTGCTTGTGGCCGAGACAAACGCGCCCGCCAAGAAGGACAGCGGCTTCAGCCTGCGCAAGGTCTTCATGGCGCAGGCCATGAAGCGGGCGGGCGCGGCGACGGAGAGCGCCAACCGCATTGCGCTTTTGCGGGACACGGATGGCGATGGTGTTGCCGATCTGCGCAGACCCTTCATCGAGGGGCTCAATTCGCCGTTCGGTATGGCGCTCGTCAACGGAAAGCTTTACGTTGCCAATACCGACGCCGTCGTCGCCTATTCTTATTCCTCCGGTCAAACCCGGATAACGGCGGCGCCGCAAAAGGTCGTCGACCTGCCGGCCGGAGACATCAATCACCACTGGACCAAGGATCTGATCGCCGGGCGCGACGGTGGGAAGCTCTACGTTACCGTCGGATCTAACAGCAATGTCGGCGAGAATGGCATTGCGGCGGAGAAAAACCGTGCCGCGGTGCTGGAAGTAGATCCCGCCCGCCACAAAACACGGATTTTCGCTTCGGGCTTACGAAACCCCAACGGACTTGCCTGGAATCCGCACAGCGGCAGGCTCTGGGTGGTCGTCAATGAGCGCGACGAGATCGGTGACGACCTCGTGCCGGATTACATGACTTCGTTGCGTCAGGGCGGCTTCTATGGCTGGCCCTTCAGTTACTTCGGCCAGAATATTGACATCCGCGCAAAGCCGCCGCGCCCGGATCTCGTCGCCAAAGCAATCAAGCCCGACTATGCGCTCGGCTCCCACACTGCCTCCCTGGGATTAACCTTCGACAAGGAATCATCCCTTCCTTCCCCGTACCGCGGCGGCGCCTTCGTTGGCCAGCACGGTTCATGGAACCGAAGCGTGCACAGCGGCTACAAAGTGATCTTCGTGCAGTTTCGCAACGGCCAACCAGCCGGCCGGCCGAAGGACATTCTCACGGGCTTCATCGGCGCTGGCGATACGGCCATGGGCCGCCCGGTCGGGGTGACTTTCGACAAGACGGGCGCCTTGCTCGTCGCCGACGACGTGGGCAACGTCATCTGGCGGGTAACATCCGCCCAACGCGGGGAATGAGACAACCTTCTGCGCGGATTTCTGTCGTGAGCGTCTCCTTCCGAAAGGCAGGGAACAACTTTCAAAAACAGCAGTTCTCCAGTCCAAGGAGGAATGAAAATGGGTACCCTTGATATGCGTCTATCTCCCTCATTGCCAGCGACAAGGTGGTGGGGACGTACGTCTACGACAGGACCGGCAATCACATAGGATCTATCGAGAAGATCATTCTCGAAAAGCGTGGTGGACGCGTTGCCTATGCTGTGCTGAGCTTCGGCGGTCTTTTGGGAATTGGAGATGACCACTATCCCCTTCCGTGGGACGTACTCGACTATAATCCCGGCCTCGGCGGCTTCCAGGTAAGCATCACAAAGGATCAACTCGAGGGAGCACCAAGATATCCGCGAGACCAGGATTTTGATTGGAGTGCCGAGAGAGGCCGACAGGTTTACGACTACTATGGGATTGAGCCCTATTGGGTGTAATTCAAAAAAGTCTAAACAGTGTCTGTCGGATTTGCGATAGATCGAACCAACTCAACTGCTACGACTCATAACATTCGGAGAGAAAAAAACCGACATGGCTTGGGTCGTCTTGCAGGGCACGTCGGCGAAACTGCACAGACCAAGGCTCGCCAAATCACGCATGGATCGAGACATTCTTGGCTCCCGGCGGACCTTCTTCGCTCGGGTTCATTCTCAGTAACTCGTACGACGCGATTATCGAGACCATCTGTGTCGTTGAGTCGATTTGTTGTCATTGGGATGGAACAGGAGCGCGCCAGCGTTGTTCTGCGGCAACAAGGAGGAATCATCACCATGGCAGAAGATCGATATGAACGTGAGGAACGGTATGGCCGTGACTACGAGGCTGAACGAGACGGTTACCGCAGACCGGAAAAGCGCAGCCATCAACGCCCGTTGTCGGGTCAAGGACGAGCCCGCCCGGAGACCGATTTCGAGCGCGGCAGTCCCGAGGCTTGGAGCACCGACGATCTAGGCTACACCGAGCGCGCAGATCGGGCTGGCTACGGCCAGCGTCGACGCTACTCCGCCAATGAGGATAGCTACGCGCGAAGCGGTCGCGGTTACGACGAAGAACGTGGATTTCTCGAAAAGGCGGGAGACGAGGTTGCGTCCTGGCTCGGCGACGAGGATGCGGAATATCGCCGTCGGATGGACCAGTTTCGCGGCAAGGGCCCACGCGGATACAAGCGTTCCGACGAACGCATCAGAGACGATGTCAACGATCGGTTGACGGATGACGGGTGGCTGGATGCTTCCGATATCGAGGTTGTGGTTTCGAGCGGCGAGGTGACGCTCACCGGGCTGGTATCGTCACGCCAGGATAAGCGGCGTGCGGAAGACTGCGCCGACGCCGTCACTGGCGTCTCGCATGTCCAAAACAATTTGCGGGTCCGCACCACGGATACGACTACTGGTATTGGCGAGCTTTAGCGACAACGGCAGGCAAACGGACGGGAACAGATGTCGTCTCATCAGATGGCGATGAGACGATCTTCTAGGATTGTCGGATGCGGATTTTGTTCCCGCTTTCGCGGTGCGCCCTGTGACGAAACATCTGTCGATTGCTACTCCAAGCGTAACGCCATTATGAGTTCGTCGATTTCCGTGTCGTGGCCCAATAGGCCGTTTGGAATACGCCCAACCCTTACGAACCCGTGGCGTTCGTAGAAGCGGATCGCCATTCCGGGAACGCCGACGGCGAACAACGATCGAGCGCGGTCAGATTTTTATCAATTCGAGGTAACTTGCCTTGGCGACGGCGTGATGGCTGGTAGAGGCTCCGAGCTTGAGCTTTGCCGAACGCAGGTACAACTTCACCGCATTTTCCGAAATGCCCAGGTTCGCTGCTATCTGCTTGGAAATCCGACCTGTTCCCAGCAGCTGCAGGCACTGGCATTCGCGTTTAGAGAGGTCCGATAACGACCGACTTCTCGAAGTGCAGCGGTAGAAAGCATCGTCTCATGAAGGAAGTGAGAAAGGATCTGCAGCTCGTGGATGCTCGAAGCGCGTTGCCTTAACCAATTGCGCTTGGATAGGTTTGAGGTCACGGAAAAGAGACTGCGTTCGCCTCTCGGGCCACGGATGGGGATCGTTAGGCCGTGGGGGCGATGTCGTAGGAACGCGCTTTTTCGAACATACGGGAGGTTAGTGTTGGCCGCTGATCAAGAGACGACCAATCCACCGGGAAGAATCCCGAGCGAACGACGTCAACAACCGGATCTATGTCGAAATAGCACTTGTCGACGTAGATCTCCGTCCACTTATCCGAACAGGTCGTGCAGTAATACGGATATAAGGCTGAGGTTCCTCCGCTGCAAACCAAGAGGAAGGTCATCTGCGACAAGCCGTACCGCTTGCGAAGTTCGCCCAGCAGAGGGTTGAAGATCTTCCGCACAACTGGCTGCCCGTAGCTTCCTCAAGGACAATGACAGTCTGCGGTTATCGACCATCGGGGAATACTCCAGTGTCCCGCCCATTTGGACCTGTGTTCCCGAACCGAACTTTCAGATCTCAGAACAGATCCTAATGGAGGCGCTTGGGCAGCGGAACTGCAGGAAATACAGGTAGCAGATGCGGGGCGCACCTGAAACTGCAGACTCCAGTTCCGTCAAAGGCACGTAGCGCGGGTAACAATCGACTGCGATCGGCGGCGGTACGAGCAGACTTGGCCGCCGTTCGGAAAGAACACAAGTCGTTTAAGCGGCTCCTCAATGAAGGGCGTGACAGTCCGATTGGGCTCTGCTTTAATTAGAGACGCCTTAAAGGTAATGGCTGACGGCAAGGCATGAGCGCGAGCGGAGTGAATCAGCTGGCTTTGAAACCCTCTCCTTGCGGCTGGTGATGGACTGGAGATGGACCGGGAGTTGTCGCGATTTGGACATCACTCTGGCACATCAAAAAGGGTTTTGAGGAAACAGTCTTGAGCCGTTCTTGCCGGAACGCACCCGCGACCTAGTTTCCGAAAGTCGGAAGAGAGGAGCTTCTAATGAATGACCACAAGGATCAGCGCGGCTCGATTGATGAGATGCCTAGTGCAATGGCACTTCAAGACATTTCGTTGAAGCTGCGAAAACTGGCGGATGAGCTGGCGGATCTGAAGGATCGCGCGACTGAAGAAGTTGGCGCTGACGGCTCGTCGGACGAATTGCTCCCCGAAGCCTGAGCCATGGCCCGCAAACTCTTCATAACGGACTTTGGTTAACTTTCAGAACCGAACGAAATGTCGGAGTTGACTGATGGGCTATGACTGGAATGGCGCTCGCTGGCGGCGGATGAGAGTGGCGCGATATGGCACGGCGGTAGCTTTGGCAGGATTGCTCGTAGCCGTTGCCAGCAGGGTCGTCATCAATGCACTTTGATTGTATTGGCTTACGGCGGCGATTGCACGGGGATGCCCCATCGAGACGCGATGTCGGGTTCGTCTTTCCATTTTCAAAAAAAGGGGCCAGGTGGCAACGATGTTGCCAAGGATGACATTCGCGTTTCCGGATCTAGTGGAACCTTGGACCGTGAGCTCGGTTTATGAGAGACAAACGCGACAGGAGAGTTCCATGGCCAGCTATCTCGACAACAAAAAAACCAAACAACACGACGCCGCGCCAATTCCCGCGGTCCGAGCCCGCCAAGGTTTTCTTGGCGTTCCGGTTCTCGCTGTGCTTGTCGGTGGACTTGTTCTTGCCATGGTCGCATGGGGCATAGCGGGTCTTTACGGTGAAGGTATCGACGATGACGCCGCGACCGCCCCAGAACAGGTCACAACGGAAAAACCAGCAGTAACTCCGAGCAACCAAGGCGTCGTCGACAACAATTCTTCAGAAAATGGGAGCGCGCAAACTGCCCCTGTCGATCGCGATCCGACCGCCGAGTCTGGAACTGGTGGTCCGTCAGAGATCAGGACGCCAACCGGAACCGAGAAGACCAAGTAGGTCCCGCGACTAAAGCAATGCAACCATTATAGCGATGGTCAACATAGCGAACGCGACCAGGCCGGTATTGAGCAAATGAGCTCGGCTTCGATTGGTTTTGAAGGTACGAGACATGACCTGACCTCACCATTCAAGGAGAAACGCGGGCCGTCCTTAATGGTTCAGGTGTCTTTTGAGCCATTGTTTCGCCGAGCCTGGCATAACGGTCGCGGAAACATACCGACATGGTGTTCGCGGGTGTAATGCGATGCGTCGCCAGGTGCTTATCGCGTGAAATTTAGCAGCGTTCGATGTATTTTTTCAACTCGCACGAGAGGGGACGGACTTGCGTCGCCGCTTTTCTTGTTCAAGGATGGCGCGGTCCCAGCATGGTTCGTGAGAGTGAATATGTCTTCTAATTCTTGTGTTGAAGCGTCGCGTGGTGAAGCCGTGCCCCCGGTAGGCGATTGTCCCGAGGGACCGGATGCTGGCGCTCTTCTCGCTGCAATCGTAGAATCCTCTGATGATGCAATAGTCAGCAAGAGCCTGCAGGGGATTATCACGAGCTGGAATCAAGGAGCTCAACGGCTATTCGGCTATAGCGCCGATGAGGTCATTGGCAAACCGGTCACCATTCTTATTCCCACCGATCGGCTGGATGAGGAGCCTGCTATTCTGGCTCGACTTCAGGCGGGAGAACGTGTCGATCACTTTGAAACAATTAGACGTCGCAAGGACGGTACTTTGCTCGACATTTCGCTGACGGTTTCACCTATCCGTAATACGCAAGGCAAGATCGTCGGGGCCTCCAAGATCGCGCGGGATATCACCGAGCGTAAACGTCATGCCGAACAACAATCCCTGCTGCTCCGCGAAATGCATCATCGGGTGAAGAACCTGTTTGCCTTGGCGGGTGGATTGGTGACCCTTGCAGCAAAGAATGCTGAGACGCCCTCCGAACTTGCACACGGGTTGAGGGAGCGATTGAATGCCTTGGCCAAGGCACATGAGATCACCTTGCCTAATCTCCAAATGGACAGCGTCCCTGCGCAACATACCACGACGCTTTTCCGGCTCTTGCAAACCTTGACGGCGCCCTACCAGGAGGGGGCGCGCCCGAGATGCGTCATGTCAGGCCTCGACGTCGAAATTAGTGCTGGGAGCTTGACAAGTCTGTCGCTCCTCTTGCATGAATTTATGACCAATGCCGTCAAATATGGGGCATTTTCCGCCGATACGGGCGATATTTCGGTCGAAAGCGAACTTCACTCCGGGACATTGCACCTAACTTGGCGAGAATCCGGCGGCCCTCCAGTGTCTCCGCCGGATGCAGAACTTGGCACCCAAGGCTTTGGGAGTCGCCTGGAAACGGTGCTGAGAACCAACCTTAAATGCCAGATCATGCGTGAGTGGCACCGCGAAGGCATCGTTATCCGAGCACTGTTTCCCATCGCGGTAATCAATGACATAAATACGATATGATGCCCGGCAACAAGGCGGCGCGGCGATAGGTCGGTACGAGATTGCTTCGGCTCGACGGTTACCGTCGTCCGCCCGGAGAACCTTAGCGAGCCTCTAGTGGTTTGATCGAGACAAAAGAGTCCGATTTAGGATTCCAATTTTTGCGCGCATATGCGACGATCTGGCATGCGCACGGGTATCACATTTGAGGTTTCCGCTGACGACCGGGTTCGTCTCAACGCAATCGTTTCGGCGGGCAGTTCGCCGCAAAAGCATGTGTGGCGGGCGAAGATCATCTTGATGAGCGACGCGGGTCTCGGAACCGTCGCGATCATGGAGGCCACGGGCAAGTCGAAGACCTGCGTCTGGCGTTGGCAGGAACGCTTCATGACCGAAGGCGTGGATGGCCTTTTGCGCGACAAGAGCCGCCCGCCCGGCACTGCGCCGCTTGAGCTTGATCTTGTCGACCGGGTTGTGGCCCTGACGCAGGAGCCGCCCACGCAGGAAGCCACACATTGGACTGTTCGTGCGATGGCAAAGGCTGTGGGGATTGCGGCATCCTCAGTCGTCAAGATTTGGCATGAGCATGGTCTCGCACCCCATCGGTGGCGCTGCTTCAAACTATCGAACGACAAGGCTTTCGCCGAGAAGCTTCATGATGTGGTCGGTCTCTACGTCTCGCCGCCGGCCCATGCGATTGTCCTTTCCGTCGATGAGAAAAGTCAGATCCAGGCGCTGGATAGGACGCAGCCGGGTCTTCCCATGAAGAAGGGTCGTGCCGGCACGATGACCCATGATTACAAGCGCCACGGCACCACGACACTTTTCGCTGCCCTGAATGTTCTCGACGGCTCTGTCATCGGCCGCAACATGCAGCGCCACCGGCATCAGGAGTTCATCCGCTTCCTCAACACGATTGAGGCTCAGTTGCCGAAGGACAAGGCGGTTCACGTCATCCTGGACAACTACGCCACACACAAACAGCCCAAAGTCCGGGCCTGGTTGGCGCGGCACCCACGCTGGACCTTCCACTTCGTTCCGACATCCTGTTCCTGGCTGAACGCCGTCGAGGGGTTCTTCGCTAAGCTCACCCGGCGACGACTGAAAAATGGCGTCTTCCATTCCGTTGTTGATCTTCAGGCAGCCATCAACCGCTTTATCAAAGAGCACAACGAACAGCCCAAGCCATTCATCTGGAAAGCAGACCCTGACGACATCATCGCAGCCGTCAGACGAGGGCACCAAGTGTTGGAATCAATCGACTAGTTGCAGGAACGTTACTAGGGCCGTTCTTCTACTTGCACGAACTGGAGGGGTCGCGATAGCCGGCCGTCCGAACGGCGCCGGGTAACAAAACGTTTCAGTTGGGAGGGGGAGCCGGGTCACCCACCGTATCCGCGACATAGGCGCCTCGTTCGCCCATCGGAAGAGGTCTACCTGTTGTGGAATCGCACATCGTTTGATGCTCAAGTTCAGCGTTGATTTCCGCCCCAAGGATGAGGATGATGACCGAGATCCAGGTCCAAACCATGAAACCGACAAACGCGCCGAGTGTGCCATAGGTTGCATTATAGTTTGCAAAATGGTCGAGGTAGAATGAAAACAGCAGTGATGTGCCCAACCACATGAGGGTGGTAAAGGCAGCACCCCAGGTAAGCCATGGAGACTTCGCCGGTTCACGACTTGGTCCAAACCGATAGAGCATCGCGGCACCTCCGGTGAACATAAGTAGCAGTATCGGCCATCGAGCGAAATCCACGAGTAGTTCAGCCCATCGCTCGAGCCCGATGAAGCCCAGCCAGACAGGTAACACCGCGACCGCCAGGACCGCCAAAATAGCTGCAATCATGCCGCCGACGGTGAAAGCCATCGCTAAACTGGTGCGGTGCAAGAAGCTGCGCTTCTCGCTTTCGCCGTACGCAATGTTCATTGCTTCAAAAACCGCCGCGATCCCGTTATGCGCGCTCCATAACGCCATGCTTGAGCTGATCAGCAGTCCAAGGCCTGCCGTGGTGGGCTTCTGCGATGCAAGTGTGCCTAATTGGTCCAGGATCAGTCTCAGGGCCTCCGATGGCACGATATATACGAGGAATTCCATCTGCCTTGAGATATCTGCTGGGTCCGCGGCAAAGGCATACAGAGAGACAAAGATGCCCAATGCGGGGAAAATTGCGAGCAACAGGTAGTAGGTCACACCGGCCGCAATCATCGCAACCCTGTCCTCGGTAAAGCTGACATAAACCCGCCAGGTCACATCCCACAGTCCGTTCGCGGGTATCTGCCCTGGCGATTTGGCGTCTCGACCCTTTGGGTCGTTCCCGGCGTTGTTCTCTGGCACTCTGGGGTTCCCTTTCGCCGTCGATAGCTTCCGTCTTCGATTAAACGGATTGGTGGGAAACTGGTTCGACCCTCTGCAGTCCAAATTGCGTGTGTGGTCGGCCAGTGGCCGGTTACGAGCGCATCTACCGATGCTACGTCGAAACTCCTGCGTTCTCGGTCTTGCAATATCGGAGCGCGCATATCGAGACCAACCACGAGCGAAATTGAATGTTCCAAAGAACCGGATCAGCGATAGCCGCGGCTTGCTGGAAGAGCGGACCAACCCAATGCCCTCATCGTTAGGCCGTTAAGCGTCGGCGCATCAAAGTGTTTCATGGAAAGGGGATCGTCTGGCCTTTGACTTAAGGCAGATCCTTCACGTCGCATGCGCCTCGATATCTTAAGGGGAATGGCCGTCTCGAATGTTGTGGCGATCGCAAGCATGTCATTTGCCGCGGCCACACTTCTTGCTGCTAAGGGTTCTATAGTGTTGTCGCGGCAATATTGCTGGCGCTGCCAATCGACTTCCTTAAAATTCATCGACAGCGGTTTTGCCTTGGAGCGCTGTTATGACGGCGCTGTAGCCCAATTCTAAGCTGACGAATACAGAGGGAAGCGCTCGGAAGGCTTTCGGGTGGTCGGCGAGTGCTGCGATGGGGTTCGCATCCTTGGTGATGATCAATCCGCGGACCGAAAGGCAAAAACCGTTTGCCCGAGAGATTGCCTCGTGGGTGGAAAGGAGCTGTACAATTAATCAGGTGCGCCGGCGAGATTGGCGCGAAGAAGTGGCCCCTCCGCTTACAAAAAATCGGAGGAGCCGGGCTCACAAGGTGCAATGTCAGACTTTGCTGACGACAGTTCCAATAGCGATCGCTGAAGAAGGTTCCAGCATTTGGCAAGAAATTTTGCCCGTGCGTCTCAAGCTGACACCTTCAGTTTCCCCCGTCTATGCCGGGTTCTAGACTGCCGCGCCTCACACCATATAGTGTGTGCAAGCAGCGTCACCTCGTCGTTGGTTCCGTGGAATTCATCCATGATGAAGCGAGCTAAACGGTCCGCTCGCTCGCTAGGGCGCGCAACGTCACACCACATGCATACCCGATCGAAAACGCCCTGCAGGAACTTCAATTCGCCCGGGCTCCCCTGCTTGGCTTTTCCCGCAACATCCCGGATCGCAGCCTCCTTATCAGTGGACTGACGGCTGCAAAAGTATATCATAATAACAGCGGATTGGCTGTGCTTCCTCGGCCCGTACCAGTTCTCCGGCCGGTACTGATATTGCTGGATCTGGACACTGAATATCGACAGGGTGCTCCGCTTGACGTGTACCATCGGCTTGGATATTCCAAACCTCTCACTCCGTAGCTGACGATAATGCGTGGATGCACGTCTGGACATTAACGCCCTGAGGCTCTACGCGGGAAAAGCGAATAGTCCAATATGGGAGAATATCATGGTGGATGAGAGTAATATCGAGCAACCCGCAGTTCACGGCGAAACAATCAGCGATAAAATGACACGGAAGCCCGCGGCATCTAAAAGCCAGGACAAGGCATCCCCAGCCAAGGCTCCCGCAGGCAGGTCTGTCAGGCACTCGCAGGAGGAGAAAACAGCAAAGCTCAATCGGATTGAGACCTTGATGCGCGAACGCAAAACCACGCTCAAGGATGCTGTAAAGGATGTTGGTATTGGCGAACAGACCTATTACAACTGGAAAAAGGCCGCCGGTGCCCAGGTCGTAATGCAGCCGAGTATTGAGGCTCTGCCCGACGATCTGGAAGATTTGGTGAAGCTTGAAGAAGAGAACTTGCGACTTCGCAAGAACCTGGCTGAAAAGCTGCGCTCGGAAAATGCCGTGTTGCGCAAACGGCTTGGTTTGGACTAGACACTAGGCTCATGGGCGGCGGCGTCACAACGCCGCTCCGGTCGGGAAGCGTCGGTGTTCTCATGGGGCGCTGTTCCACTTGTTCGATCATAAGGATCAGTTCGTAGCGAACCGCACTCGGCGATGGGTGCTCCTTTCGGGTCGCTAATTCTCGTTGCTAGTTCGTTGCGGAGTGAAGGCTCATATGAAGCCAAGTAAGAGAAGTTTCGTCGTGGAGTTCAAATCGTCTCGGCGGCGCCCAAAGCCCCAGCCTACGTCGATTTGGGGTGGTACCGATTTTAAGTCGCTTGCTCGCGAGGTGGAAGTTCTCTTGCCTCATGCATCACATCTGGACGAGCCTTTCGTCGAGGCCAGCTCGCCAGCTGACAATACCGTAAGTTCATTGCCCGTGTTCACTGGGGATCTAACCGCAAGCGCAAAAGAGCTTGAAGGAGAGGCCATCACACCGGACGACCGCAAAATTAAACTGCCCCGGAAAATAAGAACGTCACCGCCCCAAAAACAGGCGGCTCTTGGAGAGCAGGCGGCAGAGGTATTGGATAATCTGCCGCGCCTCAATCACAACGCGTCCACTGAAGTTGGTCTCGATTCTGCCTCCCGTGTTGAGCTAGATAAACTTGAACACGAGAATGTGCGGCTGAAGAGATTGCTAGCTGAAAAGCTCCATTCCGAGAATCTCAAGATGCAGAAAATGCTCCAAAGATTCAAGTGATCACCACATAAGCCCACCTACCGCCGCAAGGCGGGCGGGTGGGATCCAAGTGTGCGATGCTATGATAGAACTAGCTGCTCTGTGCTGTCGCCCAATGCGCCCCCAGCTTCTCCGGCTGCTGTCGACATGAACGCCGCGGCTCTCGACCGCTTTTGCGTCGCCCAGTGGTAGGCAGCCGCTGACCCGGTTCTTTAGCAGTCCGTAAGAGGGCTCCGTGAGCAGGAGCCGTTAAGGATCGTCTTTTGATCTCAGCACGATATGCAGAGCGCTCGCGGTAAGCTCCTTACAGCCACTCCGGCAGAGCGAAGACGACTGATTGAAGCGCATCGGCAAGCCTTGCCGCGCCAGAACCGCTGATCATTGGGAACCTTTCGACCGACAAACGGTTTTTCCGTTTGTCGTCTCCGGCGCCGGGCCGGTCCGCTGTGTCCCATGAAACGAAGTCTGAGGCAAAGCGCAGTCAGGGTGCGCGATGGCGACAATTTTAATGGTCGCTCGCCGCTAGTTTGCGGCTGAGGACATAGGTGTCGTGATAGCCAGGACCGAGCGTCGCCTACGGAACGGCAGACCTCTAGAGGAGAGTTTCTATGACACATGATAAAGATGAGCAGGCAAAAGTCTGGAACCTTGCTGAGAAGATCGGATTCTGCATGCTTGCTACCCAGGTCGGCGATAGCATTCGCTCCCGACCAATGTCTGCACATCCACAGGCGAGCGAAAATGCTTTTTATTTCCTGACGGACGTCGCAAGTCAAAAGGATGACGAGATCGAGACAAATCGCTCCGTCTGCCTCGCTTTCGCAGAGCCAAGGCTTGGTGGGATAGCCCAGACGATCCGTCGATCCGTGTCCTCAAGGTCACCCCTGATTTCGCCAATACTGGGACAGTCCGGGCACGATCGTTAGCTACATTAAAATGGCTGCGGCCGCAGTCAGCCATGTCCGGCCGGACATGGGCGACAACGCCAAGGTCACTATGTGAACGATCCAGGGAAGGAAGTGGGTTATGAGCAGTTCAGAAAGTACTACGGACCACGACACGATCCGATCATGGGTTGAAAAACGGCGTGGAACCCCTTCCGTCATCCGCACGGAAGGAAAGGGCGGCGTGCTTCGTATCGATTTCGGAGAAAAAGAGGAAGCTTTTGAAGAAGTCGAGTGGGAGGAATTCTTCAGGATTTTCGACGAGGCAAAGCTCGCCTTCCTCTACCAAGATAAGACAAGCGATGGCAACCTCAGCCGTTTCAACAAATTCGTGGAACGAGGCTGAAGTCAACACTTCGATGAAGCGGATCGCAGCGCTGAGTGACGCAGCGAAATCGAGTCTTGCTTGAGTTGCCGACGGGCTTCCCTGAGGGCAGCATTTTTAGCGAGGAAGATAAACATGTACGTCGTCCTGGGAGCCACCGGACATGTCGGTTCGAGCGTTGTCGCGGCTCTCGGTTCGTCAGGCGGGCACGTTACCGCCATTGCTCATGATCCGGAAAAGGCGAAAACTATCCAAGGAAACAACGTCGAAGTAGTTATCGCTGACGTGGCTGCGTATTCCGATGAAGCCGGCCATTGATTCCGATTTGAAGCCGGCCAGTCATTCCGATTTCATTCCGGCCGGCGTTCCGATTTGAAGGCGGCCATTTCTCGGACTGATCCTGGGTCTGTTTGATGTTTGGATCGGGTTTTGTTTCAGGTCAAGTTTGAGGTGTTTCAGCGGCGACCAGCGGACGCTGTTTTCGCATGCTGTCGCCGGTCAGATCGATGCGGTATGCGTTGTGAACGAGGCGATCCAGAATGGCATCGGCGAGCGTTGGGTTTGCAATGATCTCGTACCAGTGATCCAGAGGCACCTGACTGGTGACGATTGTCGAGCGACGCTCGTAGCGGTCTTCGATGATCTCGAGGAGGTCACGCCGCTGATCATCGTTGAGTTTTTCCGGTCCCCAATCATCAAGAATAAGCAGGTCGGTCTTGGCGAGGGATTTGAGGATCCTGCCGTATCGCCCGTCGCCCCTTGCAAGGGCAAGAGTTGCAAACAGCCGCGGGACGCGGTGATAGGCGACGGAGAAATCCTCGCGGCATGCTTTGTGGCCGAGTGCGCAGGCCAGCCAACTTTTGCCAACACCGGCTGGCCCGGTGATGAGAAGACTGTGGTGCTTGCGGATCCAGTCGCAGCCGGCAAGCGCCATGAACAGATTGCGATCGAGGCCGCGTGCAGCACGAAAGTCGGCATTCTCGATCTGCGCGTCGTGGCGAAGCTTGGCAGCCCTGGCGCGGGCTTCGAAGCGCTTCTGTCGACGCATGGTGGCCTCGCGTTCGAGCAACATGGCAAGCCATTCTGCATGCTCGAGGCCACGTGCTTCTGATTGTGCATCGAGCTCCTGGAAAGCGGCTGCCATGCCGTAAAGGCCGAGTTCGCGCAGCATGTCGATGGTGGGGTTGATCAGCAATGGTGTGTCTCCTCAATGAAAATAATCAGGGCCACGCAGGTTGGCGTGATCGATAATGGCGGTCGGTTCGGTGGAATGGCGCGCGGCCTTGTGGTTGGCGATGAGCGAGGCAATGCTCTTGCAGTTCAGTCCACCGATCTCGACGGCGCGGGCTGAAACGGCCTCAGCCCGATTGCGTTCGATGTCGCGAAACAGCCGCAGGACACCCAGGCATGTTCGAAAGCCCTGTTCGGGATGAGGACGGCTGGAAAGAATTGCGATGACCAACCCTTCGGTCTGAGGGCCGATGGATGCGGCCCAGCGCCGAAAGCGATCCGGTGTCCACTCGGCATAGCGCCGGTGGGAACTGGGCATATGATCCGGATCAGTTCCATGGCGAGGACCACCATAGCGGCGCTGATGCACGGCAATGCGCTTGCCGCGGTGGAAGATCTCGATGGTGCGTGCCGTTGCCCTCAGATCGACCTGCTGGCGAATGAGGCTGTGCGGCACGGAATAAAAGAAAGTCTTGAACTCGACGTGGTAATCCGTCGAGACGCGGACCAAACGCCATTCGGCGAATTCGTAGTCTTCGCTCGGAAGACTTGCGAGTGCGGCACGCTCAACGCTCTCAAACAGTTGCCGGCGACTGACGCCCAACCGGCGCATGACGTGGCCGTTGATGCGATCGAGTGCCTGGCCAATGGCAACATTGGCCTCAGCAAGCGAGAAAAAGGTCTGATTGCGCAATCGCCCCAGAATGCAGGACTGGGCAAACCGGACGCCATTCTCGACTTTCGATTTGTCCTTCGGCCGTCGCGGCCGTGCCGGAAGAACACCGACGGCGTAGTGCGATGCCATCATGCCGTAGCTGCGGTTGATCTCGGGATCGTAAAAGCTGGCACGACTGACGCCTGACTTCAGATTGTCGGGAACGATCAGCCGGGGAACGCCTCCAAAGAAACGAAACATCCGGACATGCGAGCCGATCCAGTCGGGGAGCGTTTGCGTCCAGGTCGCGTCCGCATAGGTGAAGCTGGATGCGCCGAGCACCGCCACGAAGATCTCTGCCTCGCGGATCTCGCCGGTCTTGCGATCGACAATCGGGATCTTCTTGCCGGAATAGTCGACGAACACCTTGTCGCCGGCCGCATGCTCCTGGCGCATCGTCGGCGAAAGCCGCTGCTCGAAACCGCGAAAGAGTTCGCAGAAGCGACTGTAGCCATATCCTTCGGGATGCGAGCCACGATACTCCTCCCACAGGATGAGCAAGGTGACACCAGGCTTCTTGAGCTCGACAGCAAGATCGGCCCAGTTCGGCTCGACGCGTCTCCTCGCGCCCTGTTTGACGCCGTTGCGAGTGAAGAGCTTGTTCGCAAGCGCATCGTCGGTCAGTTCGCCCGGCAAGGGCCAGGTCAATCCAACCGCTGCTGCGCGCCGCAGATTATCCTGCACCGTACTGCGCGCTATTCCCAACACGACGGCAATCTCGCGGGAGCTCGTCCCGCTTCCGGCAAGCCGCAGCATTTGTCGTAACTGTCTCATGGTCAGCCTTCTCTTTGCCGGCATCAAAATCTCCACGTTTGTCGTGGTGTAATTGATGCCAAAGTTGCTGACCCAGGAGGTAATGTTCAGTGCCGAAAACCGGCCGGTCTTTGATTGGAACGGTGGCCGGCTTCAGATCGGAATGGTGGCCGGTCTTTGATCGGAATGGCGGCCGGCTTCACGTCGGAATCCGCAGTGGCAAATGAGGATCGGCTTCACGCGGTTTTCAGGCAGGCAAAACGCGCTTTCCTTCTCAATCCGCCGGCAAGCCCAGCCTCCGATACCAACAGCGAGGAACTCAAAACCGCTCGAAGCATCGCGAGAGCTGTCGGAGGATCAGACCTGGAGAAGGTCGTCGTTGCATCCTCTTATGGCGCTCAGGCTGGCGACGGCATTGGTGACTTGTCCGTCCTTTACGAATTTGAGCAGCTTGTGCAAGGAACTGGGGTACCGACTGCGATAAACCGGGCGGCCTATTACTTCACCAATCTGGATAATCTGCTGGAGACAGCTAAAGAGGGACATCTGTCGTCGCCTTTCCCCGGAGATCTTGTGTTGCCGATGGTCTCTCCTGCGGACCTCGCAGAGGTAGCGGCGATACGACTTTCAAGCACCAACAATGACGTCGGTATTGAGTATGTCGAGGGCCCCCGCAGATACACTTTTACGGAAGTGGCGCAAGCCTTCTCAAACGCGCTTGGTCTTCCTGTCGCACTACAAGGGATAGCCCGTCAACGGATCGAAAAGAGCTTCCGAGAGCAGGGGTTTTCCGAGGCCGCCGCCCGCTCCTATGCCCGCATGACCATGGCGACGATTGACGGTGCCGAACTGCCTAACGAGCCGATCCGTGGGAAAGTCACACTCGAAGAGCATGTCAATTCACTCGTCTCGCAGACTTAATCTAAGCGTCGAACGCGTCAGTACCCACGATTTCGAGTTTTGCGTGCGCCGCTTTCCGTGATGATGAATGGTTTCAGCGACAGCGACATCTCCAGCCGACCCAGAGTTTCCCGGCGCCTCACAGGTGCGCGTAGCGGCGCTTTTGGAATCTCATGTTTCGGCATCGACTTCAGGGTCTTTGTTTGTCTCCAGCGCTCTTACCGTCAGAGCTTCTGGAACGCTCCTCAAATCGGTCCTCTCCCTTTGCCAGCGGGCTTCCTTTCTGGCGTTCCACCCGTCTCTCCTCCTTTTCAGCGCTCTCTTTCAAGCCTTTGGCCGACTCTTCGCCTGCGGGCGTTGGTTTTTTGGCCTCTTTCATTTTCAATCTCCAGAGTTTTGTTCCCACAACGGTGGACGCCAGGTCTCGACCAGGAACACAAGTTTCCGATTTCAGTTGAACGTCCATACTCGGGCGATGTTCCTCACACCTCTTCTCCGCGCCGCTGGAGCCGCGCGCTCGATCTGGGAACTGCCTAATCGCTGAGAAAGACGATCCGTAAACGGATCACTTCTCTGCAAAGGTCCCCATACATATCATTCCTCTTGACTGTGGGGTTAGATATTTATACGTATCATTTCAAAGGTAATGATAGGTCCAGGTATCAATTATGAGATCAGAGGCTCTACTTCAAATCGGGCGATTGTTAAAGACGAAGCGTAAAGGCTTGAGGCTCACACAAGAGCAAGTTGCCGGCATGGCAGGCATATCGCGTCCTCGGTATCGCGAAATCGAGACGGGGAGCGCCGCGGCCCGTACGACGACGCTGATCAACATTGCTCGCGCCCTCGGTCTCGAAATTATGCTTATCCCTCAGGCGATGGTCCCAGCCGTTGATGCGTTGCTACGACCGAATGACGACGACGATTTGCCCGCCTTCATGTCCCGTCCCGACGGTGACACTGATGTCTAATACGTCTCTAAATCCCAAATCGGTCTCATCGCTTGAGGTGTTATTGAACAATCTGAAGGTCGGCACGATCGTCAGGACACCCGGCGATTTCAACGCGTTCAGCTTCGAGGATAGCTATCGCGCTACGGGTGGTTTCCCTGTGCTCAGTCTGTCTTTTCGCGCGGCAACCGGAGGATTGCGCAAGGATCCAAAACCTGTAGCTAGAGCTTTGCCCGCATTTTTTGCCAATCTTCTTCCCGAGGACAAACTGCGCGAGGCGATGGAAAAGCACCACGCAGGCAGTGTTCGCGCTGGGAACGATTTCGATCTGCTTGTGGCCCTCGGGTCGGATCTACCAGGTGCTGTCCGCGTCGTACCAAGCGAAGGAGTGGTTGCTAATGCCGACGCTCTGTCACGGCCCGAACCGAAGGCCCGGTTTTCGCTCGCGGGTGTGCAGATGAAACTTTCCGTCATCAAGAACACGGGCAAGGGTGGGGGCCTGACCATCCCGCTCGGGCATGAGCAGGGGTCTTATATCGCCAAGTTTCCTTCGACTTCGTTTCCGGGCGTCTCGGAGAACGAATATGCCAATCTGGCTCTGGCAGAAGCGATCGGCATGGATGTGCCGGAACGTGAGCTCGTCGAACAATCGGAATTCGCGGGTATTCCGGAGGAATTCAATACGCTGTCCGACGGGAACGTCTTGCTCGTCAAACGCTTCGATCGCGGCATGGATGGTGAGCGGATCCATATCGAGGATTTTGCTCAGGTGTTCGGCATCTATCCTTCGCGCAAATACGAAGGCGCGGCCTATCACGATATCGCCGCTGCACTCGGCGTTGCGGTTTCCTCTTCGGCCGCGCT
The DNA here is from genome assembly GCF_017488845.2 of Ensifer canadensis. Classification (NCBI taxonomy): domain Bacteria; kingdom Pseudomonadati; phylum Pseudomonadota; class Alphaproteobacteria; order Hyphomicrobiales; family Rhizobiaceae; genus Ensifer; species Ensifer canadensis. The sequence goes on from NZ_CP083373.1 coordinate 64,872, forward strand.
GGAATTCGTCCGACGGTTGGCTTTGGCCGCCATCACTGGCAATGGTGACATGCACCTCAAAAATTGGTCGCTGATTTATCGCGGCGCAGGCGACAAGCCGGCACTTGCACCGGTCTACGACGTGCTCTCGACGGTTCCCTATATTCCGGCTGATGCTATGGCGCTGTCGCTTGCCGGCGACCGCTCCTTCAAGGCAATGAATGCACAACGGTGGAAGGCCTTCGCTAACCGTTCACGTCTGCCGGAAGCTGCTGTGCTCAAAGCGGTGACCGAGACGGTTGAATGTGTAAACCGGCTTTGGTGGTCCCTGCCTGAACGTGCCGTTATTCCTGAAAAAGTGCTGGAACGAGTCGATGCCCACATAAAGCTTATGACGCCAATACTCGGCACTTGCGCAGATTAGCATTGGGTATCTTCCTGAGGCGTTGGAAACCCGTTCGAATGCCGCATCCGGCGGGGCCTCAAATCGAAACCAGGTGGCCGTCTGGTTTCAGAACATTTAAAGCTTTCGCAAGCATCTTCGGATCGTCGCTATTCAGCACGACGTCGTAATTCAAGAGTCGAGCGGCCTTAGCGTCGGATGCGAAATTGTGGTTCATCTCCTCGTTAAACGTATCACGTTTATTGTTGCATTAATGAATAAATGTGATACATAAATGCATGAAGATCACCTACGATAACCACAAGCGCCAGTCCAACATAGCCAAGCACGGCTATGACTTTGACGATCTGCACGGCGAGTTCTTCATGTCGTCTCTCGTGATCCCGGCAAAGGAAGGCCGCTTCATGGCAATCGGCGTCCTGCGCAACGGCGTTATCGCAGTCGTGTTCGCCCACCTTGGAACCGAAGGCATTTCCATCATTTCCATGCGTGACGCCAGCCAGAAGGAAAGGAACCTACTATGACCAACCAACCCCGCAAGGTTCGCTACCTCTCCGATAAAGAAGAGGCTGAAATCCAACGTAAGATAGCCAGTGACCCCGACGCGCCAGAGGCAACAGATGATCAGTTAGCTCAAGCAAGGCCGTTTGCGGAAGCTTTCCCTGACCTGGCTGAAAGCATCAAGAGGTCTAGAGGGCGCCCGGCTATCGAAAAACCTCGGCAACAGATATCCATTCGGTTGGACCCCGACATCATCGAGCACTACAAGCGCAACTGCGGCAAGGGCTGGCAAAGTCGATTGAACGACGACCTTAGAAAGGTCGTGGGATTGAAGAAAGCCAGCTAACCTCGCCCTCGGACTATCCGGGGACGGGTGTCAATTTGGCGATATCTGTTCGGCCTGTGAGCGCGCCGCCGCAAGTCGCAGTTTATCGATTGTTGTCCCAGATGTCGGACACTCGATGTTGTACTCTGAGCTTCCTGCCTGAAAAAGTGCTGGAACGAGTCGATGCCCACATAAAGCTTATGACGCCAATACTCGGCACTTGCGCAGATTGGCATTGGGTATCTTCCTGAGGCGTTGGAAACCCGTTCGAATGCCGCATCCGGCGGGGCTTCAAATCGAAACGAGGTGGCCGTCTGGTTTCAGAACGTTTAGGATTTCGCAAGTATCTTCGGATCTCGCTATTCAGCACGACGTCGTAGTTCAAGAGAACTTTCTCAAAGTCTGGCTGGTGTAGTCATCACCACATCCGCACCGAAGCTTTTGACGAGAGCGGCGTTCTTCGCGCTCGTGGTCGTCGCGCCCTGATGCTTTACAAACTGTATTGCGATCGACCTCATTGTATGTTTAGCTGACGTACATTTGGCGGATTATATCGACGTGTACGCCCATTAAGAGTATATGCACGCTTCATAGCAGGAGGCGATGATGGGCGCGATCAAGGATATCACGACCGAAATCAATGAGCCGAACAGCGCTCGAATGAATTTCCGTACGAAGGAACGCGTTAAGAGGACGATCCAGCGGGCCGCTGCACTGTCCGGTCTCGACGATTCCGCCTTTACGATCAATGCCGCATATCAATCCGCCATTGCAACGATCGCTGCGCATGAGACAACGATCTTGCAGCCGGCCGATCATCAGGTGTTTTTCGACGCGCTCGACAATCCGCCAGCGCCGGCGGATAGTTTGAAGGAGGCGTTCAAGCGCCACGGCAACACCGTAGATTCCAAATAATGGCAGATTCCAGAGCGTCGAAACGCGTTATCGAGCTGCTCGATCCGAATAGGCATGATCGAGCGGCTTTTTCCTGCGGTATCCCTCAAGTCGACAACTTCTTCAAAAAGACGGCCAACAAACTGTCGAGAGCCGGCAATCTTCGGGTCTATGTGATGACCGAGGAGGACGGCACGACTGTCATCGGTTCTTACGCAATCAATAGTCATTCAATCAGCTATCGCGACCTGCCGGAGAAATATGCCCGTTCGCGGCCTGGGCATGGAAGCATTCCTGCAGCCTATATCTCGATGGTGGGGCGCGATGAGCGCTGTAGGAGTGGCGGTTACGGTGGCGATCTCCTTGCCGATTGTCTCAAACGGATCGCCCGAATTGCCGACCAGATCGGGATCGCCGTTGTTCTCCTTGACGTCCTCGAATGTGGCAATGAGGAAAAGACGAAGCGTCGCGTCGAACTCTACGCTTGGTATGGCTTCCAGTCGCTGCCATCGATGCCGATGCGCATGTTTTTGCCTGTCGCGACGATCAAAGGCCTATTGGATTGATCGGCCACGTTCCTTTGCGTGAAGAGAAGTTAAAGCCTTGTTTGAAAGTTTCACCCTTGATCTCGGTCATGGCTGCCTCGATGCCGGCGCGATGCGTTGATTAAAGTAGCGATCGGCTGAGACAAGGATCCGTGAGTCGAGCAGGCAGCGCGGTTGTCCCTGCGGGTTGATCTCCTCGCTTTTTACGAAATAGAGAGAGCTACGATGGTGGCGAGCCTTGTGCGTGTAAAGGCCATCGTTGGACGCGCTCCGTTGTCGCGAGCGCGTCCAAGACGAAATGCTAAATATCAACCTCTCAGAACTCTTCCCAGTGGCTGGTTGCCAGCGCCGCATTGCCGCTGAATGCGGATGCGACCTTACGGCTGAGGGAGCGGGCAGGGGAGGCAACTGCGGAATCAGCACTACGGGCAACGCGCGGTGAGCCGGGATGCGTTGCGGTCATGCCTTCGAGCCTGAACTGGCTGACCAGTTCCCGCAGCCTGACGGCTTCCGAGGCAAGTGTGTTTGACGCCGCGTTCGATTGTTCCACCATTGCCGCATTCTGCTGCGTCGTCTGGTCCATCGAATTGACAGCCGTGTTAACCTCGGCGAGCCCCACTGACTGTTCTTTCGCAGATGTGGCGATCGATTCCATGTGCGCATTGATTTCGACGATGAAGCCGCTGATGGTTTTCAATGCCGAACCGGCATCGCGAACCAGTTTCACTCCGTTTCCGACTTCTGTAGACGAGTTATGGATGAGCCCCTTGATTTCCTTGGCCGCTTGGGCGGACCGTTGGGCTAGCTCCCGCACTTCCTGGGCTACAACGGCAAAACCCTTGCCGGCGTCGCCCGCCCGTGCGGCCTCCACCCCGGCGTTCAGTGCCAAGAGATTGGTCTGAAAAGCAATCTCGTCGATGACGCCGATGATGTTGGAAATCTGTTGTGAGCTTTCCTCGATCTTGCGCATGGCCTCTTCAGCATGTGAGACAACTTGCGCAGATTCAGCAGCCGATTGATTGGCGCGGCTCGCGACATTCTTGGCTTCTTCGGTGCGCTTGCTGGAATTGGCGACGTTGACAGTGATCTCGTCAAGGGCTGCGGCCGTTTCCTCGAGCGAGGCCGCTTGCTGCTCGGTGCGCTTTGATAGGTCGTCCGTACCGTCGGCGATCTCGCGGGTGCCGGTATCAAGCCCAGAGATCGAGTTCGATATTTCGGACATCGTCGTGCCGAGCTGGGAGACAGAATGGTTGAAGTCGCGGCGCAAGGCTTCGAAATCCTGCGCGAAGGCCTCGTTGAGCTGGAAAGCGAGGTCGCCGGAGGCAAGGCGCTTCAGGCCGGCGGCAAGTCCGGAGGTCGCAACGCGGAGGCGTTCGGCTGCATCGGCTTCGGCCTTTTCCTGCGTCGCAATCCGCTCGACCTCAGCACGCCTGCGATTTTCTTCCGCCTCATTCTCCAACCGTCTGTTGGCGATCGCGCCTTGCCGGAAAACTTCCAGCGCCTTGCCCATGTCGCCGATCTCGTCATCGTTCTTTGCAAGATCGATCTGGGCGTCCAACTGCCCACCTGCGACGAGGCCCATCGACGCACCGAGTTTGTACATGCCGCCAATGATCCGCTTGAAGGTCACGAGACCGATAATGGCCAGCATCAAAACGAGAGCGGACATGGCAGCGATCGTAAGGCTCCAGTAGAATGAGGCACGCGCGTTCGCCTCATCCACCGCCGCCTGGGTGCGCGCTTCGAGTTTGACGAAGAAGGTATCGACCGGCTTCATGATCTCGGCCTTGTAGCGATGGTAGTCCGGCGAGTTGAGCATCTGCGTCGCCTTGCGCTGGGACTCCGGCCCCTTCGTCGCGGCATTGTCCACGAGATCCATCGCCTCTGTTTCCAGCTTGATCAGCCCGTCGGAGCGCTTGCCGGCCTCGTCAAGGAGCGAGAATTCCTCGTCCGTGAAGCCGGCCTGCTTCATGAGGTCGTTTAGGGAAACGGCGACACCATCGGGCCGAGGCTTGGTCTCTCCGCTTGCGACGAAGTCCCAATAGATCCGGTGATAGTCTTCCGGGCGCGGTCGTGTACCGTTTCTGATCTCTACGACGGCATTGTATTGTTCCTTGAAAGAAACGTCGCCGGTTTCGGCATATGTCCGCACCAAACGAGTGAGGTCGTCGGACGACTGGCGCAAATTATCGGCAAGCAGATAAGATCGGTACTTCTGGTCGTAGGCCTTTGTCACATCCGTGGCAGCGCCGTCGTATCCCCACAGGCTACCGACCAGGCCCGTAATAGCGATACCGGTGGCGGATGCCAGGATGATGAATTGGTTCTTGATTCTCATGATGGACATTTCTCAACGTGGACATGTCTCTTCTGGCGCGCCGAATTCATTTCTGACGTGATGAAGTCATGTCGCACACAAGTGCAATTCCCGAGATCATCGTCGGGTGGCTAAGGGAACGTGATGCAAAATGGTTAGCAAAGTGAGAATCTTTCAATGGATCGGGCATAGATTCAATATTTTGCCTGAATACAGTTTAGAGTTGCACCTATAAATATCTGCGATGCTCCGAAGCCGTTATTTCGTCCATCGGCGCAATACATCGTTGCTCGCGCGTTACATCACCGCCTGCATAGTGGCGGCGGATCGGATTCGCATCTAAGTATTCTGCACGAAGCCGCGATATGCCGCTGGAGTTCGGAGAAGAGTAGAGTCAACGAGGCATTCCCAGCAGTCGACGTTTTGTCTTCATCGAAGGCTTCCAGTTGGCGTTATTTGCCGTTCGGTGTCTTCCGAGTTCCTTCGTCCCAATGGCCCGTTTTGACCTCCCGGAAGCTTCGCAAGGCGGCCTCAAAACCTTATCAGCGGCATATCTTGTAGTTCCAAAGAGTGCGGTTTCTGCTCTGTAGCTGAGGAGCCTTTCGACGATCCGCGGGATATCGTTCCTCGTTATACCAATGTCCTCGAGCAGCCTGTCGTCGAGGTTGTGAAGCGCGGCGGTCGCCCGCCTCCGCTGCCGGCGTTGCAGGGTACGTAGAAGAAGTTTCGTCACGCTGAAATTGCGCAGCGTCGGATCCTGGCGGTCTTGGGGTGATGAGTGTTCGTATGCGGACATTGTTGCCCTCCATTCGCAGCATTGATCGGCCCGCTCGCGTGGTCGCGGAAGCGAAGCGGCGAACGGGCATGCAGACGCAACGGCGCTGAGCGCCGAGCGCGAGTAGCCGTGGCCAGATCGTTTATTTGAGAGGGATCCCCGAAACGGCGAACGGGTGCGTTCGAGCCGCTCGGGGCTACGAGCGCGTCAGCAGGGACGCTGAGAGAACCAAGTATTTCTTGTGTCGACGTGAAGTAGTCATGATTCCCATGTGGTCACTTGAGGCATTGGATTCAATTGGTCGAGATGCGGCCTTTGGACGCTGGCTAGACGACCGGTAATTCGAGCACGCCGCGCGCCAGCCGACACGGACCTCGGGGGCCGGAGTTGTGACGGGCTAGCCATTCTGTCATCGATCCAGCCGCGATAGGGAAGGTCGAACGCGTGAAAAAGCGTAAGATAACGCAGCGAAAACCATCGCAGGGCGACCCTCAGAGCGGGCTCGGATGATCCCGACAAGTCGGTCGCCACCGATGCCTTACCGTAAGTGTCAAGCAGGGCGACTTCGACGAGAGGCCGGTATACATGACGCGATCGGCGATTTGAGCGAGCAGCGCGAGATGATGGTGACGGAGAGCATCGCCATGCCCATGCGGGCTCTGATATCGGAAAGAAGCTGGATGATCCCGCCCGGGTGGTGACGTCAAGGCCGGTCACCTCATCGAGCAACAAATGATGAGAATTAACGCGCACCTGAATATTGCCCATGCGGCTCTGCGGGCGGCTTCCGCGGCGTTCCGGAAACGGAGGCGTTGAAAGGAGCTTACCCTTGAAATTGCTGCATGCGCTGTCTAAATGCAGGGCATGTGTATGGATACGTCTGTCAAGATTTTGAGTCTTACCGATCAAGCATGCTCCCCCTCCCGGAGCAGGCAGCCTTGACTCTGTAACGCCGCCACAGACCCGCCGCTCCGGGAACACATGATCAAGAACAGTGCGGTTCTATTCGTGCCGAACACACGGCGCGTTAATGGAGCGTATCCATGTCCCACTTACGATCTCGCCCGATCTGCGTCACCTGCAATCGCCATCTTCCCGTTGCCGCGGCCCGCTGCCCATGGTGCAAGACGCCAATTCTTAGCCGCCCGCCGCGCTTTTTCCGTCGGTCACAACCGGCGTCCGCTTTGTGTTGCAACCACCTTTCTTGAGGAGGGATGCCGACGATGAGCCACAACACAAAAATCGACGATCATGCATTGAGGGCCAGCGGCATCGACGAATTGCAGCAGGTTGGGGTCTTGCCCTGGCGCATTCGGCGCGACGGCGCGCCGAAGGTCTTACTCATAACGTCACGCAGGCGGGGGCGATGGATCGTGCCCAAGGGATGGCCGATGAAAGGATACCCGCTCCTTGTCGCAGCGGCGCGGGAGGCCTTCGAGGAGGCCGGGATCATTGGTGACATGTGGCCTTCACCGGTCACCACCTATCGATACATGAAGGCATTGGACGACGGCTCGGAGATCCCCTGCCGCGTCGCCGTGTTCGGCATGAATGTACGAGGCACTCTGACCCACTGGCGAGAAAAAGATCAGAGGCAGCGGCGATGGTTCTCCGTTGAGGCGGCTGCGGACAGGCTCGATGACATCGAGCTTTCCGCCTTCGTCAGGGCGCTGGCGACCGCGCCGGAGCGCCTGGAGCCCTCCGACCGGCCCGCCAGCCGTCATCTTGCACGCGCTGGGCCGAGCAAGATAAGGAGCTGAGGAAACACGGATGTCTTCAACGATCTTCCCCCGGCGCGATCGGCGGCGCACCGCATTTCCCATCCGCAGGGTCAACGCCAGACGCTGACCGCCTGGCGCCGCTACCTGCGACGGCAAGAGGGGCGCCAGGAATTTGTCCAATCCCAGATCGAACCCTGCGGAGCAACGCTGACGATTCGCGTGCCGGCCGTTGCCCATTTTGAGAAAGAACCCGCAATGAGCTTCAGATACAGCCACACTTTCCCCATCAGCGGCCCGAACAAGCTGCCCCGCTTCAGGCAATGGGCAGCCAAGAACGTTCCGGGCGTTGCCGTGTCCCTACCACCCCAGGTGCCTGTCAAGAGCACGGCCTTGACGGTACGGCTGAAGTCCGGAGAGGACCGCGATATGCTGATCGCGAAATTGGAAGGAGCCAGCTTCTAGGCGGATGCCGGCAACGTTGCGTAGGGGACTTACGCTCACCGTAGGTTAGACGCACTGCACCGGAGACGACGGCGAATGACGGGCCGCTCACCGCACCAAAACCGTGCGGTTGGGATCGGCGCGTTGTTCGTCGTCATGCTCGCGGGTAACACATGACCCGGCGGCCACGTACGCCAGTCTGCCGCGATCGAGGGGTAATCCTGCGCTCGGTTGGGACGGCTTCGATGCGAATAGGCCACGTCGAATTGGACGATAGTCCACCAAAAGAGCACACTGGCGACGTTTACTTCCTTCCACCGCGCGGCTATCGCCGAGCAGATGGTTGAAACGGTTGAGCGCCCGGGTCCCGGCGACGCTCCACAGATCGATTTTCGCAACGAGGAATTCCTGGCGATCGGCGCTTGCCGGGCAGGGCGCTGGTCAGCCATCCTTATGATCAGGCTGTGCCCGATAAAACGCTGTCCGCGTTCCGTTCCCGCCCGGTCAGCGCAGGCGATGAAGAGGCCGTTCGTATGGGCAGCCGCTTTATGGAGAATGTTCGCCACTGGCGCGGCGACGCTCTCGGCCCCGCCATCGGCACCCAGTTCGTGGGAACGCAAACGAGTTCGGCGCAAGCCAGCGCAAGCGAGCGGAACGTTTTAGGAAACCAGCCATCGTAGCAGATAGCGATGCCGACGCGGCCGAACGGTAGTTCGAACACGGGAGTTTCCTTGGCTGCAGATGGCGGGACTAAAATCGGCGGTCCCTACTTGCGCGGAAAGGGCGAAATAGTCGTGGCCCAAACCTGCCAGATCATCCTTGGGTTCGGAAAAGCCAGAAAACCTATTCGGGAGAACTGAAATGCGCGGTATGCAAAAAGGAACCCATGGAAGAACACAACCAAGTTCCATAATTACTCTTATCTGATTTTATGTAATGAAATAACATAACATGACATAGAACGGTAACAACCGCACTCCTGGCGCGAACACCTCTCGCCAAGCTTGACGCCCGTCGTTCACTGTCCCAATCTTACGCTTCCCTAGTCCCAGGGCGACAACGGCAAAGCCTTGCCGACGTCGAAAGAACACGTCCATGGAGGGCTGCTTCGACATCGTCGCGGCGACATTGGGCTTCTGTCCGGGAGCCACTCCGTCATCCCCGGGTGGTGAGCCGAGGACTCACCCCGCGAAAACGGAAGCTTCGCCCCGGGCCGAGCATGACGGATGGAAAATTCGGCCGATCAACGGCCTCACTTCACCGCAGCGGCCGGCCAGTCCATCACATCCTCCTTGCCGCCCGCCAGACGACCGCGACTGCCGGTAACGATATCGTAGGGGAAGCCGAGCGGGATGGCGCTGGCGGTATCGAGGCGGGCGATCTGCTCTTCGGTCAGGCGAACATTGAGTGCTGAAAGATTGTCGTCGAGCTGCTCCTTGGTGCGCGGACCGATGATCGGCAGCGTTGAGCCTTTGGCTAGTACCCAGGCGATGGCGATCTGACCGGCAGGAAGTCCGGTTTCCTCGGCAATCGCCAGAACCACGTCAACGGTTGCCGTCTTGCGATCGTCGCTTTCACCATGGATGACCGCGCCGAGCCCTTGCGCCCTGCCCGTCTCGCCCTTGCGATATTTTCCGGTGAGGAGACCACCGCCAAGCGGTGACCAGCTAACGGTGCCCAGTCCAAAGGCATTGGCCATGGGGATCAGCTCGCGCTCGACGGTGCGTTCCACGAGGCTGTATTCGATCTGCAGCGCCGAGATCGGCGACCAGCCGCGCAGGTCTGCCAAGGTGGCGGCGGTGGCGACGCGCCAGGCTGGGAAGTCCGACAGGCCGGAATAGAGGATCTTGCCGGAACGGGAGAGGTCATCAAGGCCGCGGACGATTTCGTCGATCGGGGTGACGGCATCCGGCATATGCACCCAGAGAAGATCGATGCGATCGGTGTTCAGGCGCTTCAGGCTGGCTTCCACGGATTGAATCATCGCCTTGCGGCTGTTGCCAGTGCGCTGCAAGCCGCTGGTCGGCGCATCGCCCAGCGAGAACTTTGTAGCGAGCACGATATCGTCGCGCTCGCTAGTGATGAATTCGCCGGTCAGCGTTTCCGAGTGGCCGAACTGATACTGGTCGGCCGTATCGATGAAATTGCCGCCGTCGGTGCGGTAACCCTCGAATATCTGCTTCGCAGTCTCTCGGTCCGCGCCGTAGCCCCAGCCGGTGCCGAAATTGCCGGTGCCCAGCGCCAACGACGAAACGCGAAGGCCGGTGCGGCCCAAAACTCTATAACGCATGCTCATGTGCTTCATCCTTCTAAAAAGAGTTTCCGCCGGGTTTGTTTATTTAAATGACGATCGTCATGCATTGCATTTAAATGACGGTCGTCATATAGTTTGTCAAGGGTATTTTCCGAAAGGAGTTGCGCATGCGTCCGACCAAGGAACAGGCAAAGGATAACCGGCAGCGGATTCTCGATACGGCAGCAAAGCTGTTTCGCGAGAATGGCATCCATGCCGTCGGTGTCGATGCCGTCATGAAAGGGGCCGGCCTCACCCATGGCGGCTTCTACGGCCACTTCAAATCCAAGAGCGATCTTGCAGAGCAAGCGCTGGCCCATGCGATGCAGAACATGCTAGGCGCCGATGCCCTCAGTGGTTCGTTGGACGATTTCGCGAAATCCTATCTTTCACCAGAGCATCGCGCCGCCGTTGGAGCGGGATGCACCGTGGCCGCTCTTGGGCCGGAGCTCGCAAGACTGCCGGAGGCGGAGCGAGGCCCGGTGACAGATCATATCCGCGGGTTGATCGCCCATATGGAGAACTGGCAGACGGAGAGTGGTTTCAAGCCTGACCGCAGCCAAGCGATCGCGGATGTCGCAAGCTTCGTCGGCGCTCTCGTCATGTCCCGGGCGGTGAACGATCCCGTCTTGTCCGACGAGATTCTGGAGAGCGTGCGCGACCGGGTGACCGGAAAGGCCCAGGACCAACCGATTTCGGCGTAACACGACGAAGACCGCATAGCTCCCTCATGCGATCTGACCTCGAGAAGGCGGATCTCCGGGATTAGCATGACGCGAATCCCCTTCCCCGGAGTCCTGGACTCTCACGGGCGGCGGCTGTTCGCCGACCCAGAAATCTTGATTTCGTAGGTGCGCCTACTAGCCCGAGGTTCGAAATCAAGTCGCATACCAGATCCAGCCCTTACCGCTGCTGTCTTGGTCAAGCGGTCCAAGACTTCCAGGCGGGGAGTTCGAGACGCAAGACCAAGCCGCCAGCTTCACGCACGCAGATGCCCTTCAAGGATTGCTGTCGCTCTCTCAAACTGCTCCCGAAGAAACCGATCAATATGCACCATCAACCTGGTATCAAGGCGCCCGATCTCCTCGATCCGACGACGGCTGCGATCGCCATACGAGGCAAGTTTCTTGCCGATGCCGATAGGACCGCTCCAGTGCGATGTCCGTCTTCGTCGCTGTGTCCAGGTTCGGATCCAGCGCCGCCCGCGACACCGTCATCGTGACCGCCAAGAACACCTGCTCGATCCAAAAGCATCCGTTTGGACAGGCTGATTTCCTCAACCTAAACAATCTTTTTGCATCCAAGATTATCTGGCGACGCTCAGGCGCGGATCACGCTTTCGTCGGGCATCGGCTCTCCTAGGTCCAAAGTTTGTGTATGAATTCTGGTCAGTAAGCGCCCGCAACACATTCATTCCGCCGGAAGAAAGGGTTTCGCTGCCGCGGTCCCGTTCTCCATCGCTGCACCGGCGCATTAGATTCTCCGTTGTTTCTGAACGGGCGTTTACATCAACAACGTGAATCAGTTCGCCCCAACCGATTCAAAAGTCTGATTGGACGCGGAATCTTGAACACGTGATGCTGTGTTCATGACCCAGCAGTGCTCCAACCTATACTTTCAACGGATAGATCCAAGCCGCAACATGGCGCGCTATTATATGTTGTCGATACAGCCGACGCTGTTTGGCGAAGTTTCCCTCATTCGAGCTTGGGGGCGTATCGGTACGCGCGGCCAGGAGATGAGCCACCACTTTGCATCCGAGACGGACGCTTTGGTGCTTCTTCGGAAAATCGTCCGCCGGAAGTCCGCGAAGGGCTATGTTTTCAAGGGAACTTGTTGAAAATCACTAGGATACTGCTGTTTTCGCGGAAAACCGATGATTGTTGACATCGGCGCGACGGGGAAACATTCGTCTGGCCTATTGGAACATTCTTAAGCGACTGCCGTTTGGCCCAGAGCAGCAGTGAAAGGGTTTCCCGTGATCACACGCTCGTCGATGCACGCACCAAAGTGCGCGGTATCATTCATGGTCAACGGCCAAACAACAAACGTCGAAATCGCCCCATGGATTACGCTGCTGGATCTGCTGCGCGGTCCGCTCGAGCTTACGGGCACTAAGAAGGGCTGCGATCATGGACAATGCGGCGCATGCACGGTCTTGATTGATGGTGAACGCATAAATTGCTGCCTTAAGCTCGCCGTATCGCTGGATGGAGCTGATATAAGGACGATCGAAGGCTTCGGCACTCCGGATGCTTTGCACCCGATGCAACAGGCTTTTCTTGATCACGATGCGTTTCAATGCGGCTACTGCACGCCGGGTCAAATTTGTTCCGCGATAAGCCTCGTCAATGAAGGCCGAGCGTATTCACGCGCCGAGATCCGTGAACTGATGAGCGGTAATCTCTGCCGGTGCGGCGCCTATACCAACATCATCGACGCCATCGAAACGTTCTTGCAGTCGAATGGTCGGCATAAAACGGACGGATCCGGACGATGAAGCCGTTTTCCTACACCCGGCCCGAATCCGTGGAGAATGCGATACGCGCGCTTTCAGCCAATCCGCGCGCTTTCGTCCTCGCGGGCGGGACCAATCTCGTTGACTTGATGAAATACGATGTTGTGCATCCAGAAGCGATCATCGACATCAACCGCCTGCCGTTGAAAGACATCGAAGAGTTGCCCGATGGCGGGCTGAGGATCGGCGCGCTGGTCAGCAATTCGGCGCTCGCCCATGATCGACGAGTGATGAATCGCTATCCCCTACTCACAAGCGCCATTCTGGCTGGTGCATCACCACAATTGCGCAACGCGGCTACGACCGGTGGTAATCTTTTGCAACGGACCCGTTGCTACTACTTCTACGATCCTGCCACGCCTTGCAATAAGCGCCGTCCCGGCTCGGGCTGCTCTGCGCGCGGCGGCTTTAATCGAAATCACGCTATCCTTGGTGCGAGCGAAAGCTGCATCGCAGTTCATCCCTCGGATATGTGCGTTGGCCTGGCCGCCCTGGGAGCGACAGTCGAGGTTATAGGACCGAAAGGCCAACGTTGTATTGCGCTGGCCGACTTCCACCGGCTTCCCGGCCAGGAGCCAGACCGGGACAACTCATTGGAACCTGGCGAAATCGTCGTCGCGATCCGACTCGAGCCTAACCACTTCGTCGCGCACAACAGCTATTTGAAGCTGCGTGACCGCCTCTCCTATGCCTTTGCGCTCGTCTCCGTTGCCGCAGCAATTGATCTATCCGACGGACGCATCGTTGATGTGAGGCTGGCCCTCGGGGGGGTGGCGCACAAACCTTGGCGAGACCCTCTGGTTGAGGCGGAGTTCGCTGGGGAAATGGCGGAAGATGCAACGTTCCGCCGTCTTGCCGACAGGCTGTTGACCGGCGCCAAAGGATACGGTGACAACGATTTCAAAATAGTGTTGGCGAAGCGTGCCATTGCGCGTGCACTGACCGAGGCGGCGACGCGTCCGTCCCAATCTCAGGGGAATGGGCCGCGACAGACACGATAGTAAAGGGCTTTTACATGCTACGCGAAAACAAAGCGGTCGGCGCGCCACATTCACGCGTGGATGGCCCGTTAAAGGTAACCGGTCAGGCGCGGTATGCCGCGGAATATTTTGACACAGGCTTGCTGTTTGGATGCGTGGTGTCCGCCAATATTGCAACGGGTAAGATTGCCTCGATCGACATAGACCATGCGGCCTGCATGCCCGGCGTCGTGAAGGTCTTCACGCACGAAAACCGCCCGGCGGTCGCTTACCGAAATAGCAAGTGGAAGGATCAGGTCGCTCTGCCCGGTCATCCCTTCCGCCCGCTAGAAAATGACCGCATACTTTTCGACGGTCAGCCCGTGGCACTTGTGGTTGCCGACAGCTACGAGGCGGCACGAGATGCAGCGAGCTGTGTGCGGGTACACTATCTGCCCAACCGTCCGCAAACTGATCTTGAGCGCAATCTCGACGAAAGCTACGTGCCGCCGGTGCCCCGCTCTGAGCAATCTATGCCGCCGCCGCCTCGCGGCGATGCGCACGCTGCCTTCGCAGCCGCGCCATACAAGATTTCCGCCGAGTACCGGATGGATGGTGAACATCACAATCCGATGGAACTGTTCGCCACGACAGTGATACGAAATGGCAACGGCGATTTGACCGTGTATGACAAAACCCAGGGCTCGCAGAACTCCCACGAGTACATTTGCAATGTATTCGGGTTAGCGTCCGAAAAATTAACGGTGAAGAACAGTTTCGTAGGAGGTGCTTTCGGGCAGGGATTGCGGCCGAAGTACCAACTCTTTTTGGCTGTGATGGCGAGCCTTGATCTGAAACGATCGATCAAGGTCGAGATGAGCCGCCGCGAGATGTTTTACCTGACTTGGCGGCCCTCTAGTTTCCAACAGGTCTCCCTTGCAGCCGATGGAAATGGAAACCTGATATCGGTCATGCACCATGCCGTCCATTCGACGTCCCGTCATGAAGATTACCAGGAAAACGTCGCTAATTGGTCCGGCCTCGCCTACCATTGCGAAAACGTCAAGATTACGTATGAAATCGTCAAGCTCGACGTTTCTACTCCAGGCGATATGCGCGCGCCCGGGGCGGCAACAGGTATAACGGCCCTTGAGGTGGCAATTGACGAACTCGCTTTCGCCACAGGAACTGACCCATTGGATTTCCGCATCCGCAATTTCGCCCATCGGGACCAGAACCAAGACAAGGAAATCACCTCCAAGGCGTTGATGGCTTGTTACCATGAAGGCGCTTCACGCTTCGGATGGTCAGGGCGTTCGGCAGAACCGCGCTCGATGCGCGAGGGAAATGACCTTGTGGGTTGGGGAATGGCAACGGGCTTATGGGAAGCTAAAATGTCGCCAGCTGAAGCCAAAGTGCGGGTTTCTTCTGATGGCAAGGTCTACGTCTCGGCTGCCGCTTCCGATATCGGGACCGGCACCTATACGATCCTCGGCCAGATTGCCGCTGATTGCTTCGATGTTCCAATTGACAACGTCACCGTTCAGATCGGGGACTCTTCTCTTCCTAAGACGGCCGTCGAAGGCGGATCCTACACAGCTGCATCATCTGGTACTGCCGTCCAGGCAGCATCAAAGCGTGTCATTGAAACTCTCCTCAAGCATGCGCATGTCATGTCTGGCACGCCGCTAAAACACGCCGCAGCCAAGGAAGTCGAAATTGCCGAGGGTCGCCTCGTTCTCAAGACCAATCACCAGCTCGGTCTGGCTTTGTCCGACATCATGAGCTTTGTCGGCGTCTCGGCCATCGAAGAACTTGGAGTAGCCGGGCCAGACAAGAAACTCGCCAAGACATTTGCTGCCTACACCCATTCAGCCGTGTTTGCCGAGGTCAAGGTGGATGCTGATCTCGGCGTTGTTCGCGTCACGCGAGTTGTCAGCGCCATTGCCGCGGGCCGCATCCTTAATCCCAAGACCGCTCGAAGCCAGATTCTGGGCGGCATTGTGATGGGAATTGGCATGGCGTTGCATGAAAAGGGGATGATCGACCACCGCATCGGCCGGATCGTCAACCATAACTTGGCCGAGTATCACGTGCCCACAAATGCCGATATCGACGGGCTTGAGGTGATTTTTGTCGAGGAGGATGACAACAAGGTGAGCCCCATCGGAGCAAAAGGACTGGGCGAGATCGGCATTATCGGTGTTGCCGCTGCCGTTTCAAATGCGATATCTCACGCAACAGGGACTCGTTTCCGCGACTTTCCCATTACTATCGACAAGTTACTAATGAGCGGCACGTCGAGCGATAACGGGCCTCGGCATCACCTCTGATGGAACCTAGGCCACTTTATTGAGTTCAGGCTTCGTGGAGAAATGCGCGTTGCCCAAGCCTGTTCCAATCGTCAATACGCCCCAGCTTTGTGCATCATCGAGAAAGGGAAGCTGCGACAACCCTTGTACGACGGCGTCATTGTGCATGACGAAAAAACTGTCTTGGTCTCCAATCTTCGGTACCGCACGTCGCAAGACCTCGGGCAGGTTGAAGCTTTCGCTCTCCCAGTTGCCCCCCGGCAGATTTTGCGCACCGCGGGTAATCGAGCCCGTTTCTTCGATGATCCCGGGACAGGCGATGCCGACTACTGGAGCGAGATCGAGCTTTTTCTTTCGCGCATATTCCACCATATGCCTGAGCATCGCGGCGACCTTTTCAACGCACGTGGTCCGGTTCGGCTCATCGTCGGTGTGCCGCCATACGTGCGATTTGCCAACCTTCGCATGAGCAAAGTTCTTAGCCTTTTGTGTGTTCAGTTCGACGACACCAACCCGAATATTGGTTCCACCGATGTCCACAGCGAGGATCGCTTGGTGCCCTTTGAGCATCCAATGAGGTAAAAGGTGCACGCTTCCGATCAGCCCCGCGTCGTCGGGATGATGACGAATTATATTGAGCTCCATTGCTGAACCTTGCTTCCTCAGGATCATCTGGGCTCGCTTTATACTCAACGCCCCGGCTTGGCTGGAAACGAAGCCGCCTCCCACCACCACCTTCTGTGTACCGCTCCAGCTTTTCTCCGCCAGATACCGCAGCAAGACTGACACGAGCTCATGGGCGAACTCCTCGATCGCACTCCACACTGTCACCGCCGCCGCCGGCTTTCCGTCAGTCAGGAAACGATCGATCGTCCTTTTCGAGAGCATTTCCGTTTGCTTGCGTCCCAGAGGGTCGGGGGCGTTGTCGGATGCGATCTTGCGCCAGCGTGCGATCATCTCCTTGAATGCTTCCTTGTTGGCTCTGTCGCCAATGAAGCCGTTCTTGTCTTTGATTTCAAAATTATACTCATCGACACGAACCCGGGGGAGATCCCCTGCCCCATGCGCAATGGGCTTGCCCTTGCTTCGTTCCATTTCCGCCCGTGCCCTGGTCGCTTTTGCCATGAATTTCGTCCCGCCATTTAACTACCATCCAAACGCGGGTTCCGCGTTGAGGTTCCTTGGGCCGCGGCAGTTCCTGAGTGACGCTCGATTTCCGCCAGTGTCCCGACGGATTGCCTCTCGCGATTGGCTAATGACTCCGCCGGCCGTGATGGCGAGCCGTTGATTGGCCCTGCACGAAGTTGGCCGGCCACAGTTCGTGGATCTCGTTTGCTGGTCGTCCGGCAAGAAGTTCGAGGATTAACTCGCCTGCACGCATGCCGGCTCGGTGCAGGGATGAACGCGTCGCACTCAACGTAGGTGACATATGTTCGGCGCGCAGATATGCGAGTCTGTCGTCATGAGCCACGACCGAAACGTCTCTACCCACTATAAGGCCGCAAGCTTTTGCGGCGCGATAGACGCCAAGTGCGCTGGTTGTAGACCCTGTAACAACGGCCGTGGGGCGCGGGTGCTGTTCAAAAAAGGACCGCCCCACGACAAATCCGTTCTCATCGGTCAGGTCGCCATTCGCTACAATTTCAGTATCGTATGGCAGCGCCCGTTCGGCGAGTGCTTCCCGATATCCTCGGTGGCGTTGCGAACTAAAAGCGAGTTCTTGTGGGCCGTTTATCAGGGCGATACGTTGATGCGCGAGATCCAGCAGATGTTCCGTGGCGAGTTTCGCCAACCCTACGCTGTCGATATCGAACCAAGCGTGATCTGAGCACTCCGGCAATTGGCCGTAGGTCAGGAAGGGAACGCGCTGCTCGAGGAGCGAAGTGATCCGCGCGTCACCCGCCAATGGACTGCTCAATATCACTGCGTCTACGCGTCCGCCTTTCGCCAACCTGTCGCACATTTCTATATCGGAATCCTGGGAACCGGATGCCACAGGGGCTATCAGCATTTCGCACTCCCGGGCGACAAGGGCCCGTCCCACTCCCGTTATGAATTCTGCGGTCTGGTAGGCCAGCGAACGGTCAAAGATGATGCCTATAGCGCCTGCTTTACCGGTTGCAAGGCGGACGGCCGTGCTGTTGGGACGATAACCAAACCGGCTAGCCTCTTTCAAAACGCGCTGGCGCGTTTTCTCGCGCACCTCTGGATAGCCGGCGAGCGCACGGCTGACAGTCGTTGGGGATAGGCCCAACTTCTCAGCAAAATCCTTCAATCTCATCTATCGTCCTAAGCTCCGCATAGATGGGAAACCATTTTCCATCCAATTAGATCCCTGGGGCTGCGGGAACTTTAAAAGTGAGTGGAGCAAGGGATGCTGATCGCCGCGAAGAGTTACGTAACGTCCTGGACGTTTGTCTGGGAATCCCTGGTGACGGGCCTTTTATATTAGGAAGATGTTGTTAGCGGTGGAGGGCGCTGGAACGAACACGATTACTCGTACGTTGTGTGTGAGCAATGATCGAGGATGGTCATGACCGAAGGCACCAAAAAGGAGTTCGACGTGATTGGATTGCTTCCGTCGCTGAGGCAGTTCGCCAGTACACTCGAGATGGATCCGCAACGGTCAAAGCTTCTGGTCGAGCGTACGTTACGTCGAGCCGTCTCCGAACTTAAATCCTATCGCATCGGCATGGACCTTCGTCGGTGGCTCTTCAGATTAATGCTTGAGACCGCCGAACTACGGGCTTCTCATGGGAAGATAGCTTTACCAGCCCGGCGCGATCGATCACGACAAAGTCTTATGTCCTGACGTACGGCGGGCAGGATCGTGCACTAAGCAGCTGAGAGTGAAGCTCAGACCTTTTTTGTTTTCATAGCGTCCGAAAGCTTGGTCCGATCGGGATCGCTGAGATTTTCACCAACAGCATCACGATCACTGTCCGGATCATCAACTGCCGGAAGGTAGCCGCGGGGGCGGGTCTGTCTTGGCCCTTCCCACCGCGGCGACTGATCGGTGGTGCCAGGTTTACCATCACGTGGCGTTTTCATTTTCTTTTCCTTTGTTTGAGTTCATAACAAGTCGACTTGCGTCTCCACATCCCGCCACTCGGCCCACCTGAGGTGAGGCCAACGACCTGGCCCAGCGAGCACTGTCTGCTACTACGACCCAGACCAACTGTTGACGGCAATGCGAGCTTCGCGCGCGGCCTCAATAAACGCACGACGGGCGTCATCGGGCGAACGCGAGCTGTGTTCTCCCATATGGCATATTGCCAAAGCCGCCTGTCGGGCCGGCCCGTCGTCGTGATGCCAGTGGTTCCGCAAGATGAGATATGCATCGCGAGTGCTCTGTACGCGAAATATCCGATCACCATCCGCCAGGAAGATCTCTTCATCCCAAAGTCGATCGACACCCAATTCTTCTCTCATGCTTCGACCTCCATGACTGCGAACTGGGCGGGCTCGGTCGATCTGCTCAGGATCATGCCCGCAACTTCCGGATGAACACGTGCGATGTCTGATAGCGAAAGAACCCCGACCGCCTCATGGCGATCATTCACAACGACAAGACGGCGGATCTTGCGTTCTGCCATCTTTTGCGCCGCATTCAATATGCTATCCTCAGGAGTGCAGGTTTCTGGCGAGACGACCATAAATTCGCGCACCGCACGAGTAGGGGGCGTGCCTTCGGCAAGCACCGACACAACGATATCTCGATCGGTAAGAACGCCAATGATGGCGCCGACACCGGGGACTTCCACCGGAAGTATTCCGACACCCGTTGCCGCCATCAAACGGGCGGCGGACTGGGCACTATCATTGGGTGAGATCGTAAAGGGCGTCGGTGTCATAAGTGAACCCACATTTGTAATCTGCTCAGAGCTTGCCATCGATCAAGCTCCTGCCATTGATCGATGCCGGCACCGCGATTTCGTCAGCGGGTGATTTTGGCAAAGGAAGATCGACGCGGTCCGGTGGCTCGACTTGCGCATCGTGGATCTTGTTCTTGCCATGTGTGGGCGGCCCGAAATATTCGGGCTTCGGTGGGCGCGGCGGAAGACGTTTGAAGCGGAGGCGCATAACGGGTCCCTTTCAGTTGATTGTCAAAACTCAACTCAATCCGCTGGTAATTGTTCCGATTTTTGCTGGTCACGGTCCTCACCAAAACGTGCCTCGACTGCGTGTAATATCGCTTGGAGCTCCTCACTGAGGGTATTTTGGGCTGCGAAAGCCTCACTCGGCACGACGCCTGGATCTTCCTCATGATCCTTCACGACCAAATCGTCCTCCACCTGTCCTAGAAGGCTTTGCCATTCCTCGGGGCGAGCTTGGCGAAGAATGCCCAGTAGTCCAATCAGCAGCTCTCTGTGCGCTGCCAGTTGAAATTCCAGCTTGTTCATCTCTGGCTCCATTCGTTGCTCCACTCTGCACTCGAACTCACCTGGCCTGCTTGGTTCCCAGGTGCGATAGAGACCGTCAGGAAACTGATCTCGCATGTGGAGCTCATGGACGCTCATGCTCGACTTCACAACGGCCCGTGTCCGAGCGTGTTCCGTCCATATCGAGTTTGAGGTTCACCCACATGGTCCGAGACAGGTTGGCGTTGTTTCGCAATACTGAGATATCTCATGGCAATATGGCGGCTCACGACCGCCATCGGGCGGAGCCGGCATTGCTGGCTATTTTCGCGATGCCTCTTCTTCGCCTTTACAAAGATGGTTTGCGATCATCACCTGTATCGCGCGCTTCATCTTGGGTGGGGTCGGATGGCAAGGTTTGATTCCGGTTCGTCTCTCTCGGCATAGGCACCTCGTCGGGGCCTATCTCTCGGGCTGCCTGTTCCCAATGACGTCTCTCCTGTCCCTCGGGGCGTCCTTCATTCTCCCATATCGCATAGGCTCGGCGCCGTATTATTTCGTCCCTGTCGTTCATGGCCTGATCTCCGTATTTCATGTCAACTACGGAGCTTGCTAACCGGCCAGTCGACCATTTGTTCCGGTTTGATGACGCCGATTGTGGGAACACATAATCGGCTCGGCGGTTTTTCCAACGGTGGTCGCAAGGAGAAATGACATGCCAAAACATCGGAGCACGGCTGATGACTACTCCGCACGCCCCCGAGGAGCGGACTACGAGAACTCGATTTATGGGACCATTCCCGAGGAAAGGGGTTCTCTAAGAGAAATCCCCGAGAGCAACAATACCTGTCCTACAATCGCGCAAGAACGTTTGACGGAACCGGATTTTCCAGCGCGAATGACGCCCCTGCGGTCGGGGATTGTCACCCTCGGTCCCGGAGCCATGGGCGGTGAGACAGGAATCACCGCTTGGCCCATTTCAGGGAAGGGGGCCCAAAGCCTACCCGCGAAGTGACTGCAGCATCGAAGAGGTTGTCAAGGATCGGCTGACCCTCGCTGGAACCCTCGATGCAACGGAAATCGAAGTCAGCGTTTACTCAGGCGAAGTCGTGCTTTCCGGTACCGTCAACAGCAAGTCGGCACGGCGTCAAGCGGAAGAAATCGCGGAGGGCGTGCGCAGCGTCAGCCATGTACGGAACAATTTGCGAGTGGACCTTAAACAGGGCCACTTAAACGAGACATGAGGCAAAGCAGGAGCCGACCAGCCGCAGGGAAATTGAGACGACAACGCCTGCCGTCGGACGCTTCGTCTCACCCAAACAGCACACGGACAGAGACATTGGATAAAGCAGATCCCAAACCGCGATTGGGCCCCGCGCTGGCAGGCGAACACGCTGAGGCGAAGACGCTAAGCAAGTTGGAAGCACAGGCGCAAGTCTGTCAACGCTGTGATCTTTACAGGCACGCGACCCAGCTCGTTTTCGGCGAAGGACCGCGGTTCGCACGCCTGATGTTTATCGGGGAGCAGCCTGGCGACCAGGAGGATCTTTCTGGACGCCCATTCATCGGACCGGCGGGAAAGTAGTTTGCTGAGTGCTTGGTTGAGGCTGGCATCGATCGGGCGGAGTGTTATGTGACCAACGCTGTTAAACACTTCAAGTTCGAGCAGCGCGGCAAACGTCGGCTTCATTCGCGTCCGAATGCCGGTGAGATCCAGCGATGCTCTTGGTGGCTCGGCGCTGAACTTGATCTCGTCTCTCCCCAGGTCGTCGTCGCGTTGGGCGCGACTGCGGCCCACGCTCTTCTCGGCCCATCTGTTAAGGTGACGCGGGACCGTGGGCATGCGTTTGCGAGCGATCGCCCGTTCAAGGCGCTTGTGACCGTGCACCCGTCCTTTCTCCTGCGCATTCCGGATCGACGGAGAGCCGAAGAGGAACGCCAACATTTCGTTGCCGACCTCGTTACTGCCAGCCTGGCTATAGAGGCGACGGGACGGGTTGAATCGTCGAGTGAGATTCGACCGGGAAGGAGCGATCATGTCTACACCTAAACCGCCAAACCCTGACGAGCAGCCTCCGATGCCCGCGCCGACCTGGATTCCCAGGCCGATCGAAGAACCGGAACCGGATGAATTGCCGGACGAGAAGCGGAATCCCAACCCAGATGAGGTGAGTGACCCCCCAAATATCTATCCGGCCATGGCAGCGGCTGTAAAGCCACGTCCTGAGGGAACCAAACGTAAATTCCCGAGTTTTGGAGGTCGCAGACGACTGTGGAGGAGCAATCAAGCGAAAGCGCATTATTCATGGTGTTGTCATTCTGGTCCTTCCAACCTGGCAAACCGCGCTCTGCAAAAAGTGAAACGTCGGCAGTAACCGTCCGAACAAACCTGAACGCACCTGGGCCCCCGCGCCAACTCAATGCGGCTCCGGCAAAGGAGCATATGAATGGAGACGGAAATAAGGACTGTCATCTGTGGTGGTGCCTTGATGACACGAAAAAGGAGCCTCACATGCGGACTGTAAGTGGACTTTTTGATAATCATGATGACGCGCGGAACGCCGTTGCGCAGTTGGAAGCGGTGGGCGTGCCTTCATCCGACATTAGTCTCATCGCCAACAACGCTGATAACCGCTACTCCGATAGCGATACGAATGCTGCCGAGGGCGCCGGTGCCGGTGCGAGTCTTGGTGCCGCAGGAGGCGGAGCGGTTGGGCTTCTAACGGGCCTAGGATTGATGGCAATACCAGGTGTTGGCCCTGTGGTGGCGGCGGGTTGGTTGGCATCAACCGCAGCAGGAGCTGCCGCGGGCGCGGTGGCCGGAGGAGCTGTCGGAGGCATGATCGGAGCGATGACCAATTCCGGGGTAAACGAAAGCGACGCTCACGTTTATGCCGAGGGTGTGCGCCGTGGTGGTAGCGTTGTCACAGCGCGCGTTGATGAAGGGCTGGTAGCGGACGCTGAGGCAATACTGCGCGCCAATTCGGTCGATCCCGTTGGAAGGCGGCAGGCATATGCAGAAGCCGGTTGGCAGCGGTTTGATGACCGAGCCGCGCCTTACAGCGCAAGTGAAATCGAAGAAGAACGCCGGCGCTACACCCGCATCCCTTGATGAATGCGCACGTTGATCTAGCCCATTCAGGCTCCTCAAGGCGCCCGTGATCGGGGGCACGGAGCGAGAGGGCGGCAAAACCCGAATCTGTGAAAATTGTCGTCGACATCCTTTCGGTGCCAATGGCCGCAGGGCGCTCTTTCTCCTTGCTGGTGCACACGAACCGCAGAGCCCGCAGAGTGTCTTCGAGGCCAGTGAGAAACCCGACAACATTTCTGAACATTTGGCTGCGGGTCGGCTGGCAGCGCTCGTGTCAGTTGATGCTCCCTACCCAGCAGATCTCGTGATTTGCCCCCGGCCACGCTGCCTCGGTGGACTCTGTTATTTGTCACCGGCCAGATCCGCCTCCCGCGCAGCCTTGAAAAATGCGATTCGCGAGAGATAAGCAGGAGCATGACCCGAAAGGACCTCTTCGCATGCGGTTAGCGCTGAGGTGTACGCAGGGCCTGTTGCCGCAGCCGGCGGCCAGCGCTGCAAAAGGATTTCCTTTGCCTGACGAGCGTTGCCGACAACCTCTACACGGTCGGCATCGGGCAACCTGATCACGATTGATTCATTCCATGCTCCTGGGTGCGGTGACATGCTGCTCCTCAAACGGTTGGTGATTGTTGGCTAGAACTGTCCGTCACCTGCCAAAACATCGCAATCGCGGTCCTGTTCCGCATCGATCAAAAAAGATTGCTTCAGGCAGTTCGAAGGATCCGGCTGCACGTTCCGCACCCGATCATCACGACGATGTGTTTAGCTTTACGGAACGTTGTTGGCGGTTCCCAGTTTGGCAAGGTGTTCAAGGCATTTTTTTAATCAGGAGTTCATCATGCTCAGGAAACTTTTAGTGGGAGCGTTTTTATGCGTTCTCGTGGCGCCTTCTGCTTTTGCTCAGTCCGATATCACCTGTAACCAGGCGGCCATGACGAAGCTTGAGACAGACGTGAAGGCCATCACCGATGAGATGAAAAAGGACTACGCCAACAAGGAGTTGGCGATGGCGAAGCAAGCCCTTGCATCGAATGACGCTGACAAATGCAAGACCCACATGTCGAACGCAATGAAGGGAAATGACCCGATGTGATCGTTCCAAATCACTGTGCGCAAGCAGTGCGGATCGCGCCACAGATCGCGATCCGACGGCAGCAGTGAGATATCTTTGACAATGCGATTATATAATTGATGGTCGTGGTCCAAACGGGTCAACCGACCACCCATCTCAAGAGTTCAAGTTGAAGCGTGCAAGGATCGGGAGATGGTCAGACGCGCGTCTTGCTGGAGGCGCAGTGATCACCTCAAGCGATAGGAGCTCAAGTGCGCCCGAGTGCATGACATGATCGAGCCGCAACAGAGGATAGAGCGACGGGAAAGTTGCCAACGAACGACGCGACCCGGTCTGGTCAACGAGGACCTTTTTGAGGCGTTGCAATTCGCGCGAACCGGGGAGCGCATTCAGATCGCCAACAAAGACCGTCGGGTTGTCGCGACAACGCTGATTACCCAGCCAGTCAGGTCCCAGCAATTCCATAGTCTGTGCGAGACGTTCCCTCCGTCTGAGGCCGAAATGGGTATTTAAAACGTTCAGTCGGAAATCGCCAAAACGGACCTCCACCCACAATGCGCCGCGAGGTTCACCAATCGACGGCAAGGGCCCTGCACGCACCAGCTCCGAGGGGTGTGCTGTCATTATGGCATCTCCATATTGCTCTTCTTCCAAATGTAGGGCCGGATGGAAGTGCGATTTCATCCGAAGATGTTCGGCTATAGCTTCTGCCTGATCGATGGTCTGCGTACGCGCGCGGCCCACATCCAGCTCCTGGAGGGCAATCACGTCAGGATCGCAAGCGGCAATCACCTCTGCGACGCGCTTGATGTCCAGTCGGCGATCCGTGCCGATGCAACTGTGAACGTTATATGTCAGAACAGAAAACTCCATGCGTGATATCCGATGTGTTGGTCATTGAGAAGAAACAGATGCAACCGGGTTGGCGCCGTCCCTGTGGTCGTCTCTGAAGAGAGCTTGCGTGAGGTCGCCCGTCACGCAAGAACTACAACTTCGGTGTCTTTGCTTGCGCCTCCTCCGTGAAGATATCCCATGCTGATATGAAAAGGGCGGCTATCAAAGGACCGATAACAAATCCATTGGCGCCAAGCACGGATAGGCCCCCCAGCGTTGAAAGCAGCACTACATAATCTGGCATTCTGGTCTCCTTGCCGACAAGCCGGGGACGCAACAGATTGTCCACCAGCCCGATTACCAGGAGGCCGACTGCGACGAGCACAACGGCTTTCAACCAGAGTCCGATCAAACCGAGGTAGATGGCCGCCGGTATCCATATAAGGGAGGTGCCCAGTATTGGGATTAACGAGACAAAGAACATTACGACAGACCAAAGCAAGGCTGGTTCGAGGCCCAGCAGCCGGAAGGCCAATCCCCCGATGATGGCTTGAACCAGCGCTATGACGAGGGTCCCACGCACCGTTGCACGCACAACTGAAGTGAACTTGACAGAAAACTGGCGCGTATTCTCCTCGCTAAGCGGAACGACTCGGCGAATGGCTCCGACCAGATCGCGACCATCACGGAAGAAGAAGAACAACAGATAGAGCATAAGGCTCGCCGAGACCAGGAACCCAAAAGTCCCCTGCCCGAAGCTCAAGGCTCTTTCGGCGAAGAAACTCCCACCTTCCATCAGGCCCGAGGATAATGACGCGTTCAGCTCGTCGAAGCTCTTAAACTCAAAGCCTTGAAACCACCTGCCGACGGATGCAGGAAGAGCATCCTCGATTTTGCGCGCAATGGGTTCGAGATCGATCGCACCGCTTTGTATCCGAGTGTAGAGTTTGCCACCTTCCCTAAACAGCGAAACGATGACAGCCAGTCCGGGAACGACGACCAGGCAGACACAGATACTAAGGCTGATTGCTGCCGCCGCGTTTGAGCGTGGACCGAGGGTGCGGGCAACGCGGCTGTGTAAGGGATGGAACATGATCGCCAACACAACTGCCCAAAGAATCGCCGAATAGAATGGAGCCACAATGGTAGCGAAAGCCACCGTCACCAGGGCGAGAAGCAGATAGAAAAAGAAGCGGTGTTTGGTCATCAACGCCTTTCCACTGTGCGGACCTCAAAAAACTGGCCAGTTTGCGACGAACTTCTCGAGCCATCAGGTGAAACGCGTGTGAGGGAAGATCGTTGCCCGACACCGTAGCAACCTTCGTCCTTCGGTTGAGATTGTATCGCACCAAGTTAGGCCGCCACTTGAACGCAGCAAACTCCCTCGCTGATGCTATCCGTGAGTTGACGGGCAAATCCGCGATCGACGCTACTCATCGAACTCGGTGTCTGCCCGGGTTGTTCCGGTTTGCCGTGGAAGACTTGCCTGACGGTTGAGGGCTACGCTGAAATCTGGAGCATCAAGTGCAATGTTGATACAAGCTCGTCTTCCGCGACAGGCTTTTGAAGCCGTAACATCGTGGAAAATTCGGATGGTATGATCTGGTGATCATAACCTGTCAGGAAAAAGAACGGGACTGCTCGCTCCTTGAGCCACCTCGCAATTTCGAAACAGGGGCCTTTGCCCATGTTGATGTCAACTACGGCCCCCGAAATCTGACTGGTGGCGATTTGTTCCAGGCAAGAATTGACGGAAGGAAAAGGGCCAACCACTATCGCGCCGGTTCGTCTGATGATGCGGGAAATTTCATCTGCCTGAAGATAGTCGTCCTCGGCTACAAGGATGCGATATCCGGTCAGTTCCGTCGTCATCTTTAGGCCCTAGTTTCACCCCCAGTTTGTTTCAAAGCACTCGATACCCCACTTTTTTAACGAAGTACGCGCCAAAAAGTTCACATACGGACTTTGCGGATCTTGATGCCTGCGGCGCTCCTCCCCTACCGGCTACTGGGTGCGAATTGCGTTGGGAACACTGATGCGAGTAATCCGCGACAATGCTCAGCGCGGCTATTTTTCAGGGATCCCCGCCCGCGGAGTGGGTGGGAATTCAGACACTCAACCGGACCATAGCTTCGGTGGTCACGAATAATTCGGACACGTAGCTCGGAAATGTTTGGCGGCAATAGCGGGGATGCTGACAAGGCCCGGAAGAAAAAGCTGCCCAGATTCATTGCCCTCTTCGAAGAAGAGCAGGCGCGCTTTCACTGCAAGTTCAGGACGCGCAGCCTAATGGGCCACCTGGGAAGCTGCCGACATCAATTCCTCGGGATTGGGCGCGCTGAATGTTTGGAGGCCACCCTTCAGAACTTCAGTGAAGCTCCAGCGTATGATGCCCTCCCGATCAATCAGGAACTGACCGACAAGTTGCCCCTGGTCGGAAGTCATCATCTGCTGATCGGCTGCGGTAATTTCATATCCTTCGCTCTTATTGATAAACTCGTCCATTGCCATCACGTCCATTGGCTCAGGCAACTCGCCCGGGAGGTCGATCCGTATCGCCATGACCGTGTCCATTCCGACTTCACGCAAGCCGAAAGCATGGTGCGAAGCCCGCACCGGGTCGGACGCTGCAAGAACTTCGGGAATCGGATGGTAACGGAAATAGAGTCGGGCGCGTTCGACCGGGGTGTTTACGACCGCTAGAGTTTGAACGCCCTTTTCACGCAGGGCCGGGTTAAGTTGTGCCATCGCTGCGACATGGCGCCGGCAGAACGGACAGTGCAAGCCTCGAAACAAACCAATCAATAATGGATTACGGCCTCGAAAATCTTCGAGCGCGATCTTGCCGTCGCCCGAGATCGCATCGAGCACAACATTCGGCGCCCGGTCACCCGGCTGCAGCGGGCCGTCGACGCTGCTCATGGGCATAGACAACCTCCTCGCGCGGCTCAGTCAAAAAAGGCAGCGGCACTCGCGCGGTCTCAAAACTTCCCGCCCAAGGCTTTGCAATCGGATCATAGCACGGAAAGTGCCTCTGCGGTTCGCCGATTTTGCTTCCGAAGCTTTCTGCCATCAAAGAAATGATCAGTTTCTGTTTGCTTTGTCATCCTGCCGGCGGCGGTCAGCTATTCTCTATGGCAAAAGCTAAATAATCGCGCAGATCTTGCGGCGACTGGATCGTACCGCGTGCGCATGAAACAGCTGATCGGCGCCCGATTCGGATCGAGTAACCACCCATCGCGTTAGCTGTCGCAAACATCGTTTCATCCGTGAGGTCGTCACCGATTGCAAGTGGCCGCCTGCCACGAAATGGAGGATTGGCCATGAAGCGCTCAAGAGCATCGGCCTTGGAAGCCCCAGCAGGGCGTAGTTCGCACACCTTTTTTCCCATTTGCAAGGTCCAGTCTGGCCCTGCTTTCTTAGCATAGCGCCTCATTAACGCTTCGACTTCCTGCTCAAAACTCGGCGCAAGCCTATAATGGAGGGCGACCGCGGCACCCTTGTCCTCGACAAGGACATCCGGCATGTTTTGCGCTTCAGCCAGTAGGTTCCCCTTCAGTATGGCGAAAGCTGTCGGCGCCTCTACAAGGAGGAGATGACCATCAGTACCGCGCATTTCACCGCCATGTAATCCGGCGATGGGGAACTCAAAAGGTTGAAAAATCTCATCCGCATACAGGAGCGCGCGTCCCGTCACAATCGCAAGCGCGCCATCCATTCGGGTAGAGAGATGGTGCAGGTTCTCGGGAAGCTCCGCGGGAACGTGAATTGCATCGGGCGTTGGTGCCAAATCGAGCAATGTCCCGTCGATGTCCAAAAAGAGCGCCCAAGCAAGCGGGTTTTCAACCAGGTCGCGCAGAGCGGCATCCAGTGCAGGTGTCTTGCGTGCGAACGGCTTGCTGTCGTCGGTGGTCATCGGCTGCGAGATTTCTCCGTCTAAGGCCCCCACGAATGCCCAGTGCGTAGCGGTCTTCATGAGCAGGCGCGCCTCTTTGGTCGGTGTTTATTGCAAGGGCGGCACCTCCAGGTCGTCCAAAAACCATTCGCACCAATGCTGGACGTCATGTTCCAGCAGATGGTCGTACATAGATCTCCATCTTTCCCGCCTCTCTTCAAGCGACATCGTCAAAGCTGTCGAGAGAGCCTGGGCTATCCCCTCCACGTCGTAGGGATTGACCTTGATCGCGCCATCGAGTTCCCTCGCCGCGCCGGCGAATGCAGAGAGTACCAAGACTCCTGGATCGTCCTCGCTTTGGGCGGCCACATATTCCTTTGCCACCAAGTTCATGCCGTCTCGCAAAGGCGTAACGAGGCCTACTTTCGACAAGCGATAAAGTCCGGACAAAAGATTATGCGGCACGGAACGATTGATGTACCTGATGGGAACCCAGTCGAGCGTACCTAGCTCACCATTCACCCGCCCAGCCTGTTCGGCAACCACGCGCTGCATCGCTTCATATTCAGGGACTTCGGAGCGTGATTTGGGCGTGATTTGTAGGTAGGTGACTTTTCCTTGCATGTGCTTTTCAGAGCGAATGAAACGTTCAAAAGCATCGATCCGCTGCGTTATACCCTTTGAATAGTCAAGACGGTCGGCGCCGACGATAAGATCTCTGCCCCTGAGGCTCTCGGCTGCTTTGCGCAGGGGCCGGCTGGTCGCGGATTGTGCAGCAAGCGTGCTGAAGCGAGCTGTGTCAATTCCGATGGGATACGCCCCTACCCTGAGTGATTTGCCTTCCGTCGTGGTGATTATCCCGCCTACGTGTCTGGCGAGGCCACTCCTATGCAAACAACCCAAAAAATTCTCCACGTCGTACTTTGTCTGAAAACCGACCACATCGTAGGAGCAGAGGCTTTTCAGGATTTCTGCGTGAACAGGCATGGCGAAAAAGACGTCGGGAGGCGGCCAGGGAATATGAAGGAAAAAACCGAGACGGTTGCGAAGCCCGGCCCTTCGCAACTCCGCTGCGAGAGGAATAAGATGGTAATCATGGACCCATACAAGATCCCCTTCCTGTACCAGGGAGGCTAGACGCTCGGCGAAAAATCGGTTGACGCGGAAATAGCCGCTCATCTCTTTGCGCTCATACTCCGCGAGGTCGAGTCGATAATGGCAGATCGGCCAAAGCACTCGATTGGCAAAGCCTTGATAATATTCTTCCAGGTCTTTCTGAGTAAGATCAGTCAATGCGTAGGTGATTTTTCCCACGGTGCTGATTGCCAACGGTGCGGGGGACTTGTCGTCCGTTTGCTGACCTGACCAACCCATCCAGAGACCTCCCCGCTGCGCCAAGGCTGCGCTCAATGCGATAGCGAGTCCGCCAGCTGATGATGGTTGAGCGAGAGTAACGCGGTTGGAAACGACGATAAGACGGTTCATTGGCAGGGGGGCTTCCGTTTGTTCATGGTGACGGTGGAACGAAGAAGCGAGTTCGAATGTTCCAACCCACTTGGGCCATGCGGTAGGAACAAGCGCCTGTTTGGCGAATTGTACTGGCGGAAACGGACAACTGCCTACGCGTGGAGATAGCCATGAAGGAGAGTTTGTTTTTCTCACTTGACGAAATCATGGTGGGCTTGGTGGCAGCCAACGTTGAGACCGTCCTCGAGGCTGGTGCTATCGCCTTGGGGGCAGCGGCCGGGATGCCGTCCAAAGGCATCTACGCACGCCTGCGTGAAAGTGAGCAGCTCGGCTCTACTGCCACTGGCAGGCTTCGCACTGCCTCATGCATTTATGACAACGCTACATGAGCCCATGAAGCTTCTGGTGGTGCTTCGCGAGCCTGTGCTTTTCGACCCATATAACCCACTCACAGCAGTCGATATCGTTGTGATGATGATCTGGCCCGCATTCCGTCAGCAGGGCTTCCTTCCCTCACTCGCACGCCATTCGAGAATCTTCGCCAATAATAAGCTTTTGGAGCGTCTCCGCTCCGCGCGGAATGAGGCGGATGTCATCGCTGCACTCGCCGGTCACAAGCGGGGCACTCCCGCCATGCGCTCCGGCGTCGCGAGAGACCTGATAAGTTAAATTAACATCGCTTCCTAACTTAGGCCAAAGAAAGACAAAATAGCGATGACCACAACAACGAGGCCTACGAGATAGATGATTTGGTTCATGTCACACTCCTTCGTTCTCATAACAAAACAGCCAGAAAGCCAAACTGTTCCCGAATGTTGCGCCATGCGCGTATCCGCGCTTGCCACGACGAGCCTGGCCCCGGTTTCGTCGATGCGGAAGCTTCTTCCTTTAAAATATACGTCGGTCTCGCCAAGCAATTTTTGACAAACTTGGAACAGGCCTGCGTGGGCGCTGTTGGAAGCCTGTAGCCAGTATAAATTGGATGACCGCTTCGAATGCACGTACATCTGGCCAAGCCATATGCTCTACACAGTGCAGGTTATCTTCGGCGACCTACGCCGTTGCGAGCCCTCTTTTGTTCGCATTGGCCATTCACGTCGTGGGGCGCTGAAACACGCCTGCTCAACGCCTTCAACAGAAAGATATCAATATGTCGCATTTTTGCGTAGCGCTTGTTACCGGCGCCGGCTCGGGTATCGGCAAAGCAGTCGCGGAGCGGCTTGCCCGCGAGAACGTCACCGTTGGTGTTCTGGGACGCAGCGAGAGTGAACTAAGGGAGACGTTCAACAAGATTGTAGCTGATGGCGGCAAGGCGATTGTGCTGATGGCCGATATATCAGATGAAAAACAGATGAGAAGAGCGGTTCAGCAACTGGTTGATGAAACCGGGCGCCTCGATATCGTTGTTGCCAATGCCGGCATAAACGGCGTTTGGGCCCCGATCGACGACCTGCAACCTTCCGAGTGGGATCAGACCATCGCCGTCAATCTGCGCGGCACCTATCTTACGCTGCATCTGACCGTGCCGCATCTCAAAGGATGCGGAGGCGGATCGATCGTTGTCGTCTCGTCGATCAACGGCACTCGTACCTTCACGACTCCGGGTGCTACGGCCTATACTGCAACCAAGGCTGCTCAGGTGGCGATGGTGCAGCAACTCGCCTTGGAATTGGGAAAGCACGGCATCAGGATAAATGCCGTATGCCCTGGTGCGATTGCAACCAAGATAGAAGACAACACCAGCCTGCGTGGTGAGAAGGAAACCGTAATTCCAGTGAACTGGCCGGAGGGCGATGTCCCGATAACCGGCGGAGACCCCGGAAGGCCTGACGATGTCGCCGAGGTGGTCTGGTTCTTAGCCTCCCGTGGTTCGCGGCACGTGACCGGAAGCCCCATCTGGGTAGATGGGGGCCAGGGTTTACTGCGCTGATTACGAAGGCTTGGAAGCCGCGGCGCATTCGCGCAGGGCCCGTGCGCAGCTTAGAGAATCCGTGCGGTATCTCACTACCTCAAACAATCCGCGCTCGCCATGATGTAAATCCCATTTGCTTAAAGACAGGGAGGGCCATCGGCCCGAGATGGTTTAACTAGAAAACAAAGATCGAAAAATCGGCCCAAGACCCGGGATTTGAAGTTTGGGTCGGAACTTTGTTTAGCCGAGAGCATTCCACAGATTGATCTCACGTCTGGCTAGATGAAAGGCGTCGTTCATGTCCACGGTACCCTCCGGCCAACATCAGGTTACAATCCAAGATCAGGTCGTCGATCTTATCCCGGCTCTACGCGCTTTTGCGCGCACATTTGTTTCTGCCAGCCACGAGGGCGATGATCTTGTACAGGAAACTCTGTTTCGTGCGTTGCGCAGCATTGATCGCTTCGAGGAGGGAACTAATCTGAAATCATGGCTCTTCACGATCATGCACAATGTTTTCCGTACGCAATATAAGGTGCGTAAACGCGAGGCCCCTGGGGTGGTCGATTGTGCGGAGATGCCCATCCCCATAGCAGCGCCGCAGGACTGGCACGTGCTGAACAAGGATCTTCGCAAAGCGCTCCAGTCCCTGTCCCCTGAACACCGAGATGTCATAATACTCGTGGCTGGCTATGGTTTAAGTTATAAGGAAGCGGCGGATATTTGTGATTGTGCCATCGGAACAATCAAGAGCCGCCTCAACAGGGCCCGCGATGAGCTAGCCCACGAGATGCAAGGCAACCCGCTGCATTGAAGCGGGTTGCCTCATCGAAAAGGGGCCAGCAGCCAGATCGTGACTTGGAGCCGCCTAAACCATCTCACTTTTGTATGGGTCCCACGCGCCCTCGACGATGTTTCGAAGGGCTCGTGCCTGCTGTCTTGGGCACGCGGGAGTCTTCGTACCCGCCGAGCGCGCCGGTGGATCCCTCGGTCTCGGTAAAACTATCCCGGGTTTCTTCTTCTGACGAAAATTGCCGACTTGCTTCTTCCCAGTGCCTGGTTTCCTGCCCGTCCGGTCGCCCTTCTTCTTCCCAGATCTGGTAGGCTCGCTGTCTGATGCGTTCGTCCCTGTCATTCATCTAACTCGATCTCCGGCTTCGAATGTTAGCGCAGCGGCAGAACAGGCAGTGCTTGGTTTTGTTCCTTCTTGAGCTGCCAAAATCTATCGCAGAACGCTGGCGGCCGAGAACCGACAGTTCGTTAAATCACGCATCCGCAGCGATTTTCTCAGACAGAAAGACGACGGCGGTCTGACCCGCTACTGTTTCGACGGCGTTTGGTGCTGGACTAACTGCGCCTTCGCCTGCACTGTCAAATATACACTTCCATGCCGAATGAGCAGGCTTGGGAAGGGCGAAGTCGCAGGGTTCGCCTGCGTTGAGGACAAGCAGGATTTGAGTGCCCGCTAAGGTTCCCGTACCCGTCAGCAAAACACCGAGAGTTTTCCGTTCACCGTCCTGCCAATCACTATCGTTCATGTTCTGACCGTCGGCGCGAAGCCACGTGACCGCAGTTCCATGCTCGTCAGTGAGGTCGCCCGTAGGAAAACGATCGTGCCGCAGGAGCGGGTACGATTTTCTCAAATTAATTGCAGCGCAGCAAAATTCGAAAAACTCGGGTTTCATGCTGCTCCAGTCTATCCATCCAATCTCATTGTCTTGGCAATAGCTATTATTGTTGCCGCCTTGAGTGTTGCTCAACTCATCGCCGCCAAGCACCATCGGCACGCCTTGGCTAAACAAGAGCGTCGCCATCATTGCTCGCCGCCGTCGATTGCGTGCAGCTAGAATATTCCCGTCTTCCGTTTCCCCCTCAACACCAAGGTTGTCTGAGTGGTTATTGGAATGTCCGTCCTGATTGCCTTCGCCATTCGCATCATTGTGCTTCTCGCGGTACGACACGACGTCACAAAGCGTAAACCCGTCATGGGCAGTGATGAAGTTGACGGAGGATGTTGCGGCTCTGCCCGAGTGATCGAATTGCCTGGGCGAACCAACAAGCCGCTCGGAGAGGGCCGGCAGCATTCCGTTGTCTTGTTTCCAGAATCGTCGGACATCATCCCTGAAGCGATCGTTCCACTCGCGGAAGGGGTGCGGGAATCCCCCGAGTTGATACCCGCCCTCACCGATATCCCACGGCTCGGCTATGAGCTTGACGCCCGCCAGAACTGGGTCTTGTCGTATTGCATCAAAGAATCCCCCCTCCTGGTCGAACTCGTATCCCTCCCTTCCAAGAGTGCTCGCTAAATCAAACCGAAATCCATCCACATGCATGGCGGTAACCCAGTATCGCAGGCTGTCGAGAACCATGCGCAGGACCATGGGATGAGCGACATTGAGAGCATTTCCAGTTCCTGTGGTGTCGTACGTATGGCGCATTTTTTCGGGCGACTGCAAGTAGTAGCTCAGGTTGTCGATGCCACGGAATGACAGGGTCGGGCCCCGCTCCGAGCCCTCCCCGGTATGATTGAAGACCACGTCCATAATCACCTCGATACCGGCGGAGTGAAAGGCTCTGACCATGGCCTTGAATTCCCGAATGGACCCGTTCGATTGATATCGTGGCTCCGGCGCGAAGTATCCAAGAGGTTGATATCCCCAGTAATTGGACAGCCTCTTTTCAAGCAGATGCCTGTCGTCGACAAAATGCTGAACGGGCAGAAGTTCGATTGCTGAAACACCCAGTTTCTCCAGATGCTCAAGTATGGCCGGATGCGCGATTGCTTCAAACGTGCCCCGGACGTCGTCAGGCACGCCGGGATGTGTCATCGTTAATCCACGTACGTGGGCTTCGTAGATGATGGTGTCATTCCAGGGGCGACGTATCGCCTCTTCTCCCGACCAGTCGAATTCCGGATCCTGGACTATCGCCTTGGCCATATAGGGAGCGCTGTCTCGCTCATCGAAAGACAAATCAAGGTCTTTGTGGCCGATTGTGTAGCCGTACAATGCATCATCCCACCGAATGTCACCGAATATCTGTTTGGCATAGGGATCGAGTAGAAGTTTGTTAGCGTTGAAGCGATGGCCCCGCCTTGGATCATAAGGACCATGAACGCGATAGCCGTAAATCGTTCCCGGCCCGATGCCTTCCACATACCCCGACCAGATGTCCCCTTCGCGGTCGGGAAGGGGCATGCGAGTGAATTCTTCTTTGCCGTCGGACGAAAATAGGCAAAGCTCCACCTTCTCGGCGTGGGCGGAAAACAGCGCAAAGTGGGTCCCGCGCCCGGTGTACTCAGCCCCAAGCTCGGGCTTTAAAAAGTCGAGCTTCGAGAATGTAAGATCCATGAGAGGTTCCCGAATTTGATGAGCAAGGCGTCGATCGGCAGGATAGCTGGCCAGGCTCGAACGCGCCGACTGAAGTTTTGTTCCCCTAGCGCTCCGACGTCGAGGAACCTTGCCCAATGTGGCAATGAGGAGAGCTATAATGTTTTTTGATTATTTTACGGGACCGTATCCCTAAGCGAGGGGGCGGCCATCGTATCGCATAGTATGGAACTTTTACTCCTGTGGGCACCGCATGAACAGCGCACGCCCGTTATTGGTTGTCCAGCTATCGCTGGGATGGACTTGGTTTCGATGCGGTTGAGCATATCGTAGATCGCCGAAAACCTTCGTTCCTTAACGAGCTCACGTCTTCGCTGGGTGCCCCAGGCAAGCTTTCGGCAACGACGCGGCGCTGTGGTGCCTACCACGGCGCCCCACAGATTCTGCTCGCGGCCTCACCGCAGCCAAACTGGTAACTGCGAGCAATCAAGAAACTGCTCATTCTTGGTCTTGTAGCCCAGGGCCTCCCAGGCGAATTTCTGAGCTGCCCGCCTTGCGGCATCTCGGTCGGGATACTGATCGGGCAACACATAGTCCCTAGATCCGCACGACAGCAAGGCGCGGCGGCTTAACACGTCAAAGTGAAGTTGTAGGTTTTCGCCTGCTTGCATAAGTCGGCTCCCTTGGCAGCGAACAGGCAGCGGGGAAGAAAGCTCCATGCGGTTAGAAAACTGTCATCCAAATACCGCGCCAAAATAGACAGTCGGGATCATCCATCCGCACATGTTCCTTGAATTTCTCTTTCGGGCGCGCGTAAGGGTTCAATCGGCCGATTTTTTTGCACTGTCCGCCTTGCCCCGACCTCCCGCGGTTGTTCGTTTGCTTTGCAACAATCAGGGTAATGGGCATTTTATTAGCCCTCCTCCTTGAAGCCCCCGCCTTTCGCGGAGCAAGGGTCGGTCCGCTTGCGTCCCGTTGGCTGCGTCAGCCACCCTCGTCGTCGCGCAGTCCGCGCATCCAAAGTGATTTGAGCATTCGAGTTCGCACGGCGGTGAGCTCCAACTCGTCAGTGGCGACAGAACCAACCCCTTACGGCCAGCGGCGCAGTCGCGCGATCTCTTTGGGCAGCGCTGCGATGAATTGATCCGCTGAGAATTCTCGCCTTTGAACAACCCGTCACCCCCCGATTGTTCCGTTTTCAGAATCTTCTCCGTCGGAGTTTTTTGCGCGGAACATTCCACCCCGGCGCAGTGTTGGAAGTCGGAGTGGTCAGACATTGAAGGGATGACTTCGATGGATATTTTGGCGGTGACGGCTGAGGTATTTCCCTTAATCAAGACCGGTGGCCTCGCGGACGTGACGGGCTCGTTACCCAAAGCACTGAAAAAGTTTGGCGTCCGTGTTAAAACCCTTACTCCGGGATACCGGGCAGTAATGCGCGCTCTGCCGAGCGCTAGATTGGTCAAGACCTACGACGATCTATTCGGTGTACAAGCCAGACTTCTGGCTGCGCAGGCGGCCGGTCTAGATCTTCTTATTCTCGACGCTCCCGAGTTCTTCGACCGGCCCGGCGGCCCCTATCTTAACGAGTACGGGGAAGAGCATCACGATAATTGGAAGCGGTTTGCTGCGTTTTCGAAGGCCGCCAGCGAGGTGGGAGGGAGCGGGGTGAAGGAATGGAAGCCTTGTCTCATCCACGCCCATGATTGGCACTCGGCGCTAACACTTGCCTATCTGAAGTATGGCGAACACTTCGAAGTGCCTCGTGTGTTGACGGTTCATAACCTTGCGTTTCAGGGGCAATTCCCGGCCCGCCATTTCCCCCGCCTCGGCCTCCCCGCTCAATCCTATTCAGAGGCGCTCGAGTATTATGGAGAACTGGGATACCTCAAGGCTGGCTTGATAGCTGCGGACAAAATAACAGTTGTAAGTCCGACCTACGCCCGTGAAATCATGTCACCGGAAGGCGGGATGGGCTTGGATGGCGTGATGAACGCCCGGCATGACGACGTGATCGGAATAGTCAATGGAATTGACCTTGAAGTATGGGATCCATCCTGTGATCCGCACCTGAACTACCCATTTTCAGCACGCACGCCGCTCAGGAGGCTTGGCAATCGCTACGACCTGCTTGATCGGTTCGGGCTGCCTCACCGGCACGGCCCGGTCTTTGCAAGCGTCAATCGTCTGACCTGGCAGAAAGGCATGGATTTGCTTGCAGACGTTGCCGACGAATTTTTTTGGAAAGACGGGATGCTGGTTGTGCATGGTCAAGGCGACCCACACATTGAGGGGAAGTTCCTGGAGGCGGCCGAACGGTATCCCCAACATGTTTCTGTCAAGATTGGGTATGACGAGAGCCTGGCACACTTAATCCATGCTGGAGCCGACGCGATGCTCGTCCCTTCTCGGTTCGAGCCCTGCGGATTGACGCAGTTGTACGCGCTTAGATATGGCTGCATACCCATCGTCGCGCGCACAGGCGGCCTGTCCGAAACCATCATCGACGCTAATGATGCAGCCGTGCATGCGCAAGCGGCAACCGGCATTCAGTTTCTTCCCATAGACCATCAAGGCCTTAGGCACGCCCTGCGAAGGGCCGTCAAGCTCTACCGGCGGCATCGCACGTGGGAACGCCTCCGACGACAGGCTATGAAGACCGACTGCTCGTGGGAACGCAGTGCCGAACAGTACTGCGAGATATATTCGCGGCTCTTGAACGAAAACGCAGAACTGCGCCAAACGGCCTAAGTAACTTAACGATTGGAACCGCGATCACGAACCACAGTCGCGAGGAACGCGAACATCGGGAACTACCCCTGATTGCGGGCGGGATCGAGGGCTATCACGGCGAACGGTGTCCGCGGGGGCAGAAGTTGTCGGATCGAGACCAAAGACCGGCGGCCAAGAGTCTCGCTCGGGTCAGTCGCACGGTCTCCTGCCTCTTAGCAACATTCCAGCATAAGGCCTTGAGATTGTTGTTTTCGAAGGGCTAAGCCCGTTGTCAACAAATCTTGTCGCGGCGGTCGCCTGTCCGTAGCGCTAGTTTGGCCCGAATGGTGCTTCTGCAAAGATAGAGAGCATAATCTGGTGCAGCCACGCATCCAGAGGCTGCCCGTCAATCCTGCATGAAACCTCTGCGATCGCCTTTTCAAGCGTCCTCTCCACAAGTCGATCCGCAGCCCACGGCGTCGGAAGCAAAAGCCGTGCCCGCAATCGAAGCCCAGGCACAAGCTCGAGAACGCGCTCTTCTGGCGCTTCGGGCCTCGTCGGCGTCAGGCCAGACATCGTTTTTAACCGTTGCTCAAACACTGCATTCAGAAGATCGCTCACACCCGCCGTCTTGCTCACCGTTAGAGCCGTCGAAAATCGCTCTGGAACGTCTATTTCATCGTAGCCGGTAAAAAAAACCACCGGAACGGCCCGCCTGGCGAGTTCGTCAGCCACCGGATATATCAATTCGCCATTCAAGCTTATGTCGAGAACCGCGACATCGATCTGGGGGGTTGCACTCAAGCTTTTCAGTGTTCGCTCAACCGAGGGCAATGGTCCAATAACAGTTGCGCCAGCCCGCTCGAGCCAGGATGCGATGTCGTCGGCAAGCAAATATTCGTCTTCCGCGACCAAAACGCGCAACGGTTGGCGGGTTGGCATGCGGTGTTTCCTCCTCAAGGCGCCCGAAGCTTAATGCTTCTTAACGCGACTTAGGTTCTTTAAGCCTGCAGAGCTACTTCGCGCGTCGAGTGCTTTCTGCAGCCGGTTCGCCAGCACCAGCAAGCTATCCGGCGAATCATCGATCAACAGGTTGGCGGTACCTTGGTCCTCGTCCTCAAGGAGGGGGGAGGAAAAATCCTCACCACCGGCGCTGCCTTTTTTTTGAGGTGCCATAAAAGTCGCCTATATCGGTCGCGCTCACATGGCGCCACTAAATCACAATACGCGCTCGCGCTTCGCATGCCAAGACTAGGCCCGGTTGAGGGAACGGACCGTCGGTGCCGGGCGTTCTCG
Organism: Ensifer canadensis; assembly: GCF_017488845.2. Taxonomy (NCBI): domain Bacteria; kingdom Pseudomonadati; phylum Pseudomonadota; class Alphaproteobacteria; order Hyphomicrobiales; family Rhizobiaceae; genus Ensifer; species Ensifer canadensis. The sequence goes on from NZ_CP083373.1 coordinate 104,824, forward strand.
TTAGTGCAGCGAGACTTTCAATCAGAACCTGAGAACGCGATGCCTTCCTCCCTCATCGACAAGTTCAATTATGATCCGGCCAGCAAGATATTGTCGATATGGCTCTTGCCGTCCGGGAACCGGTATGATTACCGCGATGTTCCGCCGGAAATCGCGGAACAATTTAAGCTCGCATTCGCCAAAGGCCGCTTCTTCAACTCGTCCATTCGCGGTAAATTTAAGTACACAAGGGATAGCGTCTCCACTGCCGTCACTCGCGCATCGCCGCGAGGTGGCTCTCGGTGAAGTGGTTTCATTGGGGATGAGTAGAGGCCTGTTCCGCGTAATCCGGCTCCGTCTTTGCGCTTTGCCCAACGGGATCGACGGCTTCTCGATAACCACCTTGAGCGAATGTGCGCTGTGGTGGTTTACGCAGTGCCAGGGGCGGTCGACGCAGGTAAACTGGAGTGCGAGAATGGTGCGGAGTTCGGAACTATTGGGCAGAACTAAGGTTTCTAGGAAAATTTCGATTATTGACCATAGGGAGACCACAATGTCGCTATCTCACCAGATCTCGTCGCCGCGTGAACCCGACCAGTACGAGGGTCGGGAGGCCGACTGTACGGCGGCACTTAGGCCCTTGGTGGCTGATATCGCGACCGCCGAGCCTGAAGCTCTCGTTGCTGCATTAAACGGAAACATGGACAGCCTAGAAAAGGATACTGCTTTGGCTTTCGTTATCGAAGCCGCGAAATCCGCCGGCTGGGACAGCGAGGAGGTCGGCCCTGCGGTGATGCGATTAGCGCGGGAATACGAGGGCGCAAAGGGCGCCATTTTTGACTGAGGCGCCCTCATATCTTAAAGGGTTGTTCTCGGGTTCCGGGCGCCGCCTCCCGCTGTTCGGCGTCGTCAAGGTCTGTCTTAACGATGTAAGTGTCAGCGTGCTGACGCGCGGCTTCGCGGCGAGCATCGATCTCGCCACTGTGGCGGTTGATCAGCGACGTGTCCGAGCCAAGGCGATCGCTGCAAACCCGATGACTACGAATGTGAGAATAGCGGAGGTGGGTAGCGGCCTGCTTGCTCGCAGGCCGCCTTCCACGCCGCCTGGATTTGCGGCAGAGCGAAACAAGTTGCCATGGCTTACCTCTGTGCGAGGTGCGCCCTTCAGATATCTGGCAAGGATACCGGCCATTATTCGTGCCGTACTGTTGGGAGCCAAAAAGTGGCCAAGCCGCGCCAATCTGGCGGCACTGCCGAGAGTCAAGGAAGCGCGCGGATGATTTGCAAGTCGCACGATCGAGCGAGCGGCTTTTCGTGGATCATAGACAGGTGGAGGTACGGTCAGCGCGCGTCCCGTATAGTTAGCACTGTGCGCGATTCCAGGGGTGTCGAGAAACGTCGGATAGACGTCGCAGATATGGATGTCGCGATAGGGCGTTAACTCGGCTCTCAGCGCTTCGGTAAACCCTTTGAGTCCGAATTTGCTGGCGGAGTAAGCAGCAGCATAAGGCGCTGAGGCGAACCCGCCGAGCGAGATCATATTGATGAATGTACCATGCTTCTGGCGCTTGAAAATTGGTACGACCGCATGGGCGTCGTTGAGATGCCCGATGAGGTTCGTTCGGATCACCTGCTCATGGGCTTCCTGCGGCGTCTCGTCAAATTTTCCCACCGCACCGACGCCCGCGTTGCTAAACCAGACATCGATTTCGCCAAAGCTTAGAGCCTTCTGTGCGAGCTCGCGCACCTCATCCGCCTTGGTGACATCGGTGGGTACAACTAAAACTTCGGCGCCCAGTTCCCGGCAGCGCGCGGCCACAGAATGGAGTGCTGATGCGTTGCGCGCCGCGATCACCAATCGTGCACCGCGGCGAGCAAATTCTTCAGCGGTCGCCTGTCCAATGCCGGATGATGCGCCAGTGATGACGACGACTGGGTGGTGGGGTCTCTGTTGCAGCATTTGCACATCCTCATACGATTTATGGCGTTAGAACGCCGGGGCATATCCGCAGGCGGGCTCAGTCGCCTTCGCCGGGGTAACGTGCATTGGACAGCAAACGAGCAAGATGGCTAGTGTTGCGCGCCAGCATGCCCGCCATCGTTTGCACGGTCTCTGGAACTTGCTTCAGGTCTATGAAGTTTTGGCTACCCATGGCTTCGCCGACCCAGTAGCAGACAGCATTCGCCGGAATCGTAAAACCGACATCGTTCAACGCTTGGAACAGCTCAGCCGAAACATGGTGAGCTCCGTCTTCGTTGCCGACGACTGCCACGGCTGCGACACGCCCATAGGACACCATACGTCCCTGCTCGTCAGTCTCGTCCAAAAACGCATCCATGCGCTCAAGTGCCCGCTTGGCCACGCTCGAGGGCTGTCCGAGCCATATAGGCGTTCCCACGATTAGTATTTCGGCGGATAGGATCTTTTCGCGAATCTGCGGCCATTCATCACCTTTGCCCTCGTCAGATTTTACTCCAGGCAGAATGGCATGTTCGGCGAGCCGGATGGTTTCTGTCTCGACGCCCTCTTTTTTCAGTTCGTCGGCAATCAGTGATAGCATGCGTTCGGTTGAGGAGCCGTCTGACGGCTTTGTTTTCAGGGTACAATTCAGGGCGATTGCATTCAGCGACATTTGGTGAAGCCTCGTTCGCTTGGTTCAAAGATTGTCAGCAAGATCACCGCTCCACGCTCAACCCTCAGCTCGCCAAAGGGTTCCGGGATCTGCGCGGTTGGGGGCCTTTTGTGAAGCGCCCACCGGACTGGATGCTGATGCTCGCGCTCTCGACGCACCTCATAGTTGCGGCTTCAGCTCCGGTCCGAGATTGCCGGTTGAAGACCGAGAGGCGCGTGTACCCGACCGGCGCGGTGCCCTGATGAGCGTGTCGACTTCCCCGCTCAAACAATTATGCGTGGCTTACGCCCAAGCGGCCGTCTTCCGCGCTGAATTGCGAGCAAAGAGGGGTGCCGACCAATCTCCTAAGGGAATACGACGTCGCGTGTCGTGAAATCGAGGAAGGTGTCGTGCGCCATCTGGCACTTCAAGATCCCATAAGGGACCGCTAAGCTGATTGCGACTCTGTTGATGGATGGGAACGGTACGAAGATTTATCGTCATCGGACATTCGACAGAACCTTTTCGTCTTTCTGCGGTTTGTAGCTCGGGCAAAATGCAAGGGCGTCCAAAGCACACGGATATCGCTTTCGCGCTCGAATCTAACGCGAGGGATTTGCCAGAAAGTTCAGTCGGCAAGCGGGTTACCTTTCAAAGTGAAGCCGCCCAGTTGCCCATGCAGGGACCAGAGAAATCGGGACTTTTCGTAGACAACCTCGGCGACGGAGTTGAGCGCCTGCGGTGCAACTCTCCTGAGAACGACGGAGCCGAACCCGGAACGGAGTTCCCCTGAAGACGGGAACTGTCCCAATGTTTGTTCGTCCCAACACACTCTGAAAGACGGCACGTTGTCGGGCACTTCAACCTGCCACGATATCTCGATCTTTCCAGGTTTGCCGCTCAGCACGCCGTGCCGCGCAGAGTTTAGTGCCAGTTCGTGGAGCGCCATGCCGAGATTTTCGACGGCGGTTGGTGTTAGCATGATGGCGGGCCCGACAAACATAAGCGCTTCAGCCCGGCCGAAGGGCTTGAGCTGGATGGCGACAAGATCAGCCATCGTGGCACCTTCCCAATCCGCTGATACGATTAGGTCGTGTGATGCTGAAAGTGCCATTATCCGCTGCGTGATATGACGCTCGAAAGTTGGGCTGTCGTAATTACCCTGTGCGGTCTGACGGATCATAGACAAGATGATGGAGTACTGGTTTTTGACGCGGTGATTGACCTCGCGCAGAAGAATGCGAATGCGCCGTTCACGATCTTTAATGGCGGTTATATCGCGCGCGATAGCCGATGCGCCGACGATATTGCCCGCAGCGTTCCTAATCGGCGACACGGTCAACGAGATCGCAACATAAGTCCGATTCTTGAGCTGCCTCACCGTCTCAAATGCCGAAATTCGATCACCTCGGCTGACTCGCGCCAGGATCGCGCGTTCCTCCTCCTCAAGATGGGGCGGAATAAGCTTGAAGATCGGGGCTCCTATCATTTCATTCGCGCTGTAGCCAAAAAGCTGCTCGGCTGCCCTATTCCAGGTGCGCACGGTGCCATCGAGGTCTTTGCTAATGATCGGATCGAACGAGGAATCGACAATCGCAGCTAGTCTGGCCCGATCGAGTTCCGTGGCATCGACGTGTGTTTCGCTTCTTTCCGAGTGCATATCAATCGATCGCCCGAGTGTCCCGCCGCATCAATGTGTTCCAGCATGTGCGTAAACCACCTCAATGACCGAAGGTTCCGACCTGGCGCCGGAATGACAAACTCAGATCCCGATTAACGTGGGATTGATCATCTGGTCAGGCCGCAGGTTGTTTGCCTGGAATTAGGAGGTAGGGAAACCTTCAGTTTGGGTAAGCGCAGTTGTCCTTCAGCGCCGCTTGGGGTTTGGCCGTTGCCACGGAGCGTCGCAATATACGAACTAGCGAAAAATGCAGCGAACCCGCGAAATTTGGCCGGACCGGAGTTTTGTGGGCCCTCCCATAAAAGGCGATGAACTTCCCTCCGTATGCATGTTGAAGAAATCCGATCGGCTCGTGCGAAACAAACTTCGCCTTAACTGGTTGGGGAGTACATCTATCTATTCCACTCATGCGCAGGCGCGCTGCCGGCAGCGATTGATGGGAGGATTGATCCATCCCGCCGCGGCGTACAACAATCGACGCCCTGTGCGCAAAGGAGAGCAGTGTTGAACACGTCCGTGCCTTGGAGTTCGAGTTTCGCTGGCAAGCGTGTCCTTGTCGTTGAGGACGAGTTCCTGCTTGCCGACGAAACTCGACGCCAACTCGAACAATTGGGGGCGATCGTGGTGGGTCCGACTCCGCAAGTCACCGCAGCGCTGGTGCTCATCGACAGGCAGATGATCGACGTCGCAATCCTTGATATCCTGCTCGATGGTGTCGAAGTTTTTCCGGTCGCCGAGCGTCTCAGGGAACGCGGTATTCCTTTTGTCTTTGCGAGCGCGTTCGGATCGTCCGCCATACCAGAGCGTTTCAAAGGGTATGTTCTCTGCGACAAGCCAATAGAGCTCGAGAATATCGCTCGCGGGCTCTTTGAGACAACCAATCGAGACCACTGACCCGGATTCGCTTGTTTGAGTTCAGGTCTTTTTGCTGGAAGTCAGAAGCGCGACTGGGCCGTTCGACAGAAGCGAGCCGATGCGGAGTGTATGGCCAGCAAACAATCGGTCGGTCAGGAGGTCAATGCTTTCTGGATGAAATCGTTTCGGCAGCAATACTGACGTATCGCCCCAAAAATCTTTTCCGGCCGTTAAGGTGACGGGTTCAACGTTATTTAGCATCCGCACCGAGGCGATAGCTATGACATGGTGATCTGTGTTCCAGCGCGCAAACGCTACTACATGGTCTTTTCGCTCCCCAACCGGGATCAATGGCACATAGTCGCCCTCGGCAAATAATGCCGGCCATTTGCACCTGAGGCGAAGGCCCTTGACAATCAGCTGAAACTTAGATGTGGCTGGAGCTGATGGATTTTTACCAGTGTGCGGATCGCCGGTTTGAAGAGGGTACCGGTTGTCTGGGTCAACGAGCGCGTACTGCAGATATTCGCTCCCCTGATAGAAATCTGGGATCCCTGGTACGGTCAACTTCATCAAGGTGACACTGAGCGAATTTACAAGGCCGGCGAGCATAAAAGGTTCGCAGAAGTCATGAAACTCCCGCAGGAATGTAGCATTATCAGTCGCGAGCAACGCCGATACGTAGTCGGAGAGCTGCGCCTCATAGGCTACATTCACGCTCTCCCATGACGTAGCGACCTTTGCCTCGCGCGCCGCTTTTATCAAGTAGGCTGTGAACCGTTTTTGCAGACCATTTATCGCATCGCGGGAAAGATCGACGGGCAGCACTGCGAGCAGTGCTTGAAAAATCATCCACTGGACGTTCAGTGCAATCAAAGGCGTCTGGAAGCGCGTTGTACTGGTTACCCATCTGTCGAACTGTAACGACCACGCTTCGACATCCTCCCCGATGGTAAATAGCCTTGCGCGGGCATCCTCGCTCCATTTGGTGTCATGGGTGGAGGTGGCGGTTAGGCCCGCCGGCTGAAGAGCCAGACGATCCCGCATGCGTCGGTGAAATTCTTCAACGCCGCCATGGGCACCGTGGGCGTCGCAGCCCACCTCATTGACTGCCAGGCAACGCGTATACCTGTAAAGGAGTGTATCCTCGACCGCCTTCGCCACGATGGGACCGCTCAGCTGCTGGAAACGATTCAGAAAAGCCATTGACGTTTCTGGTCCGCCGCTTGCCGACAGCAGATGACTGACCTCAGATAGTGAACTGGCATCCCTCACATGGTCGGATGCAACAGCGATTGCCTGAGCAAGCACCGCATCGTCTTCCTGAGTGCGGGTATTCTCCGTGAAGTAAGTCCTATAGCGCGGAAAAGCGATTAAAAGTTCCTCGAGCGCCTGTCTAAAAGCCGGCGCTTGGCCCGTCCCAGGTTCGGCAATTTTGACAAGACGAGTGACCTCACCGACGAAATGTTTGCGCACCATCTGCGATTGAGCAGCCCGCCGTTCGGTGTCGATGTCACTGTTCTGCGGCGCGATCTTGCGATAGACTTCGTCAAGTTCGCAAGGACCACAGGGCGGAAGAAAAACTGCGCTCGATGCGGCAATGAATTCGTAACCGGTTGTTCCCTGTACTGGCCACGCAGGCAATCGCTCTCCCTCAACCAGAATTTTTTCCACGACGATGAAAACGTCTGGTCCAACGGCGTTGCGTAACCAGCCCAAATAACCCGCCGGGTCCACCAGGCCGTCGATATGGTCGATCCGCAGACCCGACACTTGCCCACTTGCCACCAGCTCCAGTACCAGTCGATGGACGTGTTCGAATACCTCTCTCTTATCCATTCGCAGTCCAACCAAGTCACTGACTTCAAAGAAGCGCCGGTAGGACAGGCGGTGAGCTGCCTCCATCCATGGGATCATTTCCCAAGGCTGTGCAGCGTGCAGCGATCTCATGAAGTCGTTTGATTGCGACAAGGTATCCAGTTGGGTCGACTGCAGGAGGGATGATGTGGCGCCGCTCAGTGTCAAAGGATAGCAAACGTCGCGATACCTGATGCTTGCTTCATCGCCATCGGTTGCAAGAGAAAATGCGCCCTTGCCGACTTCCCGAGAGAAATCGTGCTCGAGGATAGGCAGCGTCAGACGGCGGCTCCAATCAATGTCGAAATAGCCGGAGTAAGCGCTTTTCTCACCCTGCGCCAGAACGTCCCGCCACCACACGTTCGCGAGCGAGGCGGCCATGTGATTGGGCACGATGTCAAGGAGGATTTGCAAGTTGTGACGTTGCAGGACGCTGCAAAAGTACTGAAAACCGTGACTTCCCCCCAGGCATGGATCAATCTCGTTGAAATCGATCACGTCATAGCCATGGGTGGACCCTTTTGCCGCTGTCGTGAGCGGCGAGGCATAGACATGGCTTACACCGAGCCGCACGAAATGTGGGACCAGTTCGGTTGCGCGGGCGAAGTCCATGCCTTGGCGAAACTGTACGCGATAGGTGGAGGAAGGAAGGATCATGTGCGGGGTTCCGAATGGGCGGTCAACGCGGGTAAAAGCGTCGGTATCCGTAAAGGTTCCAGCGTGCTCGCCTCCATATCGCTGAAAAGCAGCTACGAAAACGAGATCGTGACGTGTAGGGATTTGAGCTTGCAAAACATCAATTCCCGAACGCTCGTTTTGGCCTGTTGATAGTGAGCACCATCGATCCACCTCGAAACCTTGCTCCCACAAACTCCAAAACTGCCCGCTGCTCGCCCAATCGAAACTTTCGACCCAATGGAACCTGTCGACTTTGCTACCGTTCACCCCATCGTGGACGGAGGACTTAAAACGATATGCGCGTACTTTTCAGGATCGCTATTAGTGTCGCGGTTGGCGGAGCGATCTTCCTACTCTACCAAACCCTGCGCGAATACACCTTCACCGAGATCATCGACGCGCTGGGCACGCTCCCCGGCAAGAACGTTGCGCTCGCCCTTTGTTTCGCCGCCGGTTCGTACCTTTGCCTGTCATGCTTCGATGCTCTTGCTGTTCGCTACGTCGGCAGGTCGCTGGCGTTCCATCAAATAATGTTAGCCTCGTTTGTGAGCCTGTCCATTGGTCACAATGTAGGCGTTGCCGCCTTGAGCAGCGCGGCAGTGCGCTACAGGTATTATTCGCGATGGGGCCTTACGACGGGGGATGTCGCTCTTATCGTCGTCTTTTGCGGGACAACGGTAGCCCTGGGGCTTTCCACGCTTGGTTCTTTTGCTCTGTTCCTGCGCGCAGCCGATGCCGCATCGATGATGCACATTGCTGAAGGCACGGTCTATGGGGTTGCAATCATAGCTGCCCTGGTTCCTGTCGGCTATCTGATGCTTGCCGCAACCCTGCGCCGGCCGGTGCGGTTTCGCCAAAGGAACTTCAGGTTCCCCTCGCTTCACTTAGCAGCGTTCCAGATTGTGGTCGGCTCGTTGAACTTTGCGTTTGTTGCCGCCTGCTTGCATCAAACGCTTTCAGCCTTCACGCAAGCAGCCTATTTCAAGGTTGCCACCGTCTCAATCATTGCCAATGTGGCAGCAATTATCAGCCATGTGCCTGGTGGGCTCGGTGTGCTTGAAGCCACGGTCGTGCAAATTCTTCCGGGCGTGACCTCCCTCGCCGCTGTAATTGCATTCCGGGTGATTTATTATTTCATTCCGATCATGATTGGCCTCCCGTTGCTTGGGCTGAGCGAACTCATGATCAAAGGCGACCAAACGTCAGGCCCAAAGGCCGAGCAGACGCGAAATCACGTGTTTGGCGCGGCTACGCAGCCAGACAAGCGGGTGAAAGGGCTTTCGGGGGTCGATGAGCGTGGTTCCCGCGATTTCTTTGGTGGGGCCTCGGGTGATGTCGATGTCGAAGTGGCGCAGACCCCTGGCAGATTTATTAAGGCGCCTGATGGTCTCCATCAATGAGTTTGTCTTCGCGAAGACATCGTGCACAGCGTCAGGGGTTGTGCCCAGATGCTCGGCGAGCAGCCGATTGCGGACCGATCTGACTGAGTGCCGACAGGAAGTGGTCAACCCCTCGATCGTCAAGTCCGCTTCCGTATCGAGGCCCTCCGATCGGCGGTTGAGGTTGGATGAGCCGACACGAAGAAAGTGATCATCGACCACGAGAACCTTTGAATGGACGAGAATCTCGCGTTCATTCCCGTGGTTGTCCGGAACAACGGGATACATCACCCAAAGACGATCATCGCGGTCGGCGCGCTTCAGCTTCCGTATCAATCGATCGCGGTTGTCGCCCATGATCAATTTTTCAAGCAGGCCATGCGAGATCCGGGTGACGAGAATGACGATCTCAGGTCCATCTTGTTCGCAAAGACGTTCCAGCAATATGTCGCCGACACCGAATGATGCGAGATACTGAGCTTCTATATATATGTGCTTACGAGCGGCGCGCAGAATGTCATGTACCAAGGTAATCGATTCACGACGCGACCGCCGGCGATCGCCATGGGCTTCCGTGCGGGACAATGCAATTCTGCAATCGGTGAAATCCGCGACGAGACCGGGTGGCCAGAGTGTGACGGGATTTTCAAGAGGCTCGATGACCTCGCGGGTGGCGTGGAACCAGCGCCGGCGCACCAGCGCGCCGATCATCTGTGCCGCTTGTCCGTGAACGGCGGCCTGCACATCGTGGACGGGATCATAGGCCTTGCCATCGGGTGTCACGCGCTGGGGGTTGTCCGGATCGTGGCTGCAGTTATCCCATCGCCGTGCCGTCAGGTCGATTCCCCCGAGAAACGCCAGATTTGCATCCACAGTCACAAGCTTCTGGTGGTGGGAGCCAAAAAACGGATGACGAAGGTCGAAGGCGATTCTGACCCGTTCGTGTTCAAGAATACCTTGTTTTCGGAATATCTTGAGCGATTTTCCTGAATAGAGCGGGCCAAAACCCCAGACGAGTATTCGAACTTCGAGGTCTGGGTTCGACGCGAGAACGCGTCCCAGTAATTCTGCAAGGCTCTCAGGGCGCTCGGAGCCGGGTTCAAGGATGATGTCGGGATTAAAGTCCCAGCCTACGATCCAAATCTCCCTTCGAGCGCGTTCAAATGCGCTGCGCACCTGCTTGAAGTAATCTGCAGCGTCGACAAGGATCGATATCCTGTCCGCAATCTCGGTTCTCCAGACATTGTCGCCCGCTTTGAATATAGATGCACTCATCGGAAAAACACCGGTTTCCCATCGCTTCTTTACTCGGCGACGAAGACAACGGCCGTGTCTTAAAAATAACGCCTTAATTGGTCGGCTTCTTCTTCAAGTAAATTCGCGACATCGTCTATCGGCATGTGGGTAGCGCAAAGGTGAACTGCGCACTCCAAGAAACGTATTGATGAACGACGCAAATAGGCTTCTCGTTCGCTCTCAGCGAGTTGTTTTATAATTCGATACTTTTTTCCATCGTCTGTCATGGCACCAAACCTTGAACACACATCTAGCTGCCGAATCTACCACAACCGTGTTGGCTTGAAGTTGTTCCCGGGCGCCCTGCTAAATACACCTCGGGTTAAGTGGGAGGGCCACTTTCGGGCAATCTCTGCCAGAATTGCATTCCCGATGACCGAGGAACGAGAGGGAACCGAACGGCTGCGTTGCGCAGCCAACAGCACGGCAAATGCTGCGGCTGCGGCCGCAGCTCCGAAAAGGAGTGTTGATGCGCGAGGATCGACCCGGGCAGACGGTCTATCAACATCGTATCCAGCTTCTTTGAGCTTCTGCCGAAGATCGGCCAGCTCCCTACGCAAGTGCTGAATTTGCTTTGCCTGGCTCATGGGTTTTTGTTCGCCCACAGATCCTGAAGCCGTGTCGATGACACCCTTTGGTATGGTTTCTCCGATCCGCGTTGGTTTCGCCATCGTCCTATCCTTGATCATTTATGCTGTGAGGAAAAAGCCGTACCATCGGTTACCCGCGGCGGCACTGGAGAGAGCGCCGAAAGTTTTGCGCCCGCCTCCAGGCAGGCAGCGATGAAGTGCTCGCGGGCGACAGCAGCAGGAGCTCTACCATTAAGAGCGGCCCGGCAGGTGAGGCAGCACTGCCTATATTGCTCCCCATCAATCCGCGGCCACCCGTCCTGAACCAGAGCGAAGGCCTCGTTGACCGACGAAACCGTATGCTCTTTTCCATTCGGCAAGTTTATGTGAAGCGGTGTGGACCATATGAGTTCGGTATAGATCATTTGTCGCTCCGAGGGCTCGACCCGCGGTAACGCGGGAAACAACATGGTTGCCACCCAACGCCGCAAGGGCCAGGAGGTTCCCACCCCACAACAGCATTTCTCCTTGGAACACATAGAGCGCTATTGAGTTCGACAGATGTTTAAAACGGCATTTTGCCGATTCCAAAGGAGAAATACGATGTTACTTCGATCAGTAGCCGCAATAGTGTTCGTCGCTGCAGCCGTGACCCCCGCGGTGGCCCAGCAGGACATCGTGTGCGACGAAGCTTCAATCATGAAACTTGAGCAGGGACTTGGTCAAATTCCCGACGGGGCAAAAAAGATTGAATCGGCAAAAGAGATAACTATGGCCAAGGAAGCTATGGCGGCAAATGACATTGAAAAATGCAAATCGCATCTTGGAAATGCGGTCAAAGGCATGGATGCGATGTAACCGATACCGGAGGGCGCGATCGGGTTCGCGCCCTCCGTGTTCAGCCCGAAACGTTCCCGGGATAAGTACTGGTTCAACCCCGTGTGAGCCGATATATGGCGGGTCAATGCGAATCGGGGAGACCAGACCTTGGACGAGACCCCATCACGTTTCGCTCAATTAACCTAACAGGCCTTGTATAATCTGCAGCCCTGCTTGGAGATGGGGAAATGAGTTTGGTTGAGACGACAGGATCGAATGATGCGGGGTTGGCATTCACACGATCTGAAAAAATCCAGCTGGCGCTAAAACTCGTTTTACCTGTCGTAGCCGGTGCTTTCCTGATGGCTGCGATCTACGCATCTGTGTACTGGTCGGCGGGCGGCGCCGATGATGTCGCAGCCGCGCGCCAGACCCGCCTGTTCCAGTTGGTGATCTCAAAACTGAGGATGGAGCTTGCTCACGAACAGGAAAGCGTGACGGTCTGGGACGACGCCATTGATGCCGTAACCGCCCAAACGAGAGACCAGGAATGGCTCGACATGAACCTCGGGCGGTGGATGCACACGTACTTCGGACACGATGGTGCTTTCGTACTGTCACCGGCCGGGCGCCCCGTTTATGCTTTCTGGCGCGCAGAACGGCGCGGGCCAGAGGCCTTCGACGAAGTCGCCGATGCCGCCATGCCCATGATCAGAAACTTAAAATTGAGGCTCGCCGCAGGCGACGAGAGCGGCATCACGCAACAAGTCCTTTCCATCGGGGAGAGCGACTTTGTGGTGATTGATGCAAGGCCGGCGGTGATCAGTGTCAAACCCATCGTTTCTGATACGGGCAATCGCACGCAGGCGCCAGATGAGATCTACCTTCATGTCGCGGTGCGCTACCTGGATCGTCGCTATCTAACGACGCTTGGTGAAGAATATGCTTTCGATGATCTACAGTTCCACAATGGAATTATTGGTGATCAATCGAGGGCGACGGCACCGTTAACCACACGTTCGGGTCAGGTGGCCGGTTACTTTTCTTGGTCACCTTTCTCGCCCGGAGCCGACTTGATTCGAGAGACCACTCCCATCCTAGCAGCGACCACAGCGTTGATTTTGGCTTTGACAGTCTCAATGGGTGCCTCAATCTGGAACCGGTCGCGGCGCTTGAAAACGAGCCAGGCACAATTGAACCATCTTGCCTTTCACGACGGATTGACAGGGTTGGCCAACCGGCGAACGTTTCACCGACGCCTTGCTGAAAGGCTCAACGGCGCGAGCAAGCCGCGTGAACTTGCAGTTCTGTACATGGATCTGGACCGCTTCAAGCAGGTCAACGATATGCTTGGACACCCAGTCGGCGACGCATTGATCATAGCGGTGGCTAAACGATTGAATGAGGCCGCCGGACTTGCCGAAACAGTTGCGCGCATTGGTGGAGATGAATTCACTGCAATCATAGCCCATACAAACCGGCAGGATGTCGAAAAACAATGTCAGCGGCTGATCGACGCGATCCAGGAACCCTTCGAGGTCAAGGGGCACCCCATTCGAATTGGGCTCAGCATCGGCGTGTCCATGTTGGGAAGTGCGCGTGGCACTCAACACAAATCGGCGGACGAAATGATGCGCGAGGCCGATATCGCCCTCTATCACGCCAAGGGCGCGGGACGGAACTGCTATGCCATCTTTGGCGCGCACATGGACGAACTGATCAAAATGCGCCGCGAGCTCGAGCGAGATCTACGCGCTGCTCTCGAAGCAAAGGATCAGTTGGAAATCCATTACCAGCCGGTCTATTCCGCACTGGGCCGCCAGATTACGGGCGTCGAAGCCCTGTTAAGGTGGAGGCATCCTCTCAAAGGTTTGATACCGCCGGATATGTTCATCGGTCTTGCAGAGGAAATTGGGATTATTGAAAAGGTTGGCTCCCTTGTCCTTAAGGAGGCCTGCACTGCCGCCTTGCCATGGGAGGGCCTCGGACTTTCCGTCAACGCGTCGGCGCTTGAGATGCGGAACCCGAACTATGCCCGCAATGTGCTGGCCATTCTTGATGAACTGAAATTCAAGCCGGAGAGACTGGAAATCGAAATCACCGAGACAGCGCTTGTCGATGAAGACGGGCAGTGCGAGAAGAACATACGCGCACTTAGAGCGGCGGGCGTTCGCTTCGCTCTTGATGATTTTGGCACGGGTTTTTCTTCATTCGGGCGCCTACAGCGTCTGGAAGTCGACCGTATAAAGATTGACCGTTCTTTCGTGAATGGTTTCGGAACACCGGGGGGAAACGAGGAAATTGTTCAGGCAATCATAGGTCTGGCGCACGCCAAGGGGCTGAAGACGACCGCCGAAGGGATCGAAACAATCGAGCAACAAGAGGCGCTGTGCCGCTTGGGATGCGACGACCTACAGGGTTTTCTGTTATCTCGCCCCGTGCCATCGCAGGTCATTGCTAAGATTCTGCAGCAGCGCGGATCGACCATTGAGACGTAGGCCCATCGAAAACCAACGTGCCCGTGTTGTGCATTGAAGGTGCCAATAGCACCTTAACGCGAAGGCGGAGTAAGCGCACGAACGTCACCTTTCGAGTGAAGGAAATCGGCGGTCGTGCAGAGGGTCAACTGCGCCGAAAACCGTTCGCCTAACAAGCGAAGCGCGGCATCATGCGTCTGGTCAGCGCCGCTACAAACGGCATCTTCGAGCACAAGGACCCGGTAGCCGAGATCGACGGCGCCGAGCACAGTCGCGAGGACGCAAACGTCCGTTTCCCCACCCGTCAGCACCACTGTATCCACCCCGCATTGTTGCAGTGATTGATGAAGTTGGCCTTCGAGCCAAGGTGAGTAGATGCGTTTGTCGATGATCCTTGCCGGCGGAACAAGTCGGGCCAAGCAAGCTGGAAGCTCCAACAATTCTCTGGGCAGATGCTCCCCTGTCATCATCCACCATTTTGCGTAGTATTGAGCCCACATGCCCGGTGCGTCCTGCGCGCGTTCCGGTGGGATGAAACGGGTAAAAATGGTCTGGTCTGGAAAATTGGCGGAGACCTCCGCGACATTGGGTAGTACCCTGGACATCCATTCCACTCTCCACGGCGTGTCCTCATTGAAGAGCCGTTGCATGTCAATGCAGAGATGCTTCCAGTTACGAGCCAAGTTCAAATCTCCCTCCGAGCTTGCCGGCGGTCGTCCGGCGCATCATCCTTCGAACTCAATTTGTGTATGATCGTTCCCTGAGAATGTGCGGGGTAGCGAGCCGGCCTTGCACCAAAATCGCTCAAGCCTAGTGCCTTTAATTTTTCACGTAGTGACGCCCACCCTGCAAACAGCGGATTACGTCGAGGGGCGACCGCGAGCAGGCTGAAACCGCCTCGCAATTGGTCTCTCGCGAACTATGGTCAGCTAAGTTTTGGGAAAGGGAACATTGAACATCGAACGCCGTTGTTCGGAGATCGCTGGTGTAAAAGCGAGAAAGGCCAGCTCGTCGACCGAACCAACGCGGCAGCGGTCCAACCTCACGGTGTTTGGCTGAGCTTTCGAATCTGGAGGGGAGGAATGACGGATGCATGAGCCAAGCCTTGCGCCCTCGGTGAGACTGGAGTGCGTCGATGATCAACCGGCTTGGTAGCTGTCGTTGCGGTCAGGTCAAATACGAAGTCCGCGGGCCGCCGTTGCGGGTCGGGATTTGCCATTGCAAGGATTGTCGACAGGAAAGCGGCTCGGCGTTCACTTTTTTTGGTGTTTGGCCGCAAAGCGTATTCGACGCAGCTGGTGATACAGTGCTCTACGAAGGACGAAGGTTCTGTCCTCGATGTGGCTCCAGGATGTTCAGCTGCGAGGGGAATGAAGTCGAGATCAAACTGGGTACGCTGGCCGATGCGCCAACTTCACATCTGCCCACTTATGAACTCTGGGTCAAACGCCGCGAACCATGGTTGCTTCCGATCGATGGAGCCGAGCAACATTGGGAGAATCGCCGACCCCCATCAGTCGATTGAGGTTTCTCTGTTAGCCGCGCCAGCCGTCCGGGTTTTTGACGCAAGCGCGGAGCTCGGTTGCATTTGGAGAAGTGTCCCATAGCCCAAGCTTGGCCGATGAGCCAGCACCACTGCGCCCCGTGATACGCGGGGGCACGGCGGTGGCTGGCTCACGTTGTTGCAGGTTTAAGCTGCCTTTGCCTTCATATTTGCCGCACTAAGCGCTAACTGGGTTAATTTCTTGTCCGTAGCACCTTCCTCCTGAAGGGTGGCGTCGAGCAAGGCGACTGCGTCCTTAAGACCCAACTGTTGGGCCCAGGTTTTCAGCGTGCCGTATCGGGCAATTTCGTAATGCTCAACTGCCTGGGCAGCAGAGATGAGGCCAGCGTCGATCGCCGGTGAGCCTTTGAACTCTTCGATGATCTCCTCTCCCTCAGCAATCAAACCCTGGACCGCCTCACAGGTCTTGCCCTGGGCACGTTTCCCGATGAGTTCAAAGACTTGCTGGAGCCGTTCCACATGCCCCTCCGTCTCGTCTTTATGCTTCTCGAACGCGGCCTTGGTGTCACTTGACTGGGCGGCACGGGCCATCTTCGGCAGCGCCTTCAAGATCTGACGTTCTGCGTAGTAGATATCCTTCAGAGTCTCGTGAAAAAGCTTCTCCAGATTTGCTTCAGCCATGTGTTCCTCCTTGGTTGAGGATACTCTAACCTGACTTGCAGCAAAAAGTTCCGGCCTCGTGTGCAGATCGATCACAGCCTGGCTCTTCGGCCTCCGCGAACGGGACCATTCGGAACCTATCTCTCGCGATGAAGTTATCTTGGTAGGCTACAACCAAGCCACCCTGGCGACATCTCGCCAACAACGCCGTTATCGGGCGGAGATTAGGCATGCCGTTGTTTTACTTCAGGACGACCGATCAAGAGGGGTTTAGTGCCGATGATCGTGGCTTCGAGTTCCCTGACGAAAAAGCCGCCCTCGCAGAGGCGAAGGTAACACTTGCTGAAATGGCAGCCGATGGACTGCCGCTAGATCCCGTGTCGATGATTAGCGTGCAGGTCATGAACGAAGACCGTATTTTGCTGCTGGAAATGCGGCTCGTCTTGGAGATAATTCCTAACACGAACTGGTCCGACACTGGCAACGACAGGCTCTCCGATTTACTTGAGTCGCGACAGGGCCGCGGAACATAGAGCTGTTTCAAAGGAAGATGGCCAACACTCAGCCGATGAGATGCTCCTGCCAGTCCGCAACATCCTTTGCTGACGGAACCCGTTGGGCCCCTCTCGCTTCGGGCGTTAGTAACAGCGCTGTGTTGCCAGATAGCACCCAGCGTCGATCAAGATCGGCGGGCCGTAGCCCGCCTCCTCCATATCGAACATCTTCGCTAGACCAGGCTATTGTCCACTGGTGAAACTCCGGAGGAGCGAATAAAGGATCGGCCAGGCTGGCAATCACCAGATCACGACCGAGATTGATGAGCAGAAGGCGATCATCCTTGCCTTGCGCGGTGAGGTATCGCAATAAGAGGCAGCGATCGCTCAAAACACTTCCGTCCACCGCTGCCGGCGGCTCCCCTTCGCCAACGACCGGTATGCACCGCCGTAAGGCGATCAGGTCTGTGTGCAGTGCGAGCATGTCTCCATTGCGCTCGGCATCTTCCCAAGCAAGCTTGCAACGCTCGAATGTTGATCGATCACACGGATCGGGCATGTTCCGTCTGATTTGCTGGTCCCTGAAACTCGCGAACTGCCACAGGAAAGCAAGTCTCCCATCTCGTACGCTAGAGCTGTTGTCCTTTGCAGCGTCGCTGAAGTAGAGGAAAGGTGTGCTCGCTGAAAACTCTTGCCCTTGGAACAACATCGGCGTTTGGGGCCCGAGAATAAGAAGCGCCGTCATTGCCCTGAGGCGTGCGCCGCTCGTCAACTGATGGATGCGTTTTCCGCTCGCCGAGTTCGCGATTTGATCATGATTGTCGAGGAAGTGCACGAAATTCGCCGGAAGCAGATCGCGCGCTGGCTTGCCCCGGTCCTTGTTCTGCCAGTTGTATCTTTGGCCCTGGAAAAGGTAACCATATTTCGCTGCCGACACGAATTCCTGCGGATGGCCCCGGTAGTCATGGAGATAGGCCTCGCGCCGTCCGGTAAGCGCAACCTTGGCCGAATGATGGAAATCATCATTCCACACGGCGTCCATGCCAAGCCCCCCTCGTTCCGTTGCTCGGACCAAGTTCGCGTCCTGAGGTTCGTTTTCGGCGAGCAGGTACAGCTTCTTCACGCCCGCTGCCCGTCGACAGGCGTTCGCGATCTCTCCCACAATGTGCCTCTCGCTTTTGTCTTCAAGGGCCTGAGTGGCATCAATCCTCAGCCCATCAAAGTGAAACTCCTCGATCCAGTAGACAGCATTGCAGATGAAATAGGTCCTGACTCCATCACAACCGTCACCGTCCAGATTTAGCGATCTGCCCCACTCGTTGCGTTCGCCCTTAAAATACGATGCAGCGAATCGATCAAATCGATCCCCGGGCCCGAAGTGATTGTAGACGACATCAAGAATAACACCGATGCCGACAGCGTGCGCGGCGTCCACGAACGACCTCAGATCGTCCGGCGTGCCGTAAAGTCGCGTAGGAGCGAAGAGTAAAACGCCATCATAGCCCCAGCCGAAGCTGCCCAGGAATTCGTTCACTGGCATCATCTCGATCACTGTTACACCGAGATCGCGCAGATGTTGCAGCCGTTGTCGCGCTGCTGTCCAGGTCCCTTCTGGCGTAAACGTGCCGACGTGTAGCTCGTAGACCACTTGGCCTTGCGGGGGCACTCCTGTCCAGGCCTGGTCGCGCCAGATGAAATCTGACGGTTCGATGACCTGCGAGGGTCCCGTCGGTCCGAGTGGCTGGAACCTGGAAGCAGGGTCGGCTTCCAGGACCCCGTCATTATCGAGGTCCAAATGATAGTTTGTCCCGATGCCCAAATCAGCTACGAGGCCAGAGAAATATCCATTCCCTTCAGCGTGGAGTGGGTAATGTCCATTATCTGTGACGACCGAAATGCGCTTGCGCGCCGGCGCCCACACTCGAAAGGATACACCTCCCCGCATCGGTTCGGCCCCAATGGGAAAACGCCGGCTAATCAGAGCCTCGTGCGCACTCGGACTCATCTGACATCCTCCATTAGCCGGCATCACTCGAAGGCAGAGTGATGGAGCCTAACCGTGAACTCTGAGGCAAGTTCCAAGGCCGCTAGCTGGCACCGAACTTCCTGCGGCATCCGATCTGAGTGTTTTCTGCCTGGAAGGGTGCTTGGCATAGACGCTGACCAGCATAATCTCGCCTAAGCTCGAGGCTCGCCAACCTCATAGCGGCGCATGCTCTTGCGGATCCGCGGCAACGAGACGGCGCTGGATAATCCAGGCTCTAATGCACTTGTCGGTCGGGCGTCCAGGCCGGCCCAAACCACAGGAGCCAGAGACCCGCAAGAATGGGAAGGGACCCAACGGTTAACAATATTACGGCCACCATGATTCAAACCTCCGTCGGGACATGGTGTTGTGGTATCGGCCCGTCGCATCACATGCACTTGCCGTCAGTCAAGACCCAACAAACCGGCACTGTTTTCGTTCCACTGCTGCAGCACGCTGCGTGATGGGCCTGCGCTGCCACCTGCCGCATCGTCGAGGCAAGTTCGGTGGTCTTGCCTGCTCCCGTCGTAGTGCGATCAAGAGAAGAAGCGACTGGTCGCGCGGCTGGGAACCTTTGTCAGGATCAGCAGTTAGTTCCTGGTATGAACGTCATCCCTGCAAAAGGGAAGTCGGGTGAACAAACGAATGTCGTTAAGACAAAGAGAAAATTGGAATGGAAAGGCTCCAACTACCGGGCCGGAGAGGTGAAAGCGCCATGACGACCGGCGTGGAAGGAAAAACAATCCAGGCACAGGCGTACCCCTCCCCTTGAATTGAACAGGTGAGAAGTCGTGAAATCTGCCGATAGAGATGTAGTAGCGCTTTCCGAACAGCTTCGAGCGATGACGGATGATGAACTGTTTACCCGTATGGGCGAACTGGAAAAGGAAAGTGAGCGACAATCGGTACCAGACCAAGCCGTCTTGGCAACGATCGCGCTTGTGGAAACCGAAATCGAAAGACGTTTTCCAGGTCAACTCATGGCTCCTTACCGTGAATGGCGGCGCCGCGAGATCTTATAGCCCCCGGCGTCACGCATTGCGAGGCGCGCTCTAGCCGTGCAAGCTCCTCAAGGATGGCCGCATCACAGAAGCCGCTGATCTTCCGGCGTGACGTCTTGCGCAGCGCAGCGCCGCCTGCATTTCGGAACAGAACTGGAGATCCCGGCAAAGTACGGCGCACCCTATGGCACCGACTGCACCTCGATGCGCTATATCGTAAGGCGTTTTCAGCGATCGCGGCGTCATCGAATGATCGCGATTGCGTTCCTCCGGGCCAGATCGGCAGGCGCCTACGATGATCTGCAACAAGTATCTGAACGAGAGCTACCTGGGCACTAGATCCGCAACCAGGCGACCTTGGTGGCTGAACCCTTTGCCGAGCGGCCCCAGCATGTCGTGAGCCGGGACCTAACCGGGTGACTTTGAAGCCGAATCTGCGGCAGCACTCATCTACGCCTCGGAGCGCCACGGTTGATCTTCGGAGACATCGCCAAACAAAAACCGGCTGAAGACTCGGAACACAATTGGGCTCAAAGGGTTGGAGCCGCACGTATGGATTGAGAGACGATACAAAGGAGCTTACGATGAAATACATTGCCCTTGCTACCGCGACACTGCTTTTGGGGGGCTCCGCCATGGCGCAGTCCGCGGCTGAGAAATCGGGTATTAATACGGCGCTTGGCGTGCCGCCTAAAACAGAGGATTTTGTCAAGGAGGCAGCCACAAGTGACATGTATGAAATTGAATCGAGCAAGCTTGCCGTGGAGCGGGGCGATCAAGCGATCAAGAACTTCGCGGAGCAGATGGTTGCAGATCATACCAAGACGTCGTCTGAACTTAAGCAAATGCTCACGTCCAGTAAGGTGAAGGCGGAGCTTCCAACCGCGATGACAGACGATCAAGTGGAAGCGATCAATGAACTAAAATCCATGCAGGGCGCTGACTTCACCAAGGAATACCTCTCCCAGCAGGAAGACGCGCATGAGGATGCGGTGGATCTTTTTGCCCGATACGGGAGCGAGGGTGACAATCCCGAACTGAAAGCTTGGGCTGAAAAGACCAGACCAGCGCTCCAGCATCACCTTGAAATGGTCGAGGGCATGAATAAGTAAATTGAGTTGCTAGGTCGAAAACGTCGGCACGACGCTGTCGGTCGGCCAAGCGAAAAAGCGTCGACGGATGGCGCGCAAGCTCGCCGCGTGAGGATGCGGCAGTGATGTTTGGCATACAAATGTGAGAGTTGCTGTTTCGGTTTTGCTGTTCACGTCTACGTCCTCCCGGCCGTATCGGGGCACTATCCGCCGAGCAACTATCATGTTAGGGTTGCAGGGCTCGGGCGAAAAACGTCTTAGAATATAACCCGACCCAGCCCGGTTGTCCGCCGAGCTGTGGATCTTGAGCCTTGTTTACCCTTTTGCACCACGCGCTTGGCCAACCGGCCAGGCAAACCCCCAAGGAAGGAGCATATAATGAACCGCATTGCGACTTTATCCGCGATTGTTGCCCTCTCCGTCTTAAGCATCAGCGAAATTGCTTATGCCCAGGGTGCCGAAATGAACTGGCCGGCCAACATCGAGAAAACGGTGACTGACTTCAAGGGCGACAAGGTTAGCGTTGTTCAGGTCAGCACGCTGGCGGAAGCGAACCAGACGCGCATGTGGGTGGAAAAAGCGACTCCCGAACAACGCAAAGCGTTGCTGACGGCGGTCGAAGGCAATAAGGCCCTTGCCGAGCAGCTGAAATCGCAAAAAATCGAGATGGAAAACATCGCAGGCGCCGAACAGGCCGCGGACGGCGCATTGATCATCTACGTTCGCTGAGCCTCCCGACAGACGCGGGATGCGAAGCTTGAAACTGTCGCGTCCCGCATTTGCCAAGATTTATCCGGAGGCCGAGCAACTCCCCGGCGCTCAAACTGACTATCAGTACACTCGTCGGTTCCGCGCGACTGAAAGGGCGGAGGCGACGGTTATGCGTGCCGCTTTGTTGGTGCCGGGAGATGAGCGCTTGGATATGCGCTTCGCTTGTATATCTCGACCTAAACAGCAGGATTTCTGGACGGTTGTGCGTCAATATCGGTTTTTCTTTGCGCCCTTCCGCCGGTAATTGGTACCCATGCACTTTGATGCCGCGGGGGATTGCGGCCTATCCTGGCGTACCGACCAAATCAGCGATCATGATCTGGTAGGGGATGGGATCCTTTCCCCCCTGCGTCGTGAAGCGGCGGCTTATCTCCAGCGGTGTTTCGTTCTCGGAACTTCCGTGACAAGCAGACGTTTGATTAGCACTGGGCATGGGCCCTTTCCCACGACCTGGCTAGGCGAGGTCGCAAGATCGAGAAAAGGAGCGGTTATGCAAACCGTGGATAGACTTATCATCGACGCGGAGCGCTTGGCCGATTGCAGGGACATGGTGGAGATCGAACTTCACGAGCTTATCGAGCGAGCAATCAGATCAGGTTACGCGGCCGGAGAGGTACTCGTAGCCGTAAGTGAACTGGCCGCCGAAGAGCTGGCACCAGCGCTAGAATTTCCAAGCCTACACTGAGATAGGCGACTTCTTGCGCTTTACCAGAAAAATAGAAAGACGGTACCGCGTGTGCCGGCATGCGTTGGGATCAGCGCCTTTGACATAAAAGGCCTCCCTATCCTCCCCTTTCCACCGCGATTGCGAATAGTAGATCTAGGTTCGAACCGGCTCTCGTTTCTCGCCTCGCTCCTCTGTCACCTCTTTGAACTGCTGGAATTTGCGAGCCGGAAGTCCGTTCGATGCCAAAAGAATCGTGAATCCGACAAGGCAAGCCCGAATTGCCAGTTGCGCGGGCCTTGCTGACGCCAACAGAATCGGTGTGTGATCGGCAATTGGAGCCCATTGGCTGCACTGCGGGCGGAAAAGTCGACCTCGCGGCCGGTTCGATGTGGCAAAGTGCTTCGCTTAAGACTGGCGTTGGCCGGATTTGTGCGGAGAAGATGAAACAGGAGTCGGAACGCAGAGGAATAAAGACCGCCAGACGTTTCCGTTGTGGAGCCCTTCTCGATCTGTAGCGAGAAAGAGAAAGAACTCTCCACATTAAGTTGCATCAAGTGCAGCATCGGCACGTTCCGGTGAGCGGCATTCTTTTGCCTTTAGCAAGGTGAAATGGACGATGGAGAGAGATGCTGTAACGACGCCCTTCGGGCGGCGAGCGATGACGCTTGGCATGTTGGCCACCCAAGTACTTTCCCGACAAATTGAACCGGGACAAACGGCCGGAAAGTGGAAACTGTTCCAGTCATTATGCGATGCAAGGTTGCATTTTGGCCTCAGCGAGCGTTCGCTGCTGGTGCTGAATGCTTTGTTGACTTTCTACCCACACGACGAGATCAGCGAAGAAAACGGGCTTGTAGTCTTTCCGTCCAATTCGCAGCTTGCTCGTCGGGCGCATGGGATGGCCGAAGCGACTTTGCGCCGACATCTCGCTGCCTTGATCAACGCGGGCGTCTTGGTTCGAAAGGATAGTGCCAACGGAAAGCGCTACGCACGCAAGGACCAGTCGGGTGGCATCAGCGAAGCGTTTGGCTTTTCTGTCGCGCCGCTTCTCGTGCGTGCCGAAGAGATCACAGCGATTGCCATATCAGTAGCAAAGGAAAGGCAAGAACTGCGGCGGTTGCGCGAGCGATTGACCATCTGCCGCCGTGACGTTTCGAAGCTCATAGTAGTCGCGCTGGAAGAGGGCGCGCCAGGAGACTGGTTCGCGGTCCAAGAGCGATTGCGAATTATGACCCAGACGCTTATTCCACGCCCGACCAGGCAGCAGGCGGAGGACGCGCTTGAGGAATTCGAGATGCTGCGAGAAGAGGTCACCAGCCGGCTGGAATTGAAGTTTAAATCGAAGGATATGAGCGGCAATGCCGATCATATTGATCGGCACTTACATAATTCAAACCCCCACTCACTATCTGAACTTGAACTTGGCTCTAGAAAGGAGCCAAAGGCGAAATCCGAGCCAACCAACCCCCATGAAAACCGGGAGATGGCCATCTTCCCGATTCAGGTTGTGCTGAAAGCATGCCCCGAGATTGTTCCCTACGGACCCTATGGAACAATATCCAGTTGGCGCGATTTGATGGTGGCGGCGGTGACCGTGCGCTCGATGCTCGGTGTTAGTCCGTCTGCCTATCAGGAAGCTTGCGAGGCGATGGGGCCGGAGAATGCCGCAACGACCCTCGCCTGCATTCTCGAGAGAGCCGGTCACATCACTTCCGCCGGCGGCTACCTTCGGGACCTGACCGCCAAGGCTCGCAGCGGAAGGTTTTCGCTCGGTCCAATGATCATGGCGCTGATGCGGGCAAATGGACAAGGGATGGGTTAAGTGCGGCATGGGGTTGGGCCAACTGTGGCCAACCGGGTCGCACCGGATCGACAGCAAACGGTCGTCGAGGAACGCATCAACCGCCGCCGCAAGAAATACCAGAACATGAAGCGTCTGTGCGCTCTTGCGATCGCCAACGCGGGCCGGGAGGGCAGATGTTCATCCGGATCATCCGCGACCAAGACGGCAACGCAGCCTTGGAGGCCGTTTGAGATCACGTTTCGCGGGGGCAACGGAATTTGCGGACGAGCATGGCAGCTTTAACGACCTGGTTGGCCTGAACGAGCTGCAGCGCGTCAACCAAGGCCTATCAGGCCGACGAGGCAACAAACACCAATCAGGTCGAGAGCTTCTTTTCGCGGGTGCAACGGGCCTACGTCGGCATCCACCATCGGTTTTCGTTGAAGTGCTTCGATTGGTACGTGGGCGAGTTCGCGTGGCGCGAGGTGAGCAATCGCGGCCGTCGTTCGTTCTACGCGTATTTTGCGATTGAAGAATTGAAGACCGGCCTAAGGGCGAATTCACTAGCCGCTATTCCTGCCGGACACCTATTGGAGAGCACGGCGAAACACGACGCATACGCCTGCTTCGGGCGGAGTGATTTGGTGGAGCTTGCAACGATAATTCATTGGAAAGAGGAGCGCGGCCTTTCTCCTTGTATCTCCTGGGGAGGTCGGATGAAACTCGAACAAAAAGTCTTTTGAGGCGGAACATACACCCGCAGCAGATGTTGGGTGTTCGCAAGAAGCCGGACGGTCCAACTCCCTCACCGCGCCAGCCCCCGGTGGACCGTTCGGCGCTCCCAGTTCGCCTCGCAGTCGGGTCGTGAGAGCACTTATCATCAACGTGTGAGAAACGGCTCTGCGCCCTGCGGCAGATGCAACTGGTTATGATAGAGCCTACAGTCTTTGAGAGATAGGCGAACTTTGCGGAACAAGGCGGTCCCTTGGTTGTTTGTCCAGGACAGCAGGAGGATGTTGATGCGTTCCCCATTGGCAACTCACCTCAGTAAGATGCTCTTTCTCACTACCGCCCTCACCCCGTCAGCGACTGCCTCGGCGCAGATGAAAGGCACGGCAGGAGAGTTCTCGGATGTCACAATCGAAAGCTCCGTATTGGAGCCGGAGAAACTCGCCGTGCCGGACGACAAGAAGCTCACAGCTTTAATCAAGGCGCCGGAAGGCTTCACGGTTGAAGTATTTGCGAGGAACCTGGTGAACCCCCGTATGCTTGCAGTCTCCAAGTCAGGAGTTCTTTATGCAACTCGTCGGTCCGTTGGGGACGTAATCATGTTGAAAGACGACAATGGCGACGGCAAAGCGGAAACGGTACGGACGGTTGCCAGCCGACCCGGCATGCACGGTATTGCTTTCGATGAAAACGACGTATTTCTGATCACCGTCAATGACGTCTACACTGCTCCGGTCAAAGAGGATGGCACTTTCGGGCCTCTGACGCGTATCATCAACGATCTTCCCGATGCCGGCCAACATGCGAACCGAACGTTGGGTCTCGGGCCCGACGGCATGCTTTACATTTCCGTTGGCAGTACCTGCAACGAATGTCAGGAGAGTAATGCTGAAAACGCCACCATATTGAGGGCGTCCAAGGATGGAATCTCGAGATCGATATTTGCCAGCGGACTGCGCAACACGATCGGGTTCGATTGGGAGCCGAGCACGGGGGCCCTTTATGGGTTTGATCACGGTATCGACTGGTTGGGTGATGAGGTCCAGATCGAAGAACTCAACCACCTTGAGCAGGGCAAGCGCTATGGCTGGCCATACATATTCGGCGCCGGCGAATTCAACCCTCATATCAATCCTGCGGAAGGCATAACCCTGTCAAAGTGGGCCGCGCTATCGACTGAGCCGGTGCTCGGCTACACTGCGCACAGCGCGCCGATGCAGATGGCCTTCTATCAGGGCACTATGTTTCCGTCGGATTTTCGGGGAGACGCCTTTGTGGCAATGCGCGGATCATGGAACCGCCGTCCTCCCAGCGGCTATGAGGTCGTTCGCATCAACTTTGAGGATGGCCAGCCGAAAGCTTTCGAAAAGTTTCTCCAGGGTTTTTTGCTACGCCAGGAGAACGGCAGATACGGTTACCTCGGACGATTGGCCGGCATTGCGGTCGGCAAGGATGGTTCCTTGTTCGTCGCCGATGATTCGAATGGCTTGGTATACCGGGTCTCATACTCGGGCGAAGTCAACGGCTCGCAGTCAAGCTTAATGAACACCCCCAATACTTACCGCGAACTTCCTCCATCGAAAATCGCGATCGAGCTGCTTGTGGCGAAGTCCCCCGCTCCAATAGAACTCAACGCAATTTTCGCTGACAAGAAACCGATCCCGCTGTCTTATGCCGCAGAGGGTGAAAATGCTTCGCCGACGCTGGGCTGGCGCGGCGCGCCCGAGGCAACGAGATCCTTCGTCATTATCGTTGATGATCCCGATGCTGCAACGCCGAAGCCATTCGTTCACTGGTTAGCCTATGACCTGCCAGGCAATCTCAATCACTTGAGGGAGGGCCTGCCGAATGATCCGGTCCTCTCGCACCCAAAAGATGCAAAGCAAGGCATGAATTCGGCTGGATCGCTCGGCTATATCGGTCCGAAACCGCCGGTCGGTGATCCTGCTCATAACTATCACTTCCAAATTTTCGCGCTGGACGTGGAGACGCTGGGGCTCGATCCTGGGATGACAAGAGACGCCCTGATTACAGCCATGAACGGACACGTACTCGCCAAGGGTCAGGTTATCGGGACGTTCCAGCGCGAAGGCACTCGTTGAAAGCGAGTGTTCGACGAGCGTATTGGCTCCAAGGATGGCCCCTTGGGAGACCAGCTCTTGTTCAGCGGTCCAAGATCTTGTGAGATTCTGCCCATCCCACGCTACGCTTACCCAGCCGTACCGCCCAACCGTTCGATCGCCGTTGCGAGCGAGCGCTGACTGTTGCAATAGTCCTGCCAGGCGGTGCTCTTTGCCAATAGGTCTGGCACGCTGCGGATGGTGTAGCGTGTCGGGTCAAGGCCCTTTCTTACCTGGTTCCAATTCAGGGGCATCGAGACGGTTGCCCCGTCACGGGCCCTGGGCGACAACGGCGCAACTGCTGTCGACATTCGGTCGTTTCGCAGATAGTCGAGAAAGATGCGTCCCTCCCGCTGGTTCTTTGCCATTTTGATCAGATAATGATCTGGATTGTCGCGCGCCATTTCCTCGCAGACATCGTGGGCGAACTGCTTGGCCACAGACCAGTTCAGGGCTTTGCCTTTGGCTGCTGCGAGGGGGGTGACGACGTGCAGTCCCTTCCCTCCGGTTGTCTTACAAAAACTGACAAGACCGAGTGCTTCCAGGCGGTCGCGGATTTCTCGCGACGCTTCGATGACGCGATCAAACGCCACTCCGGGGCCGGGATCGAGGTCGAACACAAGGCGTCCGGGCACCTCGGGTTCACCGGGTTCGCAGTTCCAAGGATGCAGCTCTATGCCGCCTATCTGAGCGATGGCGGCAAGGCCTTCGACCCGATCGATCTGGAGATATGGCTTCTTGTCACCGAAGACCGTGACGAGCTCGAGCAAGTTCGAGGTACCAGGCAAAGCGTGCCGTTGGAAAAATTGTTGACCATTAATCCCATCGGGCGCTCGGATGATCGAACAGGGGCGTCCTCTGATGTGCTCGATAAGCCAAGAGCCCACAGCCTCATGATAATGGGCAAGATCGACCTTCGTCACTGGCTCGCCATCACCACTATCCGGCCATAGCGGCTTATCAGGGTTGGAAATCAGCACCCCCATCACTTCGGCTTTGCTTTTCTTGCGAGGAGGTGTCGGCAATACTGCTGGTGTTTCGGGATCCGCAACCTTCGCCTTCTTCGGGGAGGCGGGCACTTCCGCTTCGACCTCTCGGGCCGGTTTATCTTCGCGAAGACCCTTGAACGCCGCTTGGCGCACCTGCCCGTCTCCCGTCCAGCCGGCGAACTCGATCTCGGCGACAAGCTCGGGCTTGAGCCACACGACACCGGGTTTCTTCTTGGGCGCCCCTATGCCGGTGAACGGAGATTTCGCCGCCTCAAGCGCCTGCAGCTTGGGCAAGATGCTCTTAACTGTCTTGGCACTGTAACCCGTGCCAACCCGCCCGACGTAAACGAAATGGTCACCGCGATTAACGCCGACAAGTAAGGAGCGGAATTTGCCGCTGGTTGTTGAATAGGCGCCGATCACTACCTCATGTCCCGCACGGCATTTTGATTTCGCCCAGGTATCGGTTCGGCCCGATTGATAGGGCGCGTCCGCCCGTTTAGAAACAATGCCTTCAAGTGAAAGTCGGCAGGCCGACTTCAAGACCGCATCTCCGCCCGTTTCAAAATGCTCAACAAAACGAACGCGCGGATCATCGCCAGCTTTCGACAGCATCGCAGCTAGTCGTTCCTTGCGGTTTGTAAGTGGCTTTTCCCGCAGGTCTTCGCCTTCGGCAAACAGGAGATCAAAGGCGAAGTAGACCAGGTCATCAGTCTTCCCCTCTGACAGGGCTGCCTGGAGAGCTGCGAAATCGGGCGCCCCATTTTCATCGATCGCGCAGACCTCACCGTCAAGAATACTGTCGGGAAGAGAGGCTCCCGCCTTGGCAATGGCTGGATATTTTGCGGTCCAATCCAGGCCCTTCCGGGTCTTCAGCGTGACGTCGCCGTTTTTGACCCTCATTTGGATACGGTAGCCATCGAATTTGATTTCGTGAACCCAGCCTTCAGTCGAGGGCGGACGTGCCAATGTTTCGCAGAGCTGCGGCGGGATGAAATCTGGTGCGGGTCCGCGTGTGCTGCTTGCTGGCTTCTTGCTCGTCCTACGACCGGCCTTTTGCTGTTTCGCGGCTAATCCGTTCTTGCTGTCCCAAACAGCGTCGGCCTCCAATCCCCCCTCTTTCGACATGAAGGGCCTAGGCTGTCGTCCCTTTCCCGACGCGATCGCTTCCATAGTGCGGCCTGAGGCAACCGACCGGTTATTCTTCTCCAAGACAATTGCACCGTTCTTCTCCACGGAATATTCGTCGCGATGTTTGATCAACAGCCAGTTGGTGCGTTTGCTGCCATTGCGATCGTTGCGCATGCGCACGAGCACGAAGCTGCCTTGCAGACGTTCACCTTCCAACGTGAACTTCAAGTCACCGTTGGCTAAGGCCTCGTCCGGAGCCTCTTCCCCCTCCGGTTCCCAGTAGCCGCGATCCCACAGCATCACCGTTCCGCCGCCGTATTGACCCTTGGGGATGGTGCCTTCAAAATCTCCGTAGTCGAGGGGATGATCCTCGACCTCTACGGCCAGGCGTTTATCGTGCGGATCGAGCGACGGCCCCTTCGTCACGGCCCATGATTTGAATACGCCATCAAGCTCGAGGCGGAGGTCGTAATGCAGACGCGTGGCGTCATGCTTCTGAATGACAAAGCGCCGGCGATTAGAGGGCTTTACCTCCGCTTGACCGCTTGGTTCACGGGTCTTTCCGAAATCGCGTTTCCGTCGGTAGCTGGATAATTTCTCACTCGCCATGACGCCCTCGACTGACATTAAATGGACCTTCCGGGGAGACTTGCCTTAGCTAGATAAAGCCCCTCAGGCGATGAAAGTTCCTGGCTGGCCGAGTGTTTGGTTCTTGCGAGGAGAGCTATTGTTAGGCGACCTGCAAAACCGGTCCGGCGGCAGATGATTGGGGCAGGCTCCTTATCCTGCGCCATTGAGGATGACATTCCTTGAGGCTTTGCTGCAGCGCACCCGGGGCCATGGGGGCAAGTGTGCAAGGGGCAAGACTTTGTCCAGCGAGCAGGTAGACGATGACGGCTAGATATGCGTT
Source organism: Ensifer canadensis (assembly GCF_017488845.2). Taxonomy (NCBI): domain Bacteria; kingdom Pseudomonadati; phylum Pseudomonadota; class Alphaproteobacteria; order Hyphomicrobiales; family Rhizobiaceae; genus Ensifer; species Ensifer canadensis. The sequence goes on from NZ_CP083373.1 coordinate 134,902, forward strand.
ATGGTCCCTTCACGGGATGGGTATTGCCGCTCGTTGGTGGCGGCCAGTTACCTGCTCCAGGAATGGTTGCGACACTCCGAACCAGAACAATCCTATTCCAAGCGGTTGCCGTCGAGGTGGCGGAACAAAGGCATTGCCTTGTGGTTGGAGCGCAAAGTGCAGCAGTCGCTGCCTGAAACCTCGTGAGGAAGCCATGCCAGACCCAACCAACCAGATCAAACAGGGGGACGTTATGCCCCCAGCCGAACCCGGGTTCGCCGAAAGCACCACAGATGCAGCAAAACCCGCCAGTCTCAGCGACTTAAAAGCGAGGGTCAGCGACGATTTAAGCGCTGCGACGGATGCCGTTAAGGACAGCGCGAACACTGCGATGGAAAGGGTGCAAGACACCCTGGCAGAAAAAACGACGTTCGCGGCGCGTCAAACGGCGGGGATCGCGACTGCTCTAAAGAAGGTGGGTGCGGAGCTCGAAAGGGGTGACCAGCCGGAAGTAGGCCGGTACGCAAAGCAGATCGGCGCGAGTGTCGCAGCGGTTGCACGAAATATGGAAGGCCGAGACCTCGGTGAAATAGCCGGAATGGCGGAAGACTTTGGCCGCAAGCAGCCGGTCGCATTCCTGGGGTTGGCTGCACTGGCCGGGGTCGCTGCGAGCAGGTTCCTGGCGGCGTCTGCACGACGCGCTTCTCATGCTGCAGCCAGCAAATCGGCTGCCGGTGACTTTCAGTCCCTTGGGGCGGGCTCCCAAGTAGGAGGGCGTGACAATGGCTAAAACGACCGATCAGATGCCCCTTTCCGAACTTGTTGGCGGCCTTGTTTCAGATGTCTCGGGCCTCTTGAGGAAGGAGATAGATCTTGCAAAGACCGAGGCCTCCGAAAAGGTGGCAAAAGCCCTCGGCGGCGTCGAAGTCCTCATGATTGGGCTGATTTTTGCGATCGGCGCGGTTGGAGTGTTGCTGAGTGCACTGGTGAGCGGTCTTGCTGCGTCTCTCGTCAGCAACGGAATGAACGAGGTCACCGCCAATGCGACGTCCGCCCTGGTCGTCGGCCTGGTGGTTGGCCTGATTGCTTGGGCGCTCATTTCCAAAGGTCTCGCAACATTGCGGGGCTCCAATTTCAAGCTTGACCGCACGACCGCATCGCTTCGCCGCGATGTCGATGTCGTCAAGGAGAAAATGTGATGGACCAATCGTCAGAAAAATCCTCGGCCGACATTCAGCAGGAAATTGACGCCGACCGTCAACGGATCGAAGCACGTATAGGTGCGATCCAGGAGCGTATGTCCCCCGGGCAGCTCGTCGATGAAGTGATTGCCTATGCCAAGGGCAGCGGCGGGGCCGAGTATCTCAGCAACCTCGGCAACGCGTTGAAAGCAAACCCCTTGCCCGTGGCCTTGATGGGGGTGAGCCTCGCCTGGTTGATGGCCAAGCAAGGGTCAGCCCCGGAGGGAGATGCAGTACCGTTCGAAGAACCTTATCCGCTATATACCGCCTATGGATCCGTGCGGCGCGTTGGTCCGCCGGAAATTGTTGGCGAGGAACGCTACAGCCATTTCACCGACGACGCTGGACAGCGTTTCCGAGCTCTGACCGACAGCGCGGGTCGCCGTGCCGGCAACTTTCTTGACGCAAGCGGAAAGGCCTATCGGGGGTTTGCAGATGCCACTGGCAAGCAGATCTCGAATATTACCGATGAGGCCGGTGCGGTGCTCGATGCCTCTACTGGTTGGGCGTCTGCGAGTTGGAACAAGGTCAAGGACACGGCTGGTGATGTTGCTCGAAGAGCCACGGACGCGGCTAGCGCCGTGGTCGGTTCGTCATCTGCGGCAGGATCAACTCTCAAAGACCAGTCCCATCGTCTTAATGATGCTATCCTGACGCATTTCCGCGACCAGCCGCTTGTTGGTGGGGCACTGGCGTTTGCCGTCGGAGCCGCCATCGGTGCTTCGCTGCCGCATACTGACATGGAAGACGAAGTGCTCGGAGAGGCGGCAGATGCTGTGAAGACCAATATCGCCGCGCAAACCTCCGAACTTGTCGAAGAAGGCAAGGAGATAGCATCTGATGTCTACGAGACCGCTGTCCACGTCGCCTCGGACGTTCATAATGTCGCCAGGGATCGCGTCATGGAAGAAGTTGAACAAGTAAAGACGGACCGTTAGCGCTGACGCTCCGCCACGGTGAACGGGCTACACCAACCAACCAAGAGCCCCACGGCGCGGCTCTTGACCATGCCCGTGGGTTGGTCAGGCGAGAGGCGGCAATCTGGCTTGGGGTCGGAGGTGGAGGCGTTCGGCGGAGGCACCGCGCGAGCCTAGGTTATCTCGGTCGAGGAAGCTCGTTGTGAACAAGAGCCCGTATTCAGGACGGGCTCTTGTTCGCTTATTTTGTGTTCTTGTGGCTCTGCTGGCCGGCTTTCGCCTTCTGCTCGTGACTTCCACCTTGTTTGCCCGAGGACGTGCTCTTTTTCGTGGCAGCGTCCTTGCTGCCCGCCGACTTTGCACCTGGTTTGCTTGTTGCTGCCATTTCTCATTACTCCCTTGATCGTGATCCTGATTGATCTCGATGGTGTGCAAACCGCGAAATCGAAAACAAGTTCCAGGCTTCGCCCTGGTAAGTCGAGAGCAGTTTGGCTGAAGATAATCAGCTCCGTCGCGCTCTACGGCTCGACGGCTTCGTGGCGGTCTGGACGCCTGCGGGCATTGTTGCCTGGGCGCTAATGACCGCAGCCGGTTCGATCTGCCTAAAATCACACTGGGATGGCTTCTTATCCGGGCGCCATCTAAGGAGCTTTGTCCCGTGCCTAAATCTGCGTCCCGTAATCTGATCGAATTTGACCTCGACCACCAGAGTAGGTTTAAGGGGCTGCCACTGCGAAGTGCGCTTTGTAGCCCAACGGCTCGGACCTCCCGGAGCCTTGCCTGTAAAGCCAGGTGCCTCGCGCAAGGCCTCAAGCTTTGCTGTGAGCTCTGGTTTTTCGTCGTTCCTTATCGTGGAGGTGTAGCCGACATGGTCGAGTTCACCAATGTCATTGTAGAGCCCGAGCAACAAGGATCCGACCAGCTTGCCGTTGCCGTCATATCGAAAACCGCCGACAACGCAGTCGGCCGTTCGAAGCCGCTTAACCTTCGTCATTGTCCTATCACCAGGCAGATAGGGGGCATCGATGCGCTTGCATATCACGCCGTCTGTGTCGCCTCCTGCGTCGGACAACCAGCGGCGGGCTTCAGCGACGTCGTTGGTGGACGGCGACAGCAAGAGATGTTCTCCGTCCGCTACGGTTTTCGCCAGTGCTTCCAACCTGGCTCGGCGGTATCCTAAGCTCTCGGCGAGGAGAGACATACCGTTTGTGTCTACCAGCATGTCGAAGGCGACTAGCCTTGCTGGTGTCTTGATCGATAATGTCCTGATGCGGCTTTCCGCCGGATGGAGTCGCATTTGCAAGGCGTTAAAAGAAAGTTCCCCGTCGATCGCGATGACAAGCTCACCATCGATCACGAACTGATCAGCTGGCAGCGCAGCGAGGAATGCCACCAACTCCGGGAAATAGCGGGCGAGCCCCTTGCCTGACTTTGCCCGCAAGTCTACTTCACGACCCTTCTTGAAAGCGAGGCATCGGAAACCGTCCCACTTCGGCTCATACTGCCAACCCTCTCCTGATGGGAGTTGATCCGCTGAACGCGCTTCCATGGGTTCGGTTTCTATCGATATTCCAAAGTTCAGATTTGTTTGCGAAACCTGTTTTGCCATCACACCTCGTTCTGCGGTAATGCTGCATTGGCACTGGGTGATTACCGAACGCGTCAGCTGAGAAAGACCCCTCAGTAAATCAGGCCACGGTGGAAGATGCGATAGCGTTGGCCACTCCCCGCTTGCCAGGCTGCTGTACGCTTGACCGCCGCCGTGATGACCGGCTTGGCCGCCCTGGCTACCACTCTGTGGCCACCCTGGCCTGGCCACCTTGCTGCTGATTACCCGTGTCCTGTTCCTCCGGTAAACCGTTGTATTCAACGTGACGTGCCGCCCTAACCTCGGGCAAAAGGACTGGTTCCCATTTTGATATTTTTTGTTTTTTTCAGCATGGCGATTCTGCGGTAGACAGAAGTGTTGCTGCTACGCAAGTCAGCACTTGAGGAAGCCGATGTGCCTGGCAGAAAAGCGTTCGTGTCGAAGCCCAGCATGACCGAAGGCTGGGCGATGGAAGTCTCACGCCTCAATGTCAACGGGAGTGTTTGCCTCGTCAGGTCAGGGAGCTCATGGCGTTGATCCATGCTGGAAGGCGATGATCGCCGCGGCAACTTCGTGTGGAGCTTCCTCAGCCATGTGATGGCCGCTGTCGATACTGCGACCAACGATACCTGGTGCCCAAGGTCGCCAGATCGAAAGTGGATCACCATACAATTCTTCCAGGTCATCGCGCTTCGACCACAAAAGACATGTCGGACACATGACCGTCTTTCCGGCTTCCCGGTCAGCAAGATCATGAGCCTTGTCGACACCAAGGCCTGCTCGGTAATCTTCGATCATCGTATGAATTACTTGCGGGTTTCGCGTTGCGACCAGATAGTCATTGAAAGCCTCCTTGCCCATGAACTGCGCCGAGCCACCGTACCAAGCGTCAGGGTCGGCACCAATCGCGCGTTCAGGTCGATGCGAAGTGCCGAAGAAGAACCAATGCCACCAGAGACGGGCAAATTTCTCGTTGGCGCGCTCCAACGCTTCGAGAATAGGAACGCCGTCCATCACAATCAGCCGTTCGACACGATCGGGAAAGTCCATGGCGGCACGAAAGGCTACATAGCTGCCGCGGTCATGGCCAGCTACGGCAAAGCGGTGGTGGCCGAGATATTCCATGAGTTCCATGCAATCGCTCGCTTTGGTGCGCTTCGAGGATCCGGCATGATCTGGCGTGTCCCTTGGCAAGTACGATTGGCCAAAACCTGGTAGATCCGGGCAAACAATAGTGAATTTCGAAGAAAGCTTGTTTGCGACCTGCCACCAGGTCATGTGTGTGCGTGGATGTCCGTGGAGCAGCACTAGGGGCGGACCAGAACCCCCGTGACGCACACGCAAGGTCCCATTCGACACGGTGATCATCTCAAGCGAAAAGTTCTCAAACACCGTCTCATCCATAAGTTCGTTTTCTGCAAAGCCGCTGTTGGGCCGCATGCGGCTGCTTACCGCTCACGTCCGCTGACGGCCCTACAAATCGAGGAGCGCATAAGCTTTTCCGGTCGGTTTTTCGACGTGAGATGCGACATTGTAAACTGGCGCGCCTCCTGGGGTTTTACCAGAGTACTTTCCGCGATGGGCGTGACCGTGAACGACTGCAGAGACGGGAAATCGGTCGATGGTCTCAGCAAGGCGGGACGATCCGAGAAAGGGATAAATCTCAATTGGCTCGCCCTCCACTGTTTCAACGATGGGAGCATAGTGAAGCACGACCATCGCCCGCTCCGATCGGATCTGGCGAAGGGCGTTTTCGAGCCGCATCGACTCTTCAACGCTTTCGGCCACCATGGCTTTGATTGCGGGCTCGCCGAAAGAGCTTAGCATGAACCGACCAAACCCCCCTGCAAAGCCTTTGACCCCGGCGAAGCCGACGCCATTTAGGTCCACCGCTTGTCCTTCGAGAAGATGCATCCCCGAGCTTTTGATGATCGCCCTGACTTCCTCCACATGGCCACATTCATAGTCGTGATTTCCCAAAACGCCGACCACCGGAATGGAGCAGGATCGCAGATCGGCAACAAGAAGCTCAGCCTCGCGCGGTTTGCCGAGATCCGTAAGATCTCCGGTCAAGACGAGTATGTCGGCCTCCTGAGAGACCTCGCTGAACAACTCCTTATAAGACGGGGAGTCCTGCTCTTTCACATGCAGGTCACCCATCGCGGCTATGCGAACCTTGGCAGAGGTCAAGGTTCTATCGGCTTGGCTCATTTCCGTCACACCGCATCTCCTTGTGCTGTCTCGTCTTTCATATCCCGCAATTCCCCTTCTCCACCCACGTCAGCAAATCCCCATTCTTTGACATCGATTTCGAAGTCGACCCGGCTATACATCCTGCCCCGACAAACCTTCATTTGCGGCAGTGGCATCTTGCGCTGTGCACTCAATCGGTCGAGTAACTCTTCCAGCAACCATTCAGGAACCTTGTCGCGCTCGGTTGGATAAACCCAGCGAAAGTTCAGCAAATGGATAAGGAGAACCTCCCAGTGGACTTCCATGTGACTGAGAAGCCGATGCCAATCAATTTCATCGCTGGCGCGCAGGATCATGTGAACCACGTCGCCGCCGTCGTAGCGATGGCGGACCTGAATGAAGCATTTGGACCATATGAGTTCCGTAGGCGCTATGATCCGGATCTTGTGCCCGTTCATCTCAATCTGACGCGCGTTCTCAAACCATGAATCGCTGATAGGCATCGTGCCGTTTGAAGCTGCGAAGATGACGTCGAAGAAGTGTCGGCCCTTCCGGACCTTGCCTAGCCAACGGTCGTCCTCTACCTCGATCGTGTAGCCCTTGTCCCTGAAGTGAGCGAGGATTCGGGCGTAGTCTCCAGCCTTGCAGAAGATATCAAGATCCTTCGTCTGCCGGGTAATACCGGTATAGGCGCTCATCGCAAAGGTGCCGGCTAAGAGGAACGGGATCGAACAATTGGCAAGTTCCTGAACAGCTTCGGCCACGAACGCCTCCGCATCCGCATCGGCCATTGTCGGCGAGGCCTTCACCTCCATGCCGGGCATGGCCTCAACCGGGTGGGCGGCCGTTTCCGCTGGCGTATTCGCGCCAGCTTGGGGGTCATTGGGATCTGCGTTCATCAAAATCTCCCATCCCGTTCTCTTTGAATGAAACATTCAACAAAACCGGATGTTCCCCTCAATTCGCACGGCAGGGATGCCAAACTCATGCTACGGCCCTCAATGACTTGCAAGTGAAGGCTGCCTGCCCGTGGCCAAAGACATTCGCAGCGTCGGTGAACATCCCCTCCAAGACCTAGAACTCGTGTCTGGTATTGCTTCAGCATTCTGCTGCCAACAATCAATTGCGAACGCACTCGCTGGTTCCCTCATCAAACTGAGACAGTTTTTCGTTCGATGGAGGAACTTTGACCCCGCCCCGACGTTCGGCCCTCGTCATCCCTCGAACGCGATCGGAGCTGTGATGCTTACGGGAGAAACCCTCGATCCCTTTCAAGACACCCACGAGGACATCTGTTTAGTTGAAAAGAACGTCTTGAGGGATCGGCCAAGAACAGCGCACCCCGCCCTGGCTGAGAACCGCAGGGGAAGTTTCCTCCAGCACCGCGGCAAAACTGAAGGCCGGGTGGAACTCCTGGTCGAGATCTTTGGCAAGCCGGCGCGCTACAACCTTCTGATCTCAGAGGCGGCACGGTCAAAGCTCGGCGATCGATCGGCCAATCCAAGAGGCTTCCGCAAGAAAACAAGCTAGTTACAACGGGGCCGACACTTCCCTCGGAAACGACCCCTTGCTTCTGATCGCCAGCAACAATCCAAACCCGAGTTTTCCAGGAGCTATCCAATGGCAAAGAAGACGACAAGCGTTCCGTCAGCACAACAAGCGACAATCGCAGAAATACACGATCAAAAACTGCGACGCGGCCAGGGCGGCGAACTTCACCAGATCGCTGAAAACGACACACCCGTCCTTACGACCGCTCAAGGCGGCCCGGTCGCTGACGACCAAAATACGCTGCGGGTCGGCGCACGCGGACCAGCGCTGATCGAAGACTTCCATTTCCGCGAGAAGATTTTCCACTTCGACCATGAACGAATTCCCGAGCGCGTCGTGCACGCCCGCGGCTATGGCGCCCACGGATTTTTTGAAACATACGAATCTCTCGCGGCTTACACTAGAGCAGATCTGTTCCAGCGACCCGGTGAGAAGACGCCCGCCTTTGTTCGCTTTTCAACGGTCGCCGGCAACAAAGGCTCGGCTGACCTCGCGCGTGACGTTCGCGGTTTCGCGGTCAAGCTATACACTCAGGAAGGGAACTGGGACCTCGTTGGCAACAATATTCCAGTGTTCTTCATTCAGGACGCGATCAAGTTTCCTGATGTGATCCATGCTGCCAAGCAGGAGCCGGACAGAGCATTTCCGCAGGCTCAAACCGCACACGATAATTTCTGGGACTTTATTAGCCTAACACCGGAAAGCATGCACATGGTCATGTGGGTCATGTCTGATCGTGCTATCCCGCGCTCATTCCGTTTCATGGAAGGCTTCGGAGTCCATACGTTCCGTTTGATCAATGCCAAGGACGAGTCCACGTTCGTCAAGTTTCACTGGAAACCCAAGCTGGGATTGCAGTCGGTCGCCTGGAACGAAGCCGTCAAGATCAACGGCGCTGATCCGGACTTTCACCGTCGGGATCTTTGGCAATCGATCAAGTCGGGGAATTTTCCCGAATGGGAGCTGAGTGTTCAGCTTTTCGATCAGGAGTTCGCCGACCGCTTCGATTTCGATGTGCTTGATCCGACAAAGATCATTCCGGAGGAGATCCTTCCCGTCAAGGCGATCGGTCGCCTCGTGCTTGATAGAATGCCCGATAACTTCTTCGCGGAAACCGAGCAGGTAGCGTTCATGACGCAGAACGTTCCGCCAGGCATCGACTTCAGTAACGATCCGCTGTTGCAAGGCCGGAACTTCTCCTACCTTGATACGCAGTTGAAGCGACTTGGCAGCACGAACTTCACGCACCTGCCGATCAATGCTCCAAAGTGTCCCTTTGCCCATTTCCAACAGGACGGGCATATGGCCATGCGCAATCCCGTGGGGCGGACGAACTACCAGCCCAATTCTCACGGGGAGGGACCGAGGGAGTCTCCGCTGCGTGGATATCGGCATTTCCCTGCCGAAGAGCAAGGCCAAAAAGTTCGCCTTCGCGCTGAAAGCTTTGCTGACCACTACAGCCAGGCCCGGCAATTCTACATCAGCCAGACCCCGCCGGAGCAGCGGCATATTGCAATGGCGCTGACATTCGAGCTCAGTAAGGTCGAAACACCCGTCATTCGCGAGCGCATGGTGGCTCATCTTCTCAATATCGATGAGACCCTTGCGACCACCGTTGCCGAAAAACTAGGTCTTCAGACCATGCCAAAGCCCGCCGACGCAGCTGTGCCGACCCGCCAGGATCTGCCGCCGTCGCCCGCGTTGAGTATTATAGAACGCGGGCCGAAACGTTTTGAAGGCCGCAAGCTGGGCATTCTTGTATCCGATGGCGTTAACGCCAAGCTCTTGAAGGAACTGACCGGGGCAATCATTGAGGAGAAAGCAACGGTCGAACTGATCGCTCCAAAGGTCGGTGGGGTCACTGCATCCGACGGTACGTGGGTCGAAGCCCACCATATGATCGATGGCGGCCCATCAGTTCTGTTTGATGCTGTCGCCCTTTTGACTTCAGAAGCCGCGATGGATGACTTGCTGAGAGAGGCAACGGTTCGCGATTTTGTCGCCGATGCGTTTCAGCACTGCAAGTTCATCGGCTACGATCAATCTGCTCTCCCTCTGCTGGAAAAAGCGGGCATCGCCGAAGCGGTCGATGAAGGCGTTATTGCCCTTCCTGGCGACGAAGGGCTTCCAAGCTTTGTATCAGAGCTCGGCAAGCTTCGCGTGTGGGGACGTGAGCCATCGATAAAGCTCGGCAAAGCCTCTTCGCCGCCAATCAAATAGGAGCACGCACCGGCACGGCTGTGAAGCCGTGCCGGTTAATGCTCGGTGACCTCCTGCGGTGTTTTGATCGCCGCACCGTTGCTCATGTCTCCATATAATCCTGCGCAACGCCATGCGTTAGGCAAACCCTTCCCAATCACTGCGGCAGGTTCCGGAAGAAGCCACTGGCTAGATTGCGTCGCGGAAAGCGCCGCGAAGGCGACGTTGTCGGCGACGCGACGCCCTTTCAAATCCGGAACATGATAATCATTGCCGTCTCGCTCAATAAGGCGAGACACACGCCTGCCGCGGGCCATAGTAGGGCTGGAACGTGTTGTCGTAGGCCCTGTAGGAGCGGTATCGTCCATAGCACCAACGCGTATGTGCATTTCCGCCGTAATAGACTTGGCGTTGGTAACGCGGCGCATAATAGCGCGGAGCGTAGTAGCTCCGGCCGTAATAGTTGCGTGGATAATAGCCTGGCCGGTAATATCTCGGTCCGTAGTATCCCGACCCGTAGTATCCCGGCCCATAGGGCTGATAATATCGGGGCTGCGCCAGGAGGCCCCCGATAACTGCGCCGGCGGCAAGCCCACCTAGTGCCCAGGCCCACTCATCACCACCATTATTATGGTATCCACCATAGTACCCGCCGCCGCGATATCGTGCGGATTGAACCAATTGCGCTTGCCCCGCGTCGATCTTCGGCGTCGCTATTGTGGGAAACGCCATGGCAGGCGTAATGCCTGTAACTATCATCACCAGCGACAGGGAAACGATTGCAAACCTTTTCATTGGCTTACCCTTCCTTTGCGGCGCAGAGCGTCGAAGTCGGCGCGTCACCCGCAGCCTTTTTTAAGGACGCATAATTTTACACCAAAATCGCTTTTTACAGGCGAAATTCTGCGTAACCGGGGGAGCAGCTTTATTCCAAAGGTTATGTTGAGATGCGCCCTATGCGAAGCCTGGTGTCGTGTCAGCTTCCCTGCCTGGTCTGCGATCGTAACATCGCCCCTGCCAGCATTTAAGGCAACGGCCGCCCATGCCTAATCAGGGATTGGACAAATTGCCGTCCGGCTGCATTCTGCTGTCCATCCGCCCGATCACTTCATCATCGCAGGCGACAATTGAGCCCGCCGGAGATCGACGAGGAGCCAGACGCGGGACTGGCCAAATCGCATAGGCTGTTGGGCTCGGGCTCACGACCGGTCAAAACGCTCCAGCATTTTTCTGAGGTGGAGATTCTGCAGATGGAGCTTTTCGGCCAACAGGGTTCTCAGTTGCTGAATTTCGTCGTCCAAATCCGCCACTTCCTCGAAAAATGCTTCCCGGGTTGATAACTGTGCGCCGGGATCCGTGTTCGCTTTCGAAGGGAACTTCCTAACGTTCCCGGTTCCGGACTTCTTAGCGCGCGCTTGAATTTGTGGCGCCTTAGGAGATTGCTTGCTTTTAGGCAACGAGGCTGACTCTTTTGGAGGCAGTTCGCCAATTCGCTGATTTTCAGGCGTAGGTGCCTCTTCAACGGCGGCGTCTGTAGAGACGGCTTGGGCGTTATCATCCTGGTGTTCGGTCAGATCCGAAGATGCAGCCTCCTTGAGTTCATCCGATCCATTCTCACGATCCTGAAATGCACCGGTTGGATCCGTTGAACTCAACTGAGCGCCGCGGACTTGTTGTTCTTGCGTGTCATTTGCTTGACTGGCGGCGTCGTGCTCATTCGAAATCTCGCGTGGTTCTGCCGACCGTCCCCGCGATGTCAGTCGAGCAAATAGGTTCCATGGTGATTTCATCGATCGTCAGCCTCGAGCGATCCGAACTCTCACGTGAGCTCGGTGAATGTCTGTCCTACGAGGAATGTAGGGGCCAAGGTCGATCTCGCAACCGGCCCCTGCTGTGGGTTACGGTCAATCAAGTCCTAACCGCTTGCGCAGTTCCGAATTTTCCGCCCGCAGCTTGGTGGCCAGTTCCTTGCGGAGCCTTTTATTCTCTTCTTCAAGCTGGATGAGGTCGGCCATTTCATCGATCGCCGAGACGGACGACGAAGCCTTCGGTCCGTCGAGCTTCGACGCCTTCTTGCTTCCGGTCTTGAGGGCGGAAGTCGTCTTTTCAGCAACTTGCTTTTTGACGGGCGCAAGCTTCGCGACTCCGCCCTCGTCGGCGGGCTTCCTGCGCTCTCTCGGCGTCTTCGCAACCGTTGTGTTGCCTGTTGCTTCTGCAGTTGCTTTCGTGCGCCGCGGCGCTCGCTGCTTTTTCGGTACCGGCGTCTTTGCCGGTGCGGCGGTCTCTACAGCTTCGATTGTGGTACCAGTATTGCTTTCATCAGCCATCAGTTTTCTCCCTCTGCTGCCAAGAATCGTTTTCCGCTGAGTGAAACGCGGAGTCAACCATGACGTTGTTGGATTGACATGAGGAAGATCGCGCGGGAACGCAGGTATGAATCGAGCCATTGTCATCGCCGGCCGCTGGTTGAGCCGAAGTGACGGCGGCTGGCCAAGGAAGATGAATGTGGTCGCGAAACCAAACGGGCGACACTGATGCTGCTCACTGGAACTTTTGGCAACAGAGGCGGTTGGCTTATCGAACAGGTCACCCAGGCGGCCCCCGCAAAGTAGCGTCCAGATGAGGCGACGACGATGCATCACGAAAATACCAGAACAGGATTCGGCCAAGCGCATTAATGATTGGAACACGCGGTATGACTTAGATGAATTCATCCGAGCTCATGGGCTTCAACCGCGAGCAGCACGCGAACTGTTCGAAAAGTTTGGGCCCTACAAAACTGATCTTGAGAGCAAGATTGCCGAACTTCGGGCGAACGGAAAAATCGACCGTAATCACTGAACACGGTCAACGGATGTCTGACGCGGCTGCGGGGTTGACCGGATCTGATATTCCACGCTCGCATCAACGCTGTTCTTATTCCGCCCGATTGGACGCCGCCATGATTTCGGCGAGCTTTTCAATCACCTGAGACGGATCGATTGGCTTGGCTAAAAGCGGAATCTGACCATACCGGCGGGGCAGATCCTCAAGTCCGTATCCTGTGGTGAAGACAAAAGGAATATGGTTGGCGCGCAGCAGGTCGGCGACCGAGAAGCTCAATTCACCCCCAAGGTTTAGGTCCAGCACGGCTCCGTCGAGCTTCGCACCGTTCTCGATGGCGGCCGTAGCCTGGCGAATGCCGGCAAAAGGGCCAACAACAGTCGCCCCTTGCAACTCCAGGGCGCACACGAGCTCCATGGCGATCATTGGTTCGTCTTCCACCACCAGCACGTGGCCTAACGCCGATGTCATGGCCTTTTTCTCTTCCTGTCAAAAGCTTAGACCAACATGACCGTCCCATGTTTCGGTGGCGATTAAATATTGCCAAATATAAGCTTCCGTCCTAACTCTAGTCCATAGGGGGACCGCGCATTCGGTCTAAAAGGAGCGGCCCTGTTGACGCGATTGGAGCCCAATTTTCCCGTGGTTGGCATTGGCGCCTCGGCGGGTGGGATTCCGGCGCTGGAGGGATTTTTTAGTGGCCTTCCGGAACGCTGTGGCATGGCGTTCGTCATCGTCACCCATCTCAACCCTGCGCTCGAAAGCCACCTTCATGAGATCATCGCGCGCTTCACTGACATGCAGGTGGTCCTCGCCTCTGGAGAAGTCAAAATCCGGCCGGATGTGGTCTACGTCATGCCGCAGAATGTGGTTCTAACGATTGAAAACGGCGTCCTTGCCAGCAAGAAACTTGACAATCACATCCGTGAACGCAAGCCAATCGATATATTTTTCGGCGCGCTCGCTAAGGATCAGGGAGAATATTCGGTCGGGGTTGTTCTCTCTGGCGGAGACGGCGACGGCACCCTCGGTGTAAAGGCGATCAAGGAATATGGTGGCCTTACGATGGCGCAGATTGCCGACGGCTCTGGTCCCCGCAATCCGGATATGCCGCAAAGCGCAATTTCGATCGGTCTGATCGATCTGGCATTGCCTGCCCAGGAGATGGGCGAAAAGCTCCTGGCTTTCGCACGGAGCTTCGACCTACTCTCGGATCTCGGCGACAATGACGAAGCGAAGAAGGCGAGTGATCTTAATCACGCTCGTAATCAGATCTATGCTATCCTGCGAAAGCAGACTAGCCACGACTTTTCGGGTTATAAGCCGAAGACCTTCCTAAGGCGCGTCAGGCGTCGAATGCAGGTCAGACAATTCGATACGATCGAAGCTTACGTGGGGTGTCTGGAACAGGATCCCGAAGAGGTTTTGCGGCTTTTCAGCGACCTGCTGATCAACGTCACAAACTTTTTCCGCGATGCTGACGCATTCGCCACCCTTGCCAAAACGATCATCCCTCAACTCTTTGCCGGCAAGTCAGCAGCCGATACCGTTCGGGTATGGGTGCCGGGCTGCGCTACCGGCGAGGAGGTTTACTCGATCGCGATCCTGATGCGCGAGTTTATGGAAAATATGGCGAGCGTGCCGCGAGTGCAGATATTCGCGACCGATATCGATGATCACGCACTGCAGATCGCGAGGACCGCGCGCTATCCAGAAGCGCTGCTCGAAGGCGTTTCGGAGGAACGGCGAAAGAAGTTCTTCAGCTCTGAAGGAGCAAGCTATATCGTTGCCGGTAGCGTGCGCGAACTGTGCATCTTCTCACCCCGTAGCGTTATCCGCGAGCCGCCTTTTTCGCGAATGGACCTCGTCTCGTGTCGCAACCTTCTCATCTACCTAGGATCTGAGGTTCAGAACCGTGTCATTCCGACGTTTCACTACGCATTGCGGCCTCAAGGATACCTGTTTCTCGGCACATCCGAGGGTATCGGCCAACATGGAGACCTCTTCACAACGATTGACAAGAAGAACCGCATTTTTCAAGCGCGCGGCCATGCAACGCCCTACCGACCTCAGATACTGGGGCGCGATGAGCAGTACACAATTCCCAACTTGGCAAAACTCGAAGCACGGGGACTTGGCGGTTCGCAGTTGCGGCAAGTGGTGGAAACACACGTGCTTGAGAGCTTCGCCCCGGCCCACGTCGTCGTCAATGCTGACGGTGATGTCGTTTACACCTCCGGCAAGACCGCTAAGTTTCTCGAAGTGCCTCAAGGCAGTCCAAGCCGCCAGCTCCTCAATATGGCTAAGCGGGATCTTCGCCTCGATTTGAGAGCGGCCTTGCGCGAGTGTACGTCGTCGCGAAATCGCGTGATCAAGGATAACCTTCTCGTCGACGCGGATGACGACCGTGTACAGCATGTGACGATTACAGTTGAGCCTTTGAACGGGCGAACGACCGGTGAACCGTTGTACATCGTTCTCTTCCATTCGGTTGGCCCGTTGCGGGCAGGCTCGGGGCCAGGGCGCGTACAGCGCGATGTCGACGGCACCGCCGAACTCGAGCGGGAGTTGCGCGAAACTCGCGAGCGTCTCCAGTCGACAATCGAGGAGTACGAGACCGCGCTTGAGGAACTCAAGTCGTCCAACGAGGAGCTCGTTTCCGTCAACGAGGAAGCTCAGTCGTCCAACGAGGAACTGGAGGCCTCGAAGGAAGAGATGCAGTCGCTGAACGAGGAGCTCAATACGATAAACGCCGAACTCAATGGAAAAGTGGAGGAGCTCGACCGGGCGAACAACGACCTTAGGAACCTGTTCGATGCAACCGAGATTGCCACTGTGTTCCTTGATCGAAACCTGGTGATCCGCAATTTTACACCGGCTGCATCCAAGTTCTTCAAGGTGCGGCCGGCGGATGTCGGACGACCGCTCACCGAATTGTCCAGCGAGATCCATTATCCGGACCTGAAAGCCCATATTTCCGAAGTTTTTTCCACCGGTGAAAGTCGCGACAATCATCTTTCGCGCGACAACCAGGGGAGACATTTCCTTGCGCGGCTCATACCCTATCGAGGTGAAAACAACAGGATTGACGGGGTTATTGTCACACTCATCGACGTCACAACTCTTGCGGAAGCCGAAGACCACCAGAAAGTTCTGATCTCGGAACTCAATCACCGGGTCAAGAATATGCTGGCGGTCACGATCAGCATTGCTGCCCAAACGATGGAATCTTCGTCATCACCGGAAGCATTCTACACAGCCTATGTCGGACGGCTGAAAGCCATGTCTCGCGCATACGCCCTGCTGTCGCGCGACAACTGGAAAGATGTATCCATCCTGGAGCTCGTCTCTCAAGAGCTCTCGCCCTTTGGCGGCGACCGGGTCACCCTGGACGGACGGGACATCAAACTCGATCCACAGCGCGGGCTTGCCTTGGGAATGGTCATCCACGAACTCGCGACGAATGCTGCCAAATATGGAGCGCTTACCAGTTCCGATGGCCGCGTGCTCGTTCACTGGAAAGCCGATGACAACCTTCTCACTTTGAAATGGATGGAGCGGAGAGGTCCCTCCATAACTGCACCCCCCAAGGACGGCTTTGGAATGAAGTTATTGCGGGGAGAAATCGGTTACCGGCTTGGAGGCGAGGTCGAAACAAAGTTCGAGCCCGAGGGTTTGACTGTTTTTCTGTCATTTCCCTTAAACTGAATGGTCAGCAAGCGTACCGCTCGCGCCTTTCCAGTCCGGCGAAGTAGAGGCCCGGCAGGCCGCGCACGCTGTCCGTGTGAACGGGCGGGCTTCGTCGAGCGCATCATGAAGTCTCACATAGCTGAAATCGCCCCTTGAATCTTGTGCCCCGTAAACGCTGTGTCGGCGTAGCCTTGCTGGGCACGGCAACTATGCGCCATTAAGAGGCATTGTGTTGTGCGACCTAACGTTATTTTCGCGGTCTATGCCGGAAAGCATCGACGAACGCCGAGAAGGCTGGCGAGTGATTTCGACGGCTCGGTAGCAAGTCCTCGATAACCGGCGCGTGGCGCATGACGTCGTTGCAGGTCAGCGACGCGAGCGGCGATCGGACAGAAATCCCCTATTCCGGCCAGGTTATCTCCTCCACTGGCGGAACGCTCTCCGTCCAGGCGATGAATCCGGACGCCTGCAGCGCAACCGACGCCCTACACGGCAAATGGCTACGAGGTCTATTATGGCCCGGTTGAAGTCGACGAGGCCAAAGAGACATTCGCCATCACCGTGGAATCGTCCCTCGTCCGCAATCTCATTGGCCAGCGCATGGAACGCAAGGTTCAAGGTTGACGCCGACCAACTGACGATCACGCCCGCTGATCCCAAGGAAGGCTGGCGCGTCACCTACGAGCGGCTCTGAACGCAAAATTCGGAACCTCCGGCGGTAGTTGCGGTTTGATAGTCATGATTTTGTTCCGGTTCAATTCGATGACCCATTGGTTACGCATTGTCAGCCTCGTTCTTGCATCTTTGGCCTTGGTGCCAGCGGGTGCGCACTTGTTTTCTCTCGCCAGCAAGATGCGCCTGTCGGGCGAAGATTATCTTGCTGCGCAACGCGCATACGATGGATGGAACCTCTTCGCGTTCATTGTCGTTGGCGCGATAGCTGCGCTCCTCTGGCTTTCGATGGCTCTCTATCGAGCGGGGGAACCGGCGATCCCCGCCATAGCCGCTCTTGCGTGCATTGTTGCTACGCAAGCCATATTCTGGACTTTTACCTTCCCGGCAAATCAGGCGACCGACAACTGGACTCTGCTTCCAGAAAACTGGACGCAGTTGCGCCGTGGATGGGAATATTCTCATGCAATCAGCGCGGTGTTTAATTTTTTTGCGGTGTGCCTTTTGGCCATCGGGAACGCAAAATAGGGTCAAGTCTGACGCGTAAGGTTGGAGCGCCTAGCATTATTTTGCGAAGGAGCCTGAATATGGCAAAGAAGAAGAAATGGTCGCAAAAGGTGACCGAAAACAGTGACGCACTGGACCTCAAGGAAGGAATTTTCAATCAACGGAGCGCCAAAAAAATAGCGGACTCGCTCAAGGAGTCGGCAGAGAGAAGCAACAGACGCAAATCAAGCCCGTTGCGTTCGGCCATGTCCATGCTGACCTTCTATATCAATCGCGCTGGCATCCTGCTTTCCAAAGGGCGCCGCCAGACCCTCGAAAAGGCAAAGGACGAATTGCGCAAGGATTTTGGCAAGGCACCGAAACATGGCAAATGAGTTGAGGATCAGACAACCGGAAACGCTTTTCTTAACGCCAAGCGACTGGGTACCCAATCATCCCTCTCTGCCCGTACTCTTCTACCGCAACATCCTCGCACCCGCGCCAACGGACTGCGCTCCTGTTTTCGAACGGCTTTTCTCGGACGCGGGATGGCAGGGGCTCTGGCGCAATGGAATTTTCTCCTACCAGCACTATCATGTCAGGGCACATGAGGTGCTCGGCATCGCTAAAGGCACGGCCGAGCTTTTGATCGGTGGACCGGGCGGCTCCGTTCTTCATGTCAGCGCTGGGGATTGCTTGGTTCTGCCTTCCGGCACTGGGCACATGTGCAACTCTGCCAGTGACGATTTCCTTGTCGTCGGCGCCTATCCTGCCGGCCAGCATGCCGATATCGAAACGGCTGCCGCAACGCCAGGCGATTTGAAAATCATCGCCACATTGCCCATTCCCCAAAGTGACCCGATCTACGGTCCGGGCGGTCCGCTGCGTGCCCTGTGGGGTGATCTGTAAAAGCGGCTTCGGTGGCCAAGATGCCGACGGCAACACCTGATGCTGCCTTTTCGTCCAGTGACAAATGCCGGGCTGCGGTTTGGCAGGATGTCGTGCCCAGGGCATTGGAGACGCCGTGACATTGTCCGCCGCTTTGCGTTCAAGCTCAAGCCGCGATGCAACTGATGAAACCATACCCAGGCCATTGTTTGCAGAAACTGCGCTCCATACGCCGGTTCACGAGAAGCGTTCCGTGCTCGGAACATTTCGCCATCGCCATTGTTGGAGGAACACACCCGAAAAGCCGCGAGGAAACCGATGCTTGTACGTGAAATGATGAATAGCCATCCTGATGTACACGGGCGTTCGGCAGACGCGCTGATGCGCTGCATAGAGGATTGCTACAGCTGCGCTCAAGTTTGCGCGAGTTGCGCAGATGCCTGCCTTGGCGAGACGAACGTCGGTGAACTCGTTCAGTGCATTAGGCTCAATCTCGACTGCGCCGACATCTGCGTTGCAACCGGGTCGGTTGCCACCCGCAGGACCGGCACCAACATGGATGTCGCCCACAATCTCGTTTCGACCTGTGCTGATGCCTGTCGGGCGTGCGCTGCGGAATGCGCGAAGCATGTTGAGATGCACGAGCATTGCCAAATTTGCGCCCGCGCGTGCGAAGCTTGCGCGCAAAGCTGCGGCGAAGCTCTCCCTCTGTTTCACTGAACGTGTCAGCCGCCCCTACGCACCCAGCCGGGTCGCTCTCGTCCTCGCGCTAGGTCTCACACAGGAGAACACAATGTCTGATTATCCCAAGCCTCCCTTTCCCGCCCAAAAACAGCCGATGCCTGGCCTCACGAGAAAGATGAATCCGGTTCCCGACCACGGGGAACAGTCATACAAGGGGTCGGGACGTCTCGCCGGCAAGATGGCCGTAATCACCGGGGCAGACAGCGGTATTGGACGCGCGGTGGCGATAGCATTTGCTCGTGAAGGTGCTGACATTCTGATCTCCTACCTCGAAGAAGACGAGGACGCCCGGGAGACAGCACAGCATGTCGAGGAGGCCGGCCGAAAGGCCGTTCTCGTCAAAGGCGACATTCAATCGGCCGACCACTGCCGGAACATCATCGACCGTGCCATCACCGATCTCGGCGGTATCGATATCCTTGTCAATAACGCCGCTCATCAGTCGACGTTTAAGGAGATAGGCGACATCCCCGACGAAGAATGGGAGCTGACTTTCAGGGTCAACATCCATGCAATGTTCTATCTATCCAAGGCAGCCGTCAAACACATGAAGGACGGTGCCGCGATCATCAACACCGCATCGGTTAACTCGGACATGCCTAATCCAACGCTGCTTGCCTACGCCACAACGAAGGGGGCAATTCAGAATTTTACCGCTGGACTTGCCCAAATGCTCGCCGAAAAGGGAATCCGTGTGAACGCGGTGGCACCCGGTCCGATCTGGACTCCGCTCATTCCATCGACCATGCCCGAGGAAGCCGTCTCAAGTTTCGGTAAGCAGGTTCCGATGAAACGCCCGGGGCAACCGGCCGAACTCGCCACCGCTTACGTCATGTTGGCCGATCCGCTCTCAAGCTATGTATCGGGCACCATGATCGGGGTGACCGGTGGCAAGCCGATCCTGTGAATGACTACACCGCAGATAAGGGAAGGAAATCTGGATATCGCAATGCAGTCAATTGCACCATCAATCGAAATCCGCTGACGGCAACGGCGAGCAAATAGGCGATTTTGCTCGGCACCTATTTTGATCCGAGCCGAGACGGACCATGCCTTGCCTCGGCACTCAGTCTGGAGCGGCATTGCTCCTACTGTGTCACCTGTTTTTCTCGGAACATTGTCGGGCCGAGCGGGTTCGAAGGGCACAAACCCGATCGATTAAACCTTACGGAGAGACCAAGCCGTGCCGCTTCGTTTCGTCCTTTTTCTCACGATGGTTTCCCTGGCAGCGACGCCAGCGTTAGGGGAAATGCACAGCAATGAGAACCCGGCAATGTCCGATCGATGCCGAATCTTCCCCGACGACGAAGCGCCGGATGCGAACGGGAGCAGTACCGACGAGGAGTCGATGTCTGAAACGCTAGAGGATTGCCAAGGCGTTCTCAAACCGCCACGGACCGGCGACAGCGAATTGATAGGGCCCGCTCCTGATATCGGCAAGACTCCGTTTATTCGTCCTCATGAGATCCCTGAGGATCAGAATGCGAAGTAATCAACCGGAAAATCGATTGGAAATGTCAGCGGAGTCGCCCGAATAGAAAGACCGCGAAGGTAAGGAGATTGGAAATGGTGTCGCGCGATCTGATTGGAGAACCGATGGAGGCCAAGGCAGTTGGTGCCATCATCGACGAATTGGAAAGGCAAGCGATGCAGCAGCCGCAAAAACTCACGGTTGTGCGCAAGGGCGACGGTGTCGACGTGCGGGGAGAGATCGACGTGGATGCTCTGGTCATGGTCCTTCTCGGATGTATGGCCGGAGGGCCGTAGCGAGCGAAGCTCGCTGATCTAATCCGAACTTTCGAACGCCACTCTCGGTAGTACTGGAACATTGCATCTTTGCGATAGTTGGGGTCGTGACCTACGCAATGTCGGTAACTAAAGGAGAGGGAAATGCCCAAGGGCGATAAGGATGAAGCCGCACCTAAGGACAAAAAACACGGCAAACATGGTGGAAATCGCAGCAGGGCGGCGAAAGACGCTGGGAAAAGCGAGAAAAGCAGTCAAGCAGCAGGCAAGGATCCCATCGTGGCGAGAGATAGCAGACGAGCCCCAAAGGGACAGCCTTGGTTTCCGTAATCCAACGCTGGGGCACCTCCGGTCGGTGCAGCCCAGCGAGGATCTTACGATGTTTGATTTTGACTACGCTCGGCAAATGATGGTCGAACGGCAATTGGCCAGGCGCGGCATCGATGACGCACGCGTACTCCAGGCAATGCAGGCGGTGCCGCGCGAAGACTTCATCGACGAGGGCTTCGAGGAATTCGCTTACGAGGATGTGCCGCTGCCGATCGGTGAAGGCCAGACGATTTCGCAACCCTATATAGTCGCCCGCATGGCCGAAGCTGCCAGACTGAAACCCGCGGACAATGTGTTGGAAGTTGGCGCCGGTTCCGGTTACGCAGCGGCCGTCCTCAGCCACATCGTGCGCCAAGTTTCGGCACTCGAACGGCATGCCTCGCTCGCAAAAAAAGCGGCCGATCGGATCTCTCGATTGGGCCGAGGAAACGTGCAAGTTCGCACCGGCGATGGCACGAGGGGATGGCCGGAAAAAGCCCCGTTCGATGCGATCCTTGTGTCGGCCGGTGGTCCGGCGGCACCGGTCGCACTCAAGGAACAACTGGAAATCGGGGGACGGCTGATTATTCCAATTGGGCGCCGAGAGCGATCGCAGCGATTGCTACGCATTACCCGACTTGCGAACAATCGATATAAGGAAGAAGACCTCGGTGGCGTCATGTTCGTGCCGCTGATCGGCGAACAAGGATGGAGTGAGCATCAGGGACAGGCGAGCGTACATCTGCGCAAGCATCTGCCCGATCTGATTGCCACTGCGGGAGAGGATCTCCCCAATATCGATGAACCGGGATTTGCTGATGTCTTGGAACGGTTCGCTGACCGGCGCGTGGTGCTCCTTGGCGAAGCAAGCCATGGCACCTCGGAATTCTATGCAGCGCGTTCGGCTATTACGAAAAGGCTTATCGAACAGCACGGCTTTACAATGATCGCAGTGGAAGCAGACTGGCCTGACGCTGCGGCGATCAACCGTTTCGTTCGTGGGCAGGAACAGGGGGATGCAGCGCCACCCTTCCTCCGCTTCCCGCGGTGGATGTGGCGGAACGCGGAGGTCGACAGCTTCGTCACCTGGCTGCGATCCCACAATGCCCACAAGCCTGCTGGCGAGCAGGCCGGTTTCTACGGACTGGACCTCTACAATATGGCCGGTTCGATCGCTGCCGTGCTTTCCTATCTCGATGAAGTCGACCCGGGGGCTGCTGCCGTGGCTCGTGAGCGATACGGTTGCCTGACGCCATGGCAGAATGCGCCCGATAGCTATGGCAGAGCCGTGCTGACCACTGGCTACCGCGATTGCGAGGACGAGGTGGTACGACAGTGCCGGGAGCTTCTGGGGTCGGAATTGAACAGATCGGGATCAGACGACCAGGCCCTGTTCGACGCCACGCAAAACGCCCGCCTCGTCGCATCTGCGGAAAAGTACTATCGCATCATGTACTATGGTGGTGCGCGCGCCTGGAACCTGCGCGACCGGCACATGTTCGAAACGCTCGACAACTTGCTGGGCCAGGATAGCGGCACTGACCGCAAAGTGGTCGTCTGGGCCCATAATTCCCACATCGGTGACGCCCGGCACACTGACATGGGCAAGACCAGAGGCGAGCTCAATCTTGGTCAATTGTGTCGCGAGAAATACGGTCCTGAAGCAGCGCTGATCGGTTTCGGTACCCACCACGGCACGGTTGCCGCCGCGACGGACTGGGATGGTGACATGGAGATAAAAACGGTTCGGCCGTCGCACGAGGATAGCTTCGAATATTGCTTCCATCTGTCGGGCAGAGATCGGGCTCTTATCGACTTTAGCAGACATCCAGAGGCTGCGGACGCCTTGTCCGTCGAGCGGTTGGAGCGCTTTATTGGCGTAATCTATCGGCCAGAGAGCGAATTGCTAAGCCACTACACCTATGCAGTGCTTTCAAAACAGTTCGACGCTTATGTCTGGTTCGATCAGACCAGTGCCGTAAGGACTCTGGCGGAAGAAGGAGCGACAGGCCGGGTGCCCGACACCTTCCCCTTTGGACTTTGAAGCGCCCGCCGCATCGCCATTCCCTGGGGGTCTCGGTCGGGCTCCTCGCCTCTTGAATTTGAGTGCAGGTCGTTCGGGGAACTCTGCCTCTCTTTGAGATCCGTCAACCCGTCAGGTAGGGCTATTGTTAGGAAGGAAGGGGCTTTGGACCCGATCTCAATTCATGTTCCGTCAGCGAGCCGCAACGCCACGCGCACCAGCGTCACGAAAGACCTGCTCGGCTTTGATGAGTTCTTCATTCGTAACATCAGCCGATACCTCGATCTCGCCATGAAGTGGGGCATCCGTCCGATTTTCGGTGCCGTGGGCACGATCGCCGCCTGATGGCGAGATCCCGGTGGTGTTGTCCTTTGCGGATGCCTGAACGAAGATATTGGCGCGCTCGACACCGCATTTCTGGACAAGATGTTCAATCGCGCGGTCTGCAGCCTCCCGGGTCTCGAATTTTGCCGAAATTGTTTTCACGCTATCGTCCGCCATAAACTGTCTCCTCATCAAGCTCGAGATTACGCCAGGAAGAGACGGGTCTATCCTCTCTTCTCCCTTGCGAAATTGCGGCGTTCCACGTCACCAACAACACGCCAACGGGCCTCGCGGTTCCGTTTAAGGGCCGCTGGCAAGCACTTTAGCCAACTTCGAGACAATGGCGCGCGCTCAGTCGACACCGCTGACCAGCTCGGCCCGGTCGACAAGCAGATCGCCTTCAATTGTTGCAGGGTGCCCTCGCTCCCGGCGTTTCCGGCATGGTTTAGGATGTTCAGAATGAGCGATGCCGGCCACCACAGCGAATGGCCGAACACAACTTCGATTCCCGATTCGATCAGCTACTCGATCAGCACCTCCGCCGCATTGACGAAGGTCGATGTGACGGTGGAGCAAAAGACCGAAATCACTCAGATTATCAAAGAAGAGAAGGTCGATCCGGTTGACGTCGACGTCGACCTTTCGGTGGGCGTGATCGTGCCGCAGACTGTCAAGGTAAAGCTGAAGCAACTACCGCCACGCATCGTCGAGATCGTGCCGGGATACGAGGGCTATCTATTCTTCGTTCTCGCAGATGGACGAATTGTTATTGTTGAACCGTCAACGCTTAAGATCGTTGTTATTTTGGCCTAGGACGCCTTAAGGGCGGGTGCGCGCCCGAGGTTGCAAGGCGGCCTGCAATGCCTTCGGCCATTTCTCAAACGTGCGCCGGTAGACGTCCATTCAATTTAGAATGCCCAGTCGCCTGCGGCCGGCACTCTCTTGGCAAGCAGCGCAAGCCAGGGCTCGACACGTCAGGCATGGGATCGAGAGACAGGCGGGGTTGATCTGGGTCCCGGGTTGGCGGGGTCGCCCGCTTATCACAACGTCGGTCACTGCGTTAAAGAGTCACCGGGACCTTGACGCGATTTTTGCGATTAAGCAGCCGTCACCTGTTGCGAAACAGCCGACGTCGAGACTACGGCCATGCAACATGAACACACCAGACAACAGCACCGGCGCTGGCGGGCGCCTTTCACGACATGCGGCTTGTCAAAACCTCGATCGAGGAAGAAAGCGCGTCTGGGAAACAGCCGGTCATTATAGATACGCTCGGAAAACTGCTGGATGACGGCTATCAGTTTAATCTCTGGTGCTTGGACTGCAGCCGCGGCGGGATCAGCTCGATCGAGCCGTTTGTGAAGAAGCTCGGGCGCGACCATCCGATCTACATCAGAGGCCACGCTAAGTGTGCCAAGTGCGGCCGCAAGAATGTCGAGGTGCGGATACAGGCGCCGGCTGGTGGCGTGCGCCCGGTTCAGGGATGACGCCGGTCGGCGCCAGAGATAATCGCCGTGGCGCTACTCGGTGCCAAGCATCGAGGGGTGCTCTCCGCCACCGCTCGAAGCGCCTGTCTACCCACAGATCTGCGAGTTGTGATGCCAGATTGTCTTGTTCCATATAGGCCCGAGTTTCAGAAGCGGAGTGCGTATACATGGCCAAGATGAACGAAACCTCGATGGCGCTTTCCCTGCAAATTGGTGAGCGTCTCAGAACAATCCGTCAAATGCGGGGGCTTTCCCAGGAGAAGGTGGCGGCATCGCTTGGCATAACGTTCCAGCAGATCCAGAAATATGAGCGCGGGGCGAACCGCCTCTCCGTTCCAACCTTGATTCAAATCTGCGAAGTCCTGAACGCCCACCCGATGGAAATCATCGGTGACTTTTCAATGGACGACAAGGCCGAGAGACCGAACGTGCTTGTCCAGCGGCTTGCTATTGCGGAAAGCAAACTCTCTCGGATGCAGAAAATTTTGGCCGAGCGGGATTGATGCGGGAACCTTTTTCCGGACACTCTGTTTAAGTTGTTCCCCGAACCTTGATTAGGCCCCTCTTCCCCGGGGCCTATTTTTTGCGCTCAAACACGTCGACATTGTCGGCCAGCTCGCGCAGCCCTTTGAACGATGGATGCCGTAGCTTCCTGTCGCTGGTGATCTCGGTATAGGTGACCTCGGCGACGAATACCGGCTCGCAGAACACGGCGTTCTTCCGCTTCAGCGCGACCGGCGGCACCTTCGCCGGCAAGGCTGCCAGCTGCTTGCGAAGGTCGCGGGCCATCTTGTCAGTAAAGCCGGTCCCAACGCCGCCGACATAAACCAGCTCGTCGCCTTCGCCAGCAGCAACCGCGAAATCGCGCTAGGCATCTCCTCTCGTATTCAAACCTTCGCGCTCCGATAATTGCTAGCGCCTTTCAGGTCCGGCCAATTCGAACGTTTGTCGTTCGGGTCGCACCATCGCCTCCGCCACCAGGTTCCGCGTTGCGAATTTGATCCGCCCAGCATAGATGTCGACCATCCGTTGGCGCCATTCATCTATTGAAGGCGCGACCCTCTTGCCGTAGGCAATTGCGCCCTCGCTCAAATGCCGAACGAGTTCGTCGTTTTCCATCAATGCCATTTTCTCGGCGAGTGAGTCGACGTTGCCACTCCGAAACATCAACCCTGCCTGGTTTTTCTCTATTTCTCTGGAGATCAACGCATTGCTGCTGGCAAGCACCGGAATGCCCGACATCATCGCCTCAGCGGCAACGAGGCCATAAGGCTCAGGCATTCGCGACGGCATAAGAAGATAGCGTGCCTTGGCCGCGAATGCCTTAACCTCGCAATCATCGAGCCATCCTGGGACATAGCAGTGGGGAAGTGCCTGCTGTATCTTTTGGAGCAGAGGCCCTTGACCTATCAAGGTTGCCGCTCTGCCCGTCAAGTTGAGCGCCTCGGCGAGCGCCCACACACCCTTTTCCACCGACATCCGGCCCAGAAACAGGGCGCGTTCATTTTTCCAGGCCGCAACCGGGAATTGGGTGAGTGGGGTCGACGGAGTGCGCAATGTCAGGAAATTTTGGAGGGGTCCGTCGGTCAGGTAGGGCTCCATGCCTTCATGTGCCAGAATGACGCCGACCCGGCCCCAGAACGCCTCTCCCGCTGCACACTGGGTCACCGATCGCGCAACTCGCCACAGTTTGTTTAGGTAATTGCGCTTGTCGCAGGAGCTGGAAAGGCAGCCGGCAGATAGCGGTTTTTCAGGACAGATCTCGCCCCTCCCATAGTGAACATAGGCCCCGTCGGGGCAACTCAGGAAGAAATCATGTGCAGTAACGATCACCTTGGCGTCACTACGCGCCAGCGCATGAAAAATCGAGGGGGACAGGATCTGCGACCAACCGTGAACATGAACGACCATGTCGCCTCCGGACTTGAGCAATCGGCGCAAGGCGCGGTAGGCGCGGCCGTTGAAATTCCTATCGAACACGTTTGCGAAGCGGACGCCGTCGCGCAAGGGGCGCTCGCCCAGCGCCTCGACCTCGACGCTCGGAAATCGCGAGCGAATGCCTGCGCCGTCGTCGCCGACCAGAACGGAACATTCGAGCCCTGCCTTAACGCCTGCCTCTATGCACTGGAGCGCAACCTTGGTCGCACCGCCCACAGCCACTGACACGTCGTTGACAACGATAAGTCGCATGACATTGCCTCTCGGAGACTTTAACTTTGCGACCCGGATCTGCCTCCATTTGGCCGCCTGTTGCCTCCGACCGCAAGATATCAATTCGCGGTAGATAGTTCGTCGGAGTGTATGATCTCCGCCATCGATCAGGCGCGCTGTCTACCCGCAGATCTGCGAGTTGTGAGCACGTGGGAAGTCACGGAACAATGCACTGCCGCCGGCGTTTGGGCGCATAGGTGTTGGTATATTGTGAAGGCAACCCAACGCCGACCCCGGGCGGTCTGGCTGCGACACTCACCGCCTGGGGTCCCCCGTATTTTTCACAGTTGAATTCCGCCTGAGCCGGCGCACCTTCTCCGGGGCAACTGCGACCAGGGCTACGGCCAAAACGGTTGGATCTCGCTGAGAGTTAATTACGTCTGACGACTTCTCGCCTTTGACAGCGAGGAGGCCGATGAGCTTGCGGCGCACCTGATCAGCCTGTTTCAACGCGGAATCCACGACCACGACGCGCTGAAGCAAATGGCTGGTTATTCGTGAGGGTAGCAGCCTGACCGGCGGGACTACTGAAAAAGAGCGGCCTTCTTTTCGTGGCTCTGGGGGAGAAGGCCGCCGTCAATATCAGCAATGGCTAAATATACGACTGGATGCGACGATTGGCGAGATGAATCCGCGTCACAGAGTAAGTTGTCGTCTCGTGAGCGTATTTTAAGCCGCGTTGTTCCGCGAAAAATTGGAACAATTTTCCGGCGGGCGCGTTTTATGCGCACCCCATGGATAATGGCAGTCCCCCCGCAGCCATTGTCCCATACTCCCGGCCCCCTCAACAGGGGGCCATTCTTTTATCCACGACCAGCCTGCGCGACGGGCTCGGCTAGTCTATTGGACGGCTAGACCCGATAGGTGCGTTAGTCGACAGTTGTTCGTTAAATTAGCGAAGCCTTGTAGAACGCAAAGTGCGCCCTATCCTCTTCGGCAGGAGGATACGCCATGTCGAAAATTCCCGCGCCGACGCTTCCGGAAGGCCACCCAGATCGCGTCCTCCTTTGCCAGGACTCGTTGGAGGCAGAGTTCCTGTGGCTCTCCGATCGAGCGCAACGGGCCGGTTGGTCACGCGAGGAAGTCGCGATGGCGTTGATGGAGCTTGCAGACTGCTATTTCCTCGTGAGTGCCGATTTCGAAACATTGGAGCTTGGTGGCGGCCTTGTCCGTCTCGCGAGAAAGCTGCACTAGGATTAACGGCGCACAGTCACGGCCGCTGCATTGTCCCCTGATGGAAGAGTATTTGCCATTTCTTCCCGTCATGCTTCCAGATTGAACTTCGCAAGGCGGATCGTTCGGACCCGTCGCGATACGTGAGATGGCTCTGGTACGTCAAAAGCACCGCATTTTGCGAAATAGGCGCTAGAGCATAGTTGGACGTTCGGAGAATGCTGTCGGATTCGTCCTCCCCCTGACTCAAAAGATTGATGACCTCTGCTCGACGATATACGCGTCCCGACGCACCGAACTCGACAAAATCTTCTGCAAGCAAGGCTTCGATTGCTATCCTCGAATGCCTAACCGATGGTCGGTGCAGTGCTTCTTCGAGAAACTGGATTTCGGCGAAGTTGGGATCGGCGCTCGACAAGGGTGGTCACTCCATTGGGCAAGCTATCGTTGGACTGGTCAGCCCGCGTTGTCCGACGCCAGCGATCGACGCGGATGTCGTGCCGGTGCCTGGGCGATGCGACCGCGAGGATACCGAACCAGCCACAAAGTGAGAAGTTCCGCCATGGGACTTCAGTCTGACTCACCGTCGGCAAAGGTCTGAAGTCGATTGTTGCGAAGTCGCGTCGCGCTAAATTTATCAATTAGCCCATGTCGCTGAAGACCCTCAGAGAAAAAGCCATGGGTGGTATGGGCCCAGAGCCGTTCGAACGTCCCTGCGAGCGGCTCTGGTGCTACCGGTTAGAAGAGACCATGGGAGATATCAGGATGTACGAAAGGCACAGATATGGGCAGCCCGAAAAGACCGCAGCAACCGGGCTGCCGATCGGTGTGATGCTTCTCTCGGTAGCAGCGATAGCCGTTTACCTGATTGTTGGAGGCGAAATTCTCAACGACAATAGTGGGGACGTCGCCGTGTACCTTCCCCAGGTAGAGGCGAAATAGCTTTACTCAGGCCAAGGGAGGCGCGGAATGAGCTTATTAAAGCTAGGGCGGGCTCGCTTGGGGATGGCGCTACCGCGCCATCGTGGGTGGTTGCTCACAACCAAGGACCCGCGGTTGGACGACCTGTTTGAGTGCTACGCTCTGGCATCAACGGCACTGGATAATCTTCAACGCGAACTTCCCCGCCGGAAGGCGCTGATCGAGGAATACGAGGAAATCTGCCGCAACCTTCAGGCGGATGTAGTCGAACTGCTTCCCCTGCTAGAGGCGCGATGGCTTCAGCGAAACCAGTAGCCCGGCGTCCGGTTTGGCTGCCCCTTCCCCGAAGGGGAAGGGACGCCGTCTATCAGAGCTAGTCGATAACCCGAACGATCTTGCGGGTGCCCGGGTCCACCAGCACCGTGCGGTTGTCAACGACCACATATCGGTAGGTGATGTCCGGTGCATCAATGGTCTGCAGTTCCACCGTTTCGGGGACCGTCGAACCGACATTGAGCTCCACTCCGGGAAGTTTGATGGAAGCGAGGGGCTTCTTCTTCACGTATTCGCGGACGACCGTTTCCTGCTCTGGGGTGACAATGACTGTCTGAGCCAGGGCGATGCTCGAAGCGCCGAGCAGAAGCAGTGCTGTGACGGCTGAGCTGACAATTTTCTTCATTTTCTTCTCCAGGCTGGTGTTGTATTCCCACACTCGATGCGGGAACTTCTTACCAACGCCGCTGGGCTATTGCCGTTCCGATGGCCAGACTTCAGTCGCATGGGGTTTCGACCTTAGTCTGGCGGGCCTTTAGGACAATAGTCCGGGAAGTGCGTTTATCGAACCTGCGACTTCGACACATTTTAAAGTGGGCACCGCATTGGAAAGCGAGAGGCTGAAGCGCTTGCCGCCTGTCTGATCGGCCACGACCAAAGCGGCTAGCCCGTCATTTAGCCACTAGAGCTCGTCGGGACAGCTTCCCACAGAGAAGCGGTCCCCCCGCTGTGGAGGCAGAGCGGCCCTCGTCAATCGCATCTTCGAGCATCGTCCGGCGCTCCCGCTATTCCATGGCCGCGCAGGTCGTGACCGCCAAAGCTGATTGCAGTCGCTTTGGCGAACAAATTGGCGCGTATCCCCTGGGCTCTTATGGGCCCCGGCGGCGTCTACCGAGCTCCGACCCTTGGTCCTGCCCAACGCAGCGGCCAGAAGCGGTGATTTCAAACGCCCAGTCGCCAGCGGCTGGCACCCTCTTGGCTAGCAGCGCAAGGCAGGGCTTGACGCGGTCCGGGGTGGGATCGAAAGACAGGCACGGAGGGTCGCGCGGCCTCTTCGGCCGCCCGCGAAGCACCGCGTCATCATCGAGGAGCAATTGCTTCGGGCGCTTGGCTTTCGCAGGCACTTTAGGCATGGCTTATTAAACGCACATTGCGCAATGATTCACGGGAACCTTTTTTACAAAACGCGATTTTTGCTGATCAAGCAGTCCGGTTACGTGCTGCGAAACCCCAAATGTCGAGACTACAGCCATGCAACATGAAGACACCAGACAACAGTATAGCAAGGTGGTTCGCGGCTGGAACACGCGGTATGACCTGGAAGAATTCATTAGCGCGCACCGGCTCACCCCCCTTGTCGCACGCGAACTGTTCGAGAAATTCGGACCGTACAAAATCGACCTCGATCGCAAGGTCGCCGAGCTAAGAGCAGCAGGAAAATCTAATCTTGGGCATTAAGACTAATTGGGAACAAACCGACCTCTCGGCAGTTCCTCTCCGCCCCTCTAGACAGCCAGGCGGTCGCTACCTTCCTCTCCGGCGGCCGCCTGGAACAAACTACGGCTTACAGACAACGGCCGCCCGCGGCGTGCGGATCTCCCCCGAAATTCCAGAGTTGAAATCCCCCGGCGACGGCGCATACTCAACGCGGGGCTAACGTCGGCCTGTTCCGCCCCGGGCCGGCTGGGATTAGGGCGATGAGCAAAGTGGTTGGATCTCGCATCGAGATAATTACGCCTCACGACTTCAAACAGATAGAATGTGTTTTCCGGGAAATCGTCCAGGAAAGGCACCTCGCCGTTGATAGCGAGGAAGCTGTTGAGCTCGCGGCGCGTCTGATCGGTCTTTTTCAAAGCGGCATCCACGATCATGATGCGCTGAAGTTGATGGCTAGTTGACTGTGGCTACCGGACCATTTGACAAAAAAAGCGGGTTTCACCCGTGTCCGAGTAGTTGGTTGAGGCTGTGTGCAAACACCCGCCCGTCGGCAAGCTTATCCACCCGAAGCCGTCCTTCCAGCACCTGCATCGCATCTAGTTCCGAATTCCTCAATCCGCTGGAATCAACGCAAGGACGAAAGACTGAAACTGCACGATTCCTCGGTTCGAACAAAGATAACCGGCGATCAGGATGCTCTTCACCAGGTTCGCTAGTGGTTTGATCGAGACAAAAGAGTCCGATTTAGGATTCCAATTTTTGCGCGCATATGCGACGATCTGGCATGCGCACGGGTATCACATTTGAGGTTTCCGCTGACGACCGGGTTCGTCTCAACGCAATCGTTTCGGCGGGCAGTTCGCCGCAAAAGCATGTGTGGCGGGCGAAGATCATCTTGATGAGCGACGCGGGTCTCGGAACCGTCGCGATCATGGAGGCCACGGGCAAGTCGAAGACCTGCGTCTGGCGTTGGCAGGAACGCTTCATGACCGAAGGCGTGGATGGCCTTTTGCGCGACAAGAGCCGCCCGCCCGGCACTGCGCCGCTTGAGCTTGATCTTGTCGACCGGGTTGTGGCCCTGACGCAGGAGCCGCCCACGCAGGAAGCCACACATTGGACTGTTCGTGCGATGGCAAAGGCTGTGGGGATTGCGGCATCCTCAGTCGTCAAGATTTGGCATGAGCATGGTCTCGCACCCCATCGGTGGCGCTGCTTCAAACTATCGAACGACAAGGCTTTCGCCGAGAAGCTTCATGATGTGGTCGGTCTCTACGTCTCGCCGCCGGCCCATGCGATTGTCCTTTCCGTCGATGAGAAAAGTCAGATCCAGGCGCTGGATAGGACGCAGCCGGGTCTTCCCATGAAGAAGGGTCGTGCCGGCACGATGACCCATGATTACAAGCGCCACGGCACCACGACACTTTTCGCTGCCCTGAATGTTCTCGACGGCTCTGTCATCGGCCGCAACATGCAGCGCCACCGGCATCAGGAGTTCATCCGCTTCCTCAACACGATTGAGGCTCAGTTGCCGAAGGACAAGGCGGTTCACGTCATCCTGGACAACTACGCCACACACAAACAGCCCAAAGTCCGGGCCTGGTTGGCGCGGCACCCACGCTGGACCTTCCACTTCGTTCCGACATCCTGTTCCTGGCTGAACGCCGTCGAGGGGTTCTTCGCTAAGCTCACCCGGCGACGACTGAAAAATGGCGTCTTCCATTCCGTTGTTGATCTTCAGGCAGCCATCAACCGCTTTATCAAAGAGCACAACGAACAGCCCAAGCCATTCATCTGGAAAGCAGACCCTGACGACATCATCGCAGCCGTCAGACGAGGGCACCAAGTGTTGGAATCAATCGACTAGCTACTTGTAGCTATATTCGGAACATCCCGCTGGTGTGACCGTTGCCCGTACAATTCTACGGAGTGACAAGCCATGAAAATCGAAACACGCGCGACCACTGTGGCCGAAATGGTGCCGGAGCTTCGAGCATGGGCTCATTCGTTGCGTTCGTCGCAAAAACTAGCCGATGAGCTCGTCGAGGACACGCTCGAACTCGCGATTAACGACCTCGACCAGATCGCACCAAAAGCCGATACGCGCCGATGGCTCTATAGCTTGATGGTGGACATCCATAGCGGCCGCCGCAAAAGCAGAGCTGCCGCCGCCCGAAAGCTCATGCGCGGATAGCGCAGCGCCCTCGCCCCTCAAAAAAAGCGGCCCCCGCTGTGGAGGCCGGAATCTATGCGTACCCAGTACCTAACTTTACAACGATTTTAGGTGTAGCGGAATACCGCATCTATCAGCCAAGCTTCACCGAAAGCTTATGAAGGGTTGAAATCCTGCGGACGGCAAAACTTCGTTGTGAGAAGCCAGTTACCTGATCCGTATTACGCCAGCAGTCCCGCAGCACTGTCCCACTCTCACGACCCCTTCCGCAGGTACCTATTTCAGTTCAAGCTGCTTACTGCACTTTCTCAACTCTCATATGTGAGAATTCCCATGCGCCAGCGGCTGCGCATATTACACACACAGGTGCTAGCGACAGGGGGATACATATGGGTCGGACGACGGCAGATGCGGCGAAAGCGCTTTCCAGGCAGATGGGCCAGCGCATCAGGGCCATACGTATGATGCGAGGGTATTCCCAAGGGAAACTCGGAAGCTTGATCGGCCTGTCGTTTCAGCAGGTTCAGAAATACGAAAATGGGACAAATCGTGTCTCCATTCCAGTGCTGATGCAAATTTGCGAGGTGTTGGACGCACACCCAATGGATATCATCGGTGAAGGTCCGCAGGATGGACGGGACAAGAGAGTAAACGCTTTGCTGCAACGCCTTGAAGCCGCAGAAAGCAAGCTGAAGATTCTACAAAGCAAGCTGGCGCGGATGCAGAAAATATTCGCCGAACCGGATTGATGCGGAGGACAATCACCCGTCCCTATAATCAGAGAGACATCTCAGGTGGGGTCGCAAGAATTATTATCCGGCAACTTGCGTAAGGCGATCGCAAAGAAAATGCGGCCGCCGAGCGGAGGGCCTCGGAAGCCGCAATGGGAATTGCCTTCAACACCTCAAGGATACACCCGCATTCGCTCTGATGCGAGACAATTTGCCTGCACTCCGTTGTTGTCAAACCTTCCCAATGATTACCAACACGATGCGTCGAATGGCTTCGGCAAAACTCACGCCAAGCGCCATCGCTGCAATGCCGGCGACCCCGAGTGCGCCGATGCCCATCAGCTTCCAACGCTTTACGTCATCGGTGACCGGTTTCATCTCCGCGCGTCCGCGCCGATCGACGCTACCGACGCCTCGACATCACCGACCCGGTCGACCAGCTGATCCATACGGGTGTGAACGCCGGCCCGGCTCGCTGCAGCCTTGTCTTCAGATCTTACTGCCCCTCCTCTAATGTCTGATCGAATCTTGCCTTCCCATGCCTCACGCATTCCGCATTGGTCCAGACGCCGCCGGCGCAAAGGCCGACGACGGTCCGGTCTACCATTCGCTGATCTGCCGGCGTCGCCCCGCGCGCGCTGACCAGGTCAGTTCCGACGACCCGCCGCAGGCCGTCGACACTTGCTGGCTGCGAAGTCCCACAGCCCGTCAGGACAAGTGTCATAGTCAGAGCGGCATCGACCGCGGAATGTGCCGCCGCATTGCTTTGCCTCTCGAATGCGTTGGTGACTGATCGTGCGCCATCCTCCTGGAGACGAACTCTCCCTTAGCCCAAAGACCAGCCTCAGCCGCCCGCCGGTTGACGAGACCCTTCACCCACTTCATCAGCTCGGCCGGCACGGCGTCGTGGTCGCCTTTGTCCAGTTTCTTCAGCAGCGTCGACTTGCCGAGCGAGCCTGTGTTGAAATCAGAGGACACGAGCACGGCGTGCTGATTGCCGGTCAACGGTACCTTGACGAGGCGCGCAACTCGCTCCTCAAACATGGGCGAGGCCGGCGCGCAGGATCTCTTCGGCGCGTGCCTCGGTGATCACCATCGTGGGCCTCACCTCTGCCGCGCTGGTGTGGCCATATCCGATGGTCCAAATTCCGCCTACGTCGCGATAGGCCTTCGTCTTCAGGCCTTCCCACTGCTTGACGAGCGCAAGGCCCGCCGCCTTGATGCGTCGGTTCATGGTGTTAACCTCTTTTGTTTTCAGGGAAACATGCGATAGTTGATAGGCGGGAAGGCACGGTCAGGAGAGACCGTTATGAACCTTGAAAGGATCGGTAGATCCCGTCTGAAATTGAAGCTTCCAGCGTTGCGAGCGTTGATTGATGCGCAGCAGAGCCGGGCCTTTCGTGCGTTATGTGAAGAATACGCCCTCGCCGCCATGGCTATAGATGAATTGACCGCTGCGGTCAGTCATGACCCCGTCGATCTCGACGGTTTGGAAGCCGTCTGCACTGAAATCGAAAGCGAGGTCGATCGACTGCTGCGAACATTTAACGCGAGCAAGATCTGGCGGTAGTTTATAGCAATGTCCTTGATGGGAATCGCCAGATCAGGGCTGGCCATGTGTAGGAAGAGCACGGCTCCGGCTCGCTCTCCCAGCCTATCGTGAAAAGCTACAGTCGATCCACACCGTGGTTCCTCAATCTCTGCGAGTTCTATGCCGCGTCGGTTTTTATGATAGCCGATATACGCAAGGAATATCCTGTTCGAGCTGAGCTGCTGGCCGAATACGAGACCATGTGCCGCGCAAGGGAGGCCGACGCTGTTGCCATGATGAATGGCGGAAAGAACGCGAGGTGGCGGCGGGCCGCCAGCCATCCTGATGCTTGCGCATAATCACCTTGCCCTGTCGGCTTGACGGCAAGATCTCTCGCAATTGAAATTTTGGTTTAACCCTTCCTTGGTGACGCCATCTTAGATTGCACCGAAAGGGAGAGGAAAATGCAGAACCTTAGCGAATTAGGACGTCGCCGTCTGTGGGCGAGACTGCCGAAGTTTCGACGCGCGCTCGAAATTGGGACCGTTCGGCGGAGCTGAATGACCTTTTTGAGGCGTATGCACTCGCAGCCGAACGGTTGGCCGAACTGCGAGAGCCAGAGCAGCCAGACCAAAGTCTTCTATTCGAGTACGAGGTGGCAAGCAGAGGGATCGAAGAGGAGGTAACCCGGCGTCTGACTGAGATCCACGGCGATCCGGTCAACAACTCCCTGTCTGCCACATCCCATGAAAGTGGCCTTCTTCGAAGTCGCATACGGATTCGAGCTAGCTGGCAATCTTCATACTGAGAGGTCCTGTTCGAAGCACGCGGCGCAGGTTGTGACGAGAGCGCTGAGACGTAAAAGGCCCCTTCTCCTACGAATAGGACAAGAGGCCCCGTCTGAGCGTTCGAATTCACAGACACTTGCATTGTATGCCCCGCTTCAGGCGGAGCGCAAGCCGAGCTTTTCAGCGCCTCCAATTTATCCGCCAACATTGTGCCAGCACGGACGGTAGGCTGTCGCTGACGATGCTGGTCACAGTTTCGTGGGTGTGCAACTGCGGGCTCTGCTCAGAACCCATCTGAAACGGGCTGTGAGACTCAACGGCTGAGCAAAACCGAGAGGCGAATGCGGACACTGGCGACATGGTTCGCGTCGTGTCGATCCAGGACCAGTGCTTCGTTGAGCATGTTGGCCAGGTTGGTGAGCCCATGAGCGTGCCACTCATTTTCTTCCAACAGCATGTTCTGGCGTTTGAGCAAGTTGACGAGGAGGACATTCTTATGCCTCCAACCTATCACTTCGAAACCGGGGCTTGCTCACGCCTGTTCGTAGGTACCGGTCAGAGTTGCTTGGGAAAGGATGTGTTTTTGAGCCATGTTCCACATCGCCTCGATACCCGCCACGGCAGGCACTGCCAAACTTGGAACTTCGAGAGCCGCGAGGCAGAACCTGTAGCGGTGGGGGCCGTGACCCTTTGGGGGCTCGGGACCGTCATAACGGGAATTGCCGAAATCATTTCGACAAAAACTCGGGCCACCGCCAGGTGCGGTGTCGGAACTTTGCGGTAGTTCACTCCAGTCGCGGGGTATGTTGAAAACACCGCAGTGCCGGAACACGCCTCGTGGTGCGTCCGGATCTTCGACGATCAACGCGAAGCTTTTGACACCCTCCGGAGCGCCGGTCCACTTGAGCGCCGGCATAAGGTTTTCACCCATACGGGTATATGTTTCAGGTATCAACTCGCCGTCCGCAAAAGCGGGGCTTATCAGTGTCATGGTCATCTGAAATCTCCGGTGGCTTGAGGCTCCATTAGGGCGGCTTCCCCCAAACCTCAGACTTCCTCCATGGTTCCAACTCCGCCGGCTGCGATTCTGGGAACATCTGGCGCGGCAGCTAGTTTGAGCGGCGATGGTCAGGTAACCTGTAAACAAGAAAGATAATCAGACTATTCAGCCCGAACCTGGTGAAGGTCTCCCTGAGGGGCCGGTGACGTTCCGAACCAATTTCCGTTCGACAGATGAGGCACTTGCGGCGTTGCGCGAACTTCCGGCCCGATCATCGGTGAACGTTCTTATTCCCCGGCAGGGATTTTTTCTCCAATCCATCCAGAATCACTGCCAGGCCATGATCGAACGTTGCGTCAGGGGCCAGCCTCGTCGAGGATGTCCATCGCGACCGAAGCAGCGGACACATCGCCATCGAACTGATGACGCCGTCACGCTCGCCATCGTCCTTCTCCCTGGCCTGTTGCTCCAAAACCGCCCCAACGGTGAAGTAACTGATCGTCATCAAGGCATGGGCCGCATCGCTGGCCGAGAAGCCGGCGTCGCACAGGAGCGAAGCTGCGCCTCGGCCGCTCCCAATTGCGGCGCGCTTGGCCGGGTGCCGGCATGAATGCGCGCGCCGTCGCGATAAGCCAGTAGCGCCAGCCGGAAGTGGGCATGGGACAGCAATCCTGAGCAAGCTGGGCGTTTATATTAGCGATATCGGAACTATGTACGATTATCTGTGTTAACGAAGGTAATCAAATCGCGCACTCTGGTCTCAGCCTTTGCTAGGACGTTTTCTCACCGTGATTGAAGGCTAACCGCGCTTAGGATGAAGAGCGGATTGTCTGCCGATTCCGAGTGCGCCCGAATTGGGAGGCCCATGATGCGAGGTGATAATACCAGCCATCAAAATAGCAAGCTCGTCGGTCCCTGGTCCGATCGCTACGATCTGGAAGAGTTCATCGCTGCCTATCACCTGACACCGCTCGCCGCCCGTGAAATCTTCGTGAAATTCGGTCCCCAAAAAGCTGAACTCGACCGGAAAATGAAGGAACTTGGAGTCCCCGCCAACTCGGGCCACTAGCCAACGCGCTTAGAACATCCGAACAATCGCCATGTGAGTGTTGGAGTTGTGTTGAGGCAGGCCCCACAGGAAGCCCAGGCGGTGGTGCGTACGCACCAGAAGATGACCAGCCCTCGTTGCTACGCTCAGATTTTAGCCTGTACTCCGGTGATTTCGCTCACGTGTGGGCGGGAACGGAATGATTCTGGCCCCGAACTTGAGCGGCGAACAGCGATTTGACGCGATAAGGCGGTCGAGGCGGTCCTCGATGAGGTAGTGGACCACACAACGTATATCTGCTTGCTTCAGCGCAGGGAAACAGGGGGTCGCTTCAACGACCAGCATGTCGAAGATCGTTTTACCGTCGTAATTAGAGTGGAGCAATGTTGTCAGCCTTTGAGCGAGCCACCCCATGGCTTCGTCTACGCAGACAGCCACATCATGGGTCGGTTGCATAGTTGGTTCTTTCCCAAGATAGTGTCACTGACCTTTCTTAGCCCTCCGATCCTCCAATCCGGTGAAAACGGGAACGGCAATTTTATGAAAATGCGCCTCTCTTCTGACGGCGACAGCTTGGCAAACGCTATTCGACTCCGAGCAACCCTTCTCCAGAGATCGGATCGCACTGCTATGGGAATCAAATGCAGTTGCACTCCCGCCCGTGATTGCTGCGCCAGGATAGTAGGATGAGAGAGGATTGCCGCCTTCCTCCTTCAGCGGTAAGATCGTGATCGAGAAGTTTAGCCATTCAAAAGGACCATTTCATGCCGACCGGTACTGTTAAATTTTTCAATCAAGACAAAGGATTTGGTTTCATCTCGCCTGACAATGGCGGCACGGATGTTTTCGTGCATGTTTCGGCGCTTTCAACGGGGGACCTGCTGCGCGAGGGCCAGAAGGTCAGCTATGAATTGGGTCAGGACAGAAAGACTGGAAAGTCGAAGGCGGAGAACGTAAGCCCGCTTTGAACCATATTGTAGCTAGCGACGCTTTCTTAAGCGTGTGACCGCAGTAAGAGCTCGGCGAGGATCGCGATTCCGTTCTGCGCTAAGCCTCGCGAGCTCGATTACCGCCGTCCTGCCGTAACGCAGCGCTTCCTGAACATGGTGGCCAGGGCGAGGCCTGCCAGTAGCAACGGCTTACATCATCTGGACCGACCTGGGAGCGGTTGGCGTCGCGATTCTCGGGATGATTGTTCGGCCAGCGAGTGAATCGCCTTCTGCTTCCATCAGTTTGATCGTCGTTGGGGTCGTCGGGGCGAGGTTATTCGTCTCGGCGTGAACTGGCCGCCTTCAATGATATCCGTGCTCGGCCCGTTTGAGTAGGGAACCAGAGGTCACGATTGGCGTTTGGGATTCAGCAAGGAGGAGGACATGGCGAAGATGAAAATCCCCAAGAAGGTCGCAGGCTATAAAGTGCCAAGGACCATTCGCAAGAATGCTCTTTTAAAAACCCTGCTGGCGAGCAATGCGGGGCGAGATGTACTTGCCAAGGCGTTGATCGCGGGTGCGGGTGCGGCTGCAGCCATCATGGTTGAGGAAAAGGACGAGATTTCGGACGCGGCCAAATCCGGAAAACGAAGGGGTCGCAGGGCTCTCGGGCTGCTTGGCCGGGCATTCCAGCAGGGATCAGATGCCGCGCTAGATGTTGTGCGGGAAACCGCAATGGCCGCGATCCCAAAAAAATACCGAAAGGCGAAGCGCGAAAACCCTCGCAAGGGCGTCGTCGTCCACTAGCGACAGCGCCGCCCCATTCCAGCCGGTTGGAACGGTTCGCTCGAAGCCGCACGGGCAAGGGGTTGGTCAAGCAGGCCAAAGCTGCCGCGGCGGCTAAAATTGTCAAAAAGCTGGTTCGTGAACATCCGTTGATAGCCGCTGATCTCGTGGTTGCTGGCCTCTCTCGCGCAGCGCGGGTCGGAATTGAAGAAGCCTGGGAAAGCGTAAAACCCGGACGACCGGCTGGCCGCAAATAGCATGATGACGAGGTGGGCGTCAGGCCGTCCAGTCAACATAGAAGCGTCGGTAACGAAATATGCCTCATTGTGTATTTGCTTTCGGCACCCTGAAGAAGGGCTTTCCATTTCATGAAAAGGGCGGTCTTTCCCAGGCGGAGTTTCTTGGTGCCCACAGAACCCGAGCGTGCTTTCCGCTTGTCATCGCAGGACCAAGGTTTGCGCCGATGATGTTCAACGAACCAGGGACGGGCATCGCGTACGCGGTGAATTGTACCGCGTTGACGACCGGAGCCTGGAAGTCCTCGATCGATTAGAGTCAATTGGTAAGCCCGGCAATTTCCGATTCCTCATTGAAGTTGAGCCGGACAAGGGCGGAATTCACTCTTGGGCTCTCGCCTATATGAAGACCCGTAGCCTCGCCGCTCCTCTTCACTCGAACTACCTTGAGGTCTACGAAGACCGACGCTTTACTTGTCCGGAAGGAACACGGTTAGCGGGCTTGTGAAATGCATCAGCGTTTAGAAAAAGCTTCGCGCTTCTTTGGCGCGATCACCGCTGGGATTGTGGGGGAGCCATGTTGGATCAATTATGACCACAATGGCGATTGCAGAAAAGCGATTGGAAGTCAGCTAGCCGTTTGGATTGGGTATCAGCGGCACTAGGTCAGGTTCGCCAGCGTCCCTCCACCTTCTCCAAAATACCTGGCGTCGAGAGATCTTTGCGCCGATTGCGGGACGTCCATTCCAAGGGACAGGTAGATCAACCAACTCTGGCCAATTGGAAGCGTTCTCTCGTGGCTGCTGATGGAACGAGGCTTGGGCGAGTATGCTCGCCCAAGCCTTGCGATTTAGAAATCATAACGCATTACGATTTCGCCATCGATGGTCTCCCCGGTGACCTAAAAACCGGCGTTCTCGTAGAGACGACGTGCGCGCTCGTTTTCGGGTTTTACACCGAGAACAATGCATGAGCAGTCAGGCAACTCCGCGAGCTTTTGGATGATTCTGGACAGGGCAGCACGGCCATATCCCATACCCTGAAAACGCGCGTCGATCATGAGGCGATAGACCCAGTAATTGCCGTCTTCTTCATCCAGAGCGTACATGGCAAACCCGACCGGCTCACCATGTGCCCGGATGACCAACGGCGTGCAAGCGGGGTTTTCGTCGGCTTCTTCCAACGAATCGGCGTTGCTTGCCACATAGGAAAGTTGGTGAGAATGCGGCTGTAAGGGCACCACGCAGGTGTGATCTTCCGGCTTGCGCAGCCGTCAGCCTCGGTAATTTCGGGGGCTTTGCCAAATACGCGGTGCAGATGATGTGCTCGCTTTGAGAAGCCTAGTGCAAAGAGCCTAGCTCGGAACCAGCGAGCGCTGTTGTTTTGTTTGATTTAAGCATTGGCCCGCCTCCTCTGGTTGCTCTTTGAAAAAGCACACGTAAATCGGTTCTTGCGCGGACAGCAAGCTCATTAAACACCGCCGCCGATAACCCAAGCTGCGATCCGCAGGCAAGAACGGGATCGACGCGGCGGCTGAAAATAAGCGATCCCACCGGGTATGCCCTGATTTCTACGAGCCGAACCAGTGGAACTTCCATCCGTTTTCGGTGTTCTTCGGGAATGAGAACGATAGCCCAGACGGATACATCAGCTTTGCCGCAGGCTCGCGACATCTATACCCTCCACGAGTTCGCTGCCGTCTACGATCTTGGCATTGGGCGTGCGCACGAACTTTACGAGCGGTTCGGGCCAATGCGATCAAGACTCGACACATTGATGCTCGTAATAAGCCTGTCCAAAAACTGGAAATCGTAGCTAACTGCGCTTCCCCAACCCGGCCAATAGGTAACATGACCCTTCCGATGACGGCGAGAGGGAACCTTAACGGTCGTTCGCAGTTCGAGGAAAAGAAAGAAACCGGAGAAGGAGAAATCTGATGCCTCGTGGCGACAAATCCGCTTATACCGACAAGCAAAAGCGCAAGGCTGAGCATATCGAAGAAGGCTATGAGGACCGCGGTGTTTCGAAGGACGAAGCGGAACGGCGGGCTTGGGCTACTGTCAACAAGGAAAGTGGCGGCGGCAACAAGTCCGGTTCTGGTCGCGGTCACGAGGAAAGTCATGCCTCGTCAGAGAAGGGCGGTAGAGAAGGCGGCAAAGCCTCGGCTGCAAGATCAAAGGAAGCGCGTTCAGCGTCCGCTAAAAAAGCGGCTGCGACCCGCAAGCGCAACGAGCAGCCTACCCATCACTGAGCAACTCGAGCCGTGAAGAAATTGCTGGCGTGGCACCCCTAGCCTGCGTGCCCCGCCGATTTCCATTGAGATATCTCTATTCCAGTGCACAGCGGGCGCCAGCGTCAAACCGGTCTCGTCTATTGCTGCAGCAGTTCCAATAGCCGCTTTGCATTCTTGATAGCGTGGCCATCGCGATCGTTGTTGAAATAGGCCCAAACAGTTTTCGCGTTGCTTTTTCGGATGCGTTCAGCCCATACCGCCAATTCAGCGTCACTATAGTCATGCCGGTACCACTGCTTGACTCCATGAAAGCGTATATAAATATCATCGGTCGTTTGCACGAGCTCCTCGGGCAATCGAGGACCGCTGCAGGAGCAAAAAATGACCCCCGCGTTTCGGAAAGCGCTGAAAACCTCGGCGTTCCACCAGCTCTTGTGGCGGAATTCCAGAACGTTTCTCTGCCGAGGATCGAGCTGATCAATAATGGTGCGTAACATCTCGGGGGAGTAGCGAATGCTGGGAGGCAGTTGAAAAAGAAAGCAGCCCATCTTTGGGCCGAGCAGATCGGCAATGTAAGCGAAGTCCGCAATTAAGATGCGGGTATCATCAAACCGCTTTACGTGGGTGATGAGCTCGCAGACCTTTACCGTGTAAACGAACTTGGGATTCGCTTGGCGCAGCCAGGTCCTGACGGTCGCAAGTGTGGGCCAGGAATAGAACGGCGCGTTGAGTTCGACCGTGTCGAATTCCTGAGCGTAAATGGAGAACCATTCTTTCGAAGGTGCATCCGCCGGATAAAGCTTCCCTTTCCAGTGCCAGTAATACCAGCCGGAACAACCGATATGGAGGCCGTTCAATGGGGGCTGAACGGAATCCGAGCCGGCATTGCCCTCCCTGGCAAGACGGGCCGACTGCATTTTCCTCGCGCGCTCGACATTGGCAATCCGCTGCTTCTGCCTGCGCTCCGCACGCCGTGTTCGCCGTTTCTCAATTTCTTCAGGAGAGCGTTCCGCCACCGAATAACTCCACGTTTTCAGATGGCAATTCTCGAGTGCGAT
Organism: Ensifer canadensis; assembly: GCF_017488845.2. Taxonomy (NCBI): domain Bacteria; kingdom Pseudomonadati; phylum Pseudomonadota; class Alphaproteobacteria; order Hyphomicrobiales; family Rhizobiaceae; genus Ensifer; species Ensifer canadensis. Next base: position 178,287 of record NZ_CP083373.1, read on the forward strand.
GTTTGTTCCTCTGGCCAGTTCGAAGAGTTGCTTCTTGGCAGAGCGACGCAGCTGTCCGCGCATCGGCGTCGTTGCGGTTGGCACACGATACGCGCAGCCGAGCGCCCCTGCCGTGTCACGCCGCTTCCGACATTCAATGGCATCGAGCATCGACTTCGAGAACCAACTCAAATTTTGGCCGGGCGTCGAACAAGGCTGCGGCGATTGCTGGGCAAGATCGGGCGCCGTGGGTCCATGAACGAATGCATCCGTCGCACAGTCCTGATATTTATTTTGCCGACCCGTGCGAACAAAAGCCGAAAGCAAGCGTTTCCCAATCGTACAGCAACTGGAGGAACCGCAAATGGACTGGGATCGCGTCGAGGGGAATTGGAAACAGTTTAAGGGAAAAGTAAAAGAACAGTGGGGCAAGTTGACCGATGACGACCTTGACCAAATCGCCGGCAAGCGCGACCAGCTTGAGGGCAAGATTCAAGAACGCTACGGTCTCGAAAAAGACCGCGTCCGCCAAGACGTAGACAATTGGTATGGACGTCAGGATTGGTGATCCTTGACCTGCCCCGCCTTGGGCGGGGCATTACTATGTCTAGTTCACCGACACGATGTCGAACGCACCAGGCTCCTGCCAAGCAACGCGACGGTCTCTTGCGTTCCATTAGGGAGTAGATGATGGATTTCCAGAACGTTGGGCGAGCCCGCCTGATGATCCGGTGGCCGCAACATAGCAAGCAGATTTCCGACGCCAATTTTCCAGCTTTTAATGATCTGATGGAAGCCTATGGTATCGCGGTTTTGAGCCGCGATGAGGTGCGCGGGCAGCGCAAGCCAGATCCAAAGATGTTAGAGGATTACGAAACGCTGTGCCAACAGCTGGAAGGCGATAGTCTTAAGATTCTGGCTGATGTAGCCAGGCATGATCCGTTAGCGGACCGTCGTGCATAATGTGAAGCGCATAGAGCGTGTACGAAACGCCAAGGGCATCGGATCCCTGAATCCGGGTCAACAGCTTTCGGAAGCTTGAAGAAGCCGGCGACACAACCGCCGATTTCCTTGCGGGCAGCTGCCAGCGCTCTCGGATTCTCTTGGTCTTTGAAGACGGTGCCGCGCACGTCATTATTTCATCCAGGCCCATCGGTGCCCATCCCGCGCTTTTGCGCTCGGACGTCATGTGCCAAATTCTCCGGGTTCAGTTCCCCAACCGGATGATCGGGTTCGCGAAGGCGGAAATCGACCGCTTTGTTTTTCTGGACACGAAATCGCCCCCGTAAAGTCGAGCTCAACTACCGGAACGACAGAGCTCTGAGGACAACTAATCCTCGACCGGCAATTGCAGGCGCTGCTCAACTAAGAGAGATACGGCTCTGTGCCGATCGTTGCCAGTCACGGTGGTATTTCGTGCGGAACTCCGAGTTGCGGGCCAAGATCTATGCTATCATGTATGCCGGGTCCCAAGAGAGGGCGTACACGTGGGTAAGATATTGACCGAAACGTCAATGGCTTTGTCCCAGCAGATTGGTGAACGGCTCAGAGCGATTCGCCAAACTCGGGGGCTTTCCCAGCAAAGGGTCGCTGCTGCTGTCGGTCTGACGTTCCAGCAGCTTCAAAAGTATGAGCGCGGCACGAATCGCATCTCCGTGCCAACTCTGATTCAAGTCTGCACAGTATTGAATGCGCATCCAATGGAAGTCATCGGCGACTTTCCTCGTGAGGACGGCACCGCACCTCCAAACGTTTTGCTTCAGCGACTTGAGATTGCGGAAAGCAAATTGGCCCGAATGCAGAAGATCCTGGCTGAACGGAACTGAAACAAAGGCGCGGCCAGGAGATGCCCTCCCGCCGCTCGCTGCAGGGGGTCAACAACCCTCATCGCAAAGTCTTTTAATACCAGCGGCCGCGTCCATAAAAGCCACCGGTCAGGACGAGAACAATCAGAACTATGATGAGCAATGTGGTGATATCTGCGGATTCCGACGTGAAGCCGGCCGCCATTCCGATCAAAGACCGGCCACCATTCCGATCTGAAGCCGGCCACCGTTCCAATCAAAGACCGGCCGGTTTTCGGCACTGAACATTACCTCCTGGGTCAGCAACTTTGGCATCAATTACACCACGACAAACGTGGAGATTTTGATGCCGGCAAAGAGAAGGCTGACCATGAGACAGTTACGACAAATGCTGCGGCTTGCCGGAAGCGGGACGAGCTCCCGCGAGATTGCCGTCGTGTTGGGAATAGCGCGCAGTACGGTGCAGGATAATCTGCGGCGCGCAGCAGCGGTTGGATTGACCTGGCCCTTGCCGGGCGAACTGACCGACGATGCGCTTGCGAACAAGCTCTTCACTCGCAACGGCGTCAAACAGGGCGCGAGGAGACGCGTCGAGCCGAACTGGGCCGATCTTGCTGTCGAGCTCAAGAAGCCTGGTGTCACCTTGCTCATCCTGTGGGAGGAGTATCGTGGCTCGCATCCCGAAGGATATGGCTACAGTCGCTTCTGCGAACTCTTTCGCGGTTTCGAGCAGCGGCTTTCGCCGACGATGCGCCAGGAGCATGCGGCCGGCGACAAGGTGTTCGTCGACTATTCCGGCAAGAAGATCCCGATTGTCGATCGCAAGACCGGCGAGATCCGCGAGGCAGAGATCTTCGTGGCGGTGCTCGGCGCATCCAGCTTCACCTATGCGGACGCGACCTGGACGCAAACGCTCCCCGACTGGATCGGCTCGCATGTCCGGATGTTTCGTTTCTTTGGAGGCGTTCCCCGGCTGATCGTTCCCGACAATCTGAAGTCAGGCGTCAGTCGTGCCAGCTTTTACGATCCCGAGATCAACCGCAGCTACGGCATGATGGCATCGCACTACGCCGTCGGTGTTCTTCCGGCACGGCCGCGACGGCCGAAGGACAAATCGAAAGTCGAGAATGGCGTCCGGTTTGCCCAGTCCTGCATTCTGGGGCGATTGCGCAATCAGACCTTTTTCTCGCTTGCTGAGGCCAATGTTGCCATTGGCCAGGCACTCGATCGCATCAACGGCCACGTCATGCGCCGGTTGGGCGTCAGTCGCCGGCAACTGTTTGAGAGCGTTGAGCGTGCCGCACTCGCAAGTCTTCCGAGCGAAGACTACGAATTCGCCGAATGGCGTTTGGTCCGCGTCTCGACGGATTACCACGTCGAGTTCAAGACTTTCTTTTATTCCGTGCCGCACAGCCTCATTCGCCAGCAGGTCGATCTGAGGGCAACGGCACGCACCATCGAGATCTTCCACCGCGGCAAGCGCATTGCCGTGCATCAGCGCCGCTATGGTGGTCCTCGCCATGGAACTGATCCGGATCATATGCCCAGTTCCCACCGGCGCTATGCCGAGTGGACACCGGATCGCTTTCGGCGCTGGGCCGCATCCATCGGCCCTCAGACCGAAGGGTTGGTCATCGCAATTCTTTCCAGCCGTCCTCATCCCGAACAGGGCTTTCGAACATGCCTGGGTGTCCTGCGGCTGTTTCGCGACATCGAACGCAATCGGGCTGAGGCCGTTTCAGCCCGCGCCGTCGAGATCGGTGGACTGAACTGCAAGAGCATTGCCTCGCTCATCGCCAACCACAAGGCCGCGCGCCATTCCACCGAACCGACCGCCATTATCGATCACGCCAACCTGCGTGGCCCTGATTATTTTCATTGAGGAGACACACCATTGCTGATCAACCCCACCATCGACATGCTGCGCGAACTCGGCCTTTACGGCATGGCAGCCGCTTTCCAGGAGCTCGATGCACAATCAGAAGCACGTGGCCTCGAGCATGCAGAATGGCTTGCCATGTTGCTCGAACGCGAGGCCACCATGCGTCGACAGAAGCGCTTCGAAGCCCGCGCCAGGGCTGCCAAGCTTCGCCACGACGCGCAGATCGAGAATGCCGACTTTCGTGCTGCACGCGGCCTCGATCGCAATCTGTTCATGGCGCTTGCCGGCTGCGACTGGATCCGCAAGCACCACAGTCTTCTCATCACCGGGCCAGCCGGTGTTGGCAAAAGTTGGCTGGCCTGCGCACTCGGCCACAAAGCATGCCGCGAGGATTTCTCCGTCGCCTATCACCGCGTCCCGCGGCTGTTTGCAACTCTTGCCCTTGCAAGGGGCGACGGGCGATACGGCAGGATCCTCAAATCCCTCGCCAAGACCGACCTGCTTATTCTTGATGATTGGGGACCGGAAAAACTCAACGATGATCAGCGGCGTGACCTCCTCGAGATCATCGAAGACCGCTACGAGCGTCGCTCGACAATCGTCACCAGTCAGGTGCCTCTGGATCACTGGTACGAGATCATTGCAAACCCAACGCTCGCCGATGCCATTCTGGATCGCCTCGTTCACAACGCATACCGCATCGATCTGACCGGCGACAGCATGCGAAAACAGCGTCCGCTGGTCGCCGCTGAAACACCTCAAACTTGACCTGAAACAAAACCCGATCCAAACATCAAACAGACCCAGGATCAGTCCGAGAAATGGCCGCCTTCAAATCGGAACGCCGGCCGGAATGAAATCGGAATGACTGGCCGGCTTCAAATCGGAATCAATGGCCGGCTTCATCGGAATACGCAGTGATATCCATTGAAACCTCCTTGGTGGAGTGTCCTGTCGCCATCGATCACAATAATCGATGATGCAAACTCCACTGGAATTTAACGCGTTTGACGTGTCTTCGTTCCGATTCCTGGGCCGACCAGAAACGGCTACGTTCGCCGCTGGGATCGCGTGATGCCGGCCCGGCAGCACTGGGCAATCTCGGCACGACGCATTTGCCGCCTCGAGGTTGGAGTTCTGGATCGCTCGCTATGCATTTCGCTTCGTTTGAAGTTCAGCCAGCATAATCTTGGCGAGATCGATGAACTGGCCGCGCGGATATTTGGCCAAATATGCTTTGATCATTTCTGCATTCCCACTGTCGCGCACGGTTTCCCAGAAGGAGACTTCGATACCGGGGTCTGGTTCCCCAGAGCCACCCTGTTCGACGCGAGCGCTTGCCAGTTCAGCGAACTGGCCGTTCGGGAACCGCTGCAGATAAAGAAGATACTCGGCTGGGTCATCACTCTCCTGCACCGATGCCCAAAAGGCGATCTCTACGCTGCGCGCCTCATCATTGCTATCATTGTCCTGGGAGAATGCTTGTTCAACGGAAGAGAAGCCCTCCGGCGTCTCTGGGGGAAGCGGCTCCCAATTAAAACTTGGCTCTCCTCGCCGGTCGAATATAACGCGAAAGATGCGGAGAGGGCGGGCAATGTTTTTGATCCGGTGTTCTCCCATATCCTCGAAGGTAGCATCGACGCGATCGCGCAGGTGATCGCGTACACCCCTTGTAACGCAGATACCACCCACGTCCGCGAGGCTCTCCAGGCGGGCGGCGATATTGACGCCGTCGCCGAAGATGTCGCCGTCTTTCACCAGAACGTCGCCTATGTTTATTCCGATGCGAAAATTCATCTTTCGATCGTCTGCGAGATCTTGGTTGGCGCGCCACATCGCTTGCTGAATGGCTACAGCACAATTGAAAGCATGGAGGATCGAGGGAAACTCAGCCAATACACTGTCGCCAGCCGTTCCAAATATTTGACCGTGAGCTTTTTCAATGAGCCCATCAACCACAGCGCGATGTGACGTCAGCGTCGCGAGCGTCTGTTCTTCATCAGCGTTCATCAGTCGGGAATATCCCTCAACATCGGCCGCCAGAATGGCTGCGAGCTTTCTCTCAAGTGGCGGTGCTTCCATGCGAGCGGTCCGATCCAACGCCTTTTTTTCCTATGAGTCTATTATCTTCAACTGATGAGAATGTGCGTTTGTTCCCTCTTTGAGCGGGGCGCAAACCAAGGCTGTGTAGCGATATCCAGACATCGCATCTTTCGATTACCGCTTGTTCAAACGACGCTCTATTGATTAGCTGCGCAGGCTTAGCAGCGCGGATGCCAACGAAGGACAGACGCTCGCAGCGGCGGCGGAACATTTAACCCGCACGGGAGTTATGCAAACACCCAAGAACGTACATCTCTCCAAGGCCCCTGCCCCGGGGCCTATTTTTTGAGCTCGCAACGACGATCCTGGAATGAGGTGTGAGGCGAAATGAGAAATTGACCCCCCCTATTGCCTCACCGCCTGATGTTACCGAGTGCTGCAGGGCCGACAGTGTCTGAATCACCCTCCCCATAGTAGCAGATGATAGGGGGCTCGTTATCCAGCCGCCATCGAGAATGACTAGCCCAGCAAGTTCCACCGGCCGCGCGGCGCTCCTGTAGCATCCCGAAGTTCGAGCGGCCGGCCCCGTCGAGTACAACGGCCTCGCCGCCGAGGATCATGGCCGTGGGCCAGTGCCTTTGCCGCCGTCTCTCGTCAGTCGCGGCCGCCATGGGTAAGGATGGCACGGTTCACTTCGATATGTGTCGCCCAGGCGGTATCCATCCCACTTGATTTCGAATGCCTAATCGGCAGCGTCCGGAGCCCTTTTGGCAGACACAGCGAGGCAGGGCTCGACAAGCTCGGGCATGGGCTCAAATGGCATACGAGGCTGATCGGGGCGCACAGCTTGTGCGGCTGGCCTCGCAACGTCTTCAATGCCGTTGTAAAGCAGGCCTTGTCGAAAACCGTGGCCGGATACTTTAACCATAACCCATTAGGGGACGCCCCGCTCACGACAGTCACCATACATTAGCAAACGGAACAATGCCTTCTGACCCGCGTTTTAATTGCATAAGCGTTGGCGAAATGTGGAGGCAACCCAACGCGGAGTCCGGACGGTCTGGCTACCCTCTACCCCAAAGACCGTCTGGATCTCCCCCGCAATTTCACAGTTGAATCCCGCCTGCGCCGGCGCATACTCGAAGTGGGCTAACGTGGGCCTATTCAGCCCGGGGCCGGCTGGGATTAGGGCTATGAGCAAAGCGCTTGGATCTCGCACAGAGATGATAACGCCTGACGATTTCGAGAAAATAGACGGCGTCTTCCGGGAAATGGTTCAGGAAAGGAACCTCGCCTTTGATAGCGAAGAAGCAATCGCGCTCGCAGCGCGGCTGATCAGCCTTTTTCAAAGCGGCATTCACGATCAGGCTGCGCTGAAGCTGATGGCGAGCTAACTGAGAGCGTAGCCGACTCCACGCCGGGACACGTGGAAAAGAGCGGCCTTCTTTGGAAGTTCTGTGGCGTAAGAAGGCCGCAGCAATATCAGCAATACCTAAATATACAGCTAAATCTGACGATTGGCGAGAACAATCGCGTGCAAGGCGTTTCGGGCGGAGACGAACAAGCTCTCTTATTTACGCGTGTTCGCCTCGTTGAATAAGGGCGCCTCGAGCGGGTCGTCGGCACGCTTGTCCACTCGAGGTCACCCGCTCCAATCCTCGAAGGCGCGTAAGTCCAAGTCCACCCCGACCACGAATGGCACGTCCGCCCCGGCAACGGTAATAGATGTCTTGCCTTTCAGTTCATCATGCGCGGAACCGGGCCAGCACATGAACGCTCGTCTCTTCCGGGCACTTTCATAAAATCAGCGATGAGGGGAACGACCAGCGCCCTGGTGTCGATCGTCAGTAGGGGGGCATTGCCGAGATGGTGCCGAAACTGCGGGCGAAGCATCGCCGCGCAAATCGTCAGACGAGGGTCCGGTGGAGCGGACGTTTAACTTGGGCCGCTGGTTCTATATTCAGATGGTCGACGCAACGGCCATCGCGTTATGAGGACCAGCCTGCAAATGACGACTGCCTGAACCATTGGCCGGCTACCCCGGCCCTTCCCTTCCGCCATCATTAGGAGGCGGATCGGCAAGCTGCACTTTCAACCTCGGCAATTACGTCGCTGATTTCCCGCTCTGCTTTTTTCTCGATGCCTATGAACCGGTTCTCAGCATTTTGGCTCGTGAGAATGAGTTCATCCAGCTTCGCTTGAATTGCTTCATTGTCGCGATTTTGCGTGTTCTGCAACACGAAGACCATCAGAAACGTAATGATGGTAGTGCCCGTATTGATAACAAGCTGCCAGTTTTCGGAGAACCCGAAAAAAGGCCCGCTTACGGCCCACACAGCAATTAAAAGCACGGCCGCGACGAAGATAACAGGCTTCCCCGCCCAATGGGCAATCGTGTTGGCGAAGCGCGTGAACAAGTTTTCCATTGTTGCTTATCCGTTGTTGTAGTTTCCATCATTTCAACGGCTTAGATAGATCTTTGTTCCGGCCTGGCAGGGGCGCAGAGAAAGTGCCTCTGTTGGCCAAAAGTTGGTGCTTCATGTGTCGCAATCGCGCTGGATTGGCGACGCTGCGCGCGACGATCAAAGCTTTTCGAATTCAACGAGCCTGCGGTCGAGTCATACTGGATTGCAGCCGCCGACGTTGCGGCGATCCCAGATAGCAATCGGTCAAGGCACTGTACGTCAACTGAGCGTGATCCGGTGCGACCAGAATCCAGGCCGCTCTGGGTCTGCTGTTTGGTGAAGCGCCGCCGCACCGCTACGATCTGCGTAAGTCGTCTCTGCTCAGCCGCAATGAGACGGAGCCCGGGTTAGGTCACCGCTGCCTATTTTCAGTGTCCAATTGCTCAATCGGGGCCGTGAGATGCTTTCCGTTCTAGCTGCGGCCAAAAAATTGTAACTGGGGCATATTTGATGGCACGGCAGAGATTGCGATGCTCTTGAAATTACCTATTGTTGTCGTGGAACACCGTTATGAGGCTAATGCTGATATGCGCGTTTTCGTTCTGCTGATGGGCTTGCCTGGCGTCGGGAAGCTGACAATTGCTAAAGAACTAAGCACCCTCGTTTCTGCAAAAGTCATCGATAACCATTGGTTCAACAATCCGATATTCCGCCTCCTGGACGATGACGGGATTACGCCCCTCCCGAACGGGATATCGGAATACACTGGAAGAATCCGACAGGTAGTTCTGGACGCGATTGTGGCCCACAGCCCCACTTCGGCAAGCTTCATCTTCACGCAGGCCCTTGTCGAAGGCAATCAAGGCAGTATTCGCACGTTTGAACAGATAGCCGGCGCGGCGCAGCAAAGTGCGGCGCCGCTCATTCCCATAAGATTGCTTTGCGATGAGGACGAGTTGGCGCGCCGTGTTTCCACTCCCACACGTCGTGAGCAACTAAAGTCGATTGACGCAATAGCCTCCAGACAGAGAAGCAGATAAGCTCGGGTCTTCGATCCCCAACACCCGTTTGCCTCGGATTTGGACGTCACTTCGAAATCAGCGAAGGCCAGTGCAGCGGCGATCCAGCAACATGTTATCCGAGTGATTGCCGGTGATTTTGGCCCACCTCGAACGAGAGGTTTCGTTACCTAGAATTACGATTGGTTCTCCCGGTATTGTCCACGACCAGTCCCGACATGTGTGCATAAGTCTCTGCTTTGGACCACCTGAAGCCACGGAGGCTTCGATAGCCGCGGCGATGGCCAAGTTATTCCGCCGCGTCACCAAGCGGCAAAGACGTTGGGCTGGAGCGCCTCGATGACAAGGCGGTCGCCCGCCTCCGCGGCCCTGGCCGCCGGCCTGCATGGCGACCTCAGTGAGAACGAGCCTGCGGCCAAATTCTCCGGTCATTCGTTGCGCGCGGCCGGCCCCCTCGGGCGAGGTTGAGCGTCATGTGCAAAAGCTGATCGGCCATGCGAGCGCGGATATGATCCGCAAATCCCAGCGCCGACGCGACGGATTTAGGTTCAATTTGACGAAGGCCGCGGGGCTGTAGGGACCTTATCCCGCCAGCATACGTGCGAGCATATTTCTGATGTGGTCCTGCGCACCGTAGAAGATAGCCGCTATAATAATTGTGCGGCTATGTTCTACCGGTAGAAACCAAATAGCCCTGTTGTCCCGCCGAAGAAACCGCATCTCGGGATCAATATCGGGCCGCAGCGTCCCGATATAGGGCGTATCGACGAGGCGATCGATTTCGACACGCAAATTGCGGATCCGTTCAGCGGTACGCTCCACAGCCTCGCCAGGCGGGTCCCCGAGTTCGACATAGGCGTCGAACAGATGATCGAAGATCAACTCGAAATCGCGTTCGGCATCTTTAGAATATTCAAGAGCCCACACGAACAACCCGTCGCTTCCGCTCGATCATTGCCGCGACGCGGCTTTCCATTTCCGTCGCAGAAATCATCGGTCCGTTCAATCGCCGCTGGAGCAATTCCCGAAGCGCTGCCGTTTCAACGGCCTCAGTTTCCGTCTTTTGCCGAAGCAGTTCGAGGCCCTGCTGAAGAACGGAACTCATGCTGGAATACCGGCCGCTCTCAACCAGCGAACGGGCAAACGCATCCTGCTGGTCGGTCAGCGAGATCGACGATTTGACACTCATCGGTTCAACTCCTTTGAGCTTAACTTGCTACTCAGTAGCACATTTGTCAATCTACGAGATGATCCGTTAGGGCGACAAAGTCAGGGGTGTCGGACCGGATCGCCTCGATGGCAAGGAGGTGGCGCACCTAGTCGAGCGAACCGTGATTGCCGCCGTCGCGGGTGGCGACGCCGCCGAGACCGAGCGAGGACTTGAATTCTTTGGCCATTGGCTGCCCGCGGGTCCAGCGTTTCGACGGGTTGACGAGCGATATGTGCAAAAGCATCGGCGGCACGCTGAAAAACGACGCAGCAAATACTGCGCCGACGCGACCGCTGCCACACCAATCTCACGAAGGCGTCGGGGCTTGAGCGCCCTCCCCTGCTCCCGGTATGAAACGTTAGGTCAAAATTCAGATCTGGGTTTTCAGCATGGCGCTTCAGTTGAAATCGGATGAAGCATAAACCCACTGAAGTATCACCGAAAATTCCCCAAACGGAAGTTAATTGCCAGTAAGGTTCCCTCATTCATGTGCAAGTCTTTACTCGCCTCATAATTGCCGTCTCACTTTCGATCGGAAACGAACTGAAATGGACTATTTCCGTTGGCCAGCCCGCATCGGCCGCGTCGTTGTTCTAAGCGCCTGCGCTCTCGTCCGGATTGTTTTTCTCGAAAACAGACACTAGCAACCCGCCTTTCAGCTCTTCTGAAGATCCAACGGCGCCGTCGTCACACTGGTCGGCCTAATGACGAGCCGCCGCCAACCAGCTTCCTCCACACATACGCGCATCATGCGTTTACGAAACCGGCCATCGGCGATACGTGGGCTGCTTAGCACAAACTGCATACGTCCCTATAAAGGAGAGCCTAACGTCGCGGCGCGATTAGAATCGTGATTGGACATTCGCCAAGACAAGCGTAACGCGTTGAGGACGGAAATGGCCGGCGCCGGTTTGATCGTCTGAATGGAGGCGAACATGAGGCACCAAACACGCGAGCAATTACCGGTAGTAGCGCAGGTCGAACAGGGGCCTGCAGCAAATGACCCTTTCTCGCAACGACCGCTTGGAGCGCTGGGCGGGACTTCTTGAGCAGAAGCCGCAGCAGCTACTCTCCACGCCGTCCGAAATCGAGTATCAGCCGTCTCGTCTGCGCGACAAAATGCGTTGCGATAACTCGCCATCTCGGTTGCGTCCGAAGACCCCGTTTTGCGCTCGGCCGGGTTGAAAAACGATACCTTCGGCGAAGCAAGGCGCTTTTTCGAAGTGAGTGCCGAGCAATTGCACGAGGTGATCTGCTACTGCCATTTCGGCACAACTATCAGTGGGGCGAGCTGCTCGGACTGTCAGATCACTGCTGCTTTAGAGCGTTGAACATTGGCAACGACCGTGAGCGGACACCCCTGCTGACCATTGCCGGGGTGTCCGTCAAGAACGTGAAGGCGCGACCAATCGATGCGAAAGCCGCATTTTTGTGAGGCGACAGAGCACGATTCAACGAATTCAGGCATCAAAGGGATGCTGAAGACTCTTGACTGAATCTCGTGGAAATGCGAATCTCACCTTGCTACAGATCGAGAAGGGCTCCACGACGGAAACGTTTGGGGCCTTTTTCTTTATCCATCAGCCTCCTGAAGCCTGACTTTGCTGGAACTCCGCGTACAACTCATCGAGCTTATGCTCGACGAATGAACCGAAGTCGGCTGCTACGCGCTTGTCGAATACGATGCTCAGGCGCTCGCCATTTTCCGAAACCCGCACGGCCTTCTCGCCCGAACCGTCTTTCCACACCGATTTTCTAGCCGGCTCTGGCACCTGCTTCAGGCAGTTGTACACGGCGAGAAAGCGGTCATCTGACGAGAAGTTTTTGAAAGCTGGCTCTTCGATCAGCTTCAACGCTGCCTGGTGCTTTGGCTTATCTTCCATCAGATCCGCAATATCGGCCCAACGGGTACGGCCGAACCCCGGAGCTGGCCCTACTGCCTCGATGAGGGTGCCCGGTAGCCGTGTGACGAGGGCGATCATGCGTGAGAGCGCTGCCTTGTCGACGCCCAGAGCCGACATGATGACGTCCCTGCTGAACTCGCGTTGCTCAAGGCGCGAAGCGAAAAAGGACCGCTCAATGAAGGAAAGATCGGTGCGCGCGTTGTTCTCTTGTCCCTGGCTGACGACCAGTTGCTCGTCGCTCAGATCCCTGACAACAGCCTTGATCGTACCGCCGATCTGACGAACGGCCGCTAGGCGCCTATGGCCGTATGCAACCTGATAACGGCCATCGCTTGTCGGGTGCGGCCTGACGAGGATTGGGACCTGCTGGCCATGCTCGCGAATCTGAGCCTCCAGGAGATCCTGATCGTCCTGGCTAACGCCCAATCGATCCGAAACGAAGGAAACGTCGATCAGCTCTGGGTCCAGTTCGACGACAGCCTGACCCTTGGCCAACTGCTTTTCAAGGTCCTCGACGCGTTGCGCGCGTTCGTTGATGCCACCCAGAGATTGCGAGATGGCGCCAACCGGTGAAGCGCGCTTCAACGGCTTTTCAAAACCCGCCAAAGGGCGCAATTCGGCAAGCGGGCGCTCATGTTGCACACCGAGCGACGAGGGGAGATCCCCCTGTTCTATTCCGAAGACATTTTTGCGCGCCATCGCTTATTTCCTTCCCCAGGTCTGCTTCACGAGTTCCTCGATTTCGGCGTTTACCGCCGTCAGAGACTCGAGTGCACGATCGTATGTGCCGCGGGTAAACTGGTTTCGATCGACTTCGTACAACGTCTGCTTGGTAAGGCCGGCATCCGATACCGCCGTCGACTTGACCATCGCATTTTCGAGAACGCGATTTCCGAAGATCGAGCGCATGAAGCCCGCCATTTGCGACTGAGGGCCATCATTTGGCTCGTAGCGCGTCACGAGGTAACGCAGCCAGTCGTAGTCCATCGTGCCGCCGGCGTTCTCGACGACCTCGAGTAGGTCGCCTGTCATGTGCAGGAACTGGCTCATGGACATGACGTCGAGCATCTGCGGGTGAACCGTGATGAGAACCGAGGTCGCCGCGCAGAGCGCCGACAGTGTTAGGAACCCAAGCTGGGGAGGGCAGTCGATAACGACGATGTCGTAGGCGCTTTCGATTTCGGCCAGGCATTCGCCGATGCGGGCAAAGAACATGGAATCGCTGCGACCACGAGCGATCAAAGCCTTGGGGGTCTCGTGTTCGAATTCCATCAATTCCAGGTTCCCCGGAATGATGTGCAAATTGGGCGTATATGTCGCTCGAACGATTTCGGTTATGTCTCTTCGCTCTTCATCGTAGCGGATTGCGCCATAAAGCGTCTCGTTTTCGCCTACGTCGAGCTCTGGCTGATGACCGAAGAGCGCGGATAGCGATGCCTGCGGGTCGAGATCGATTGCAAGTACGCGGTAGCCGCGAAGGGCAAGGAATTGTGCGAGATGGGCAGACGAGGTCGTCTTACCCGAGCCACCCTTGAAGTTCATGACGGAAATGACCTGGAGCTTTTCGCCATCCTGGCGATGCCGGATATAGCGGCGAGGTCCCTTTCCGCCCTCGTCCAGCAGACGGCGCAGCTCCTGAATATCTTCGACGCTGTACAACCGTCTGCCGTTGGGGAGCGGCTCTGGGCCATGCCCTTCCGAAACAATCTGCCTGAGGTAACCTTGATGAATTCCGATGAAGTCGGCGGCTTCGGCGGGTGTGAAGCTGCGTATCGTCTTGCGTGCGGTCGGTGGGAAGGTGCGTTGCTGATGCGCCTGCAATTGACGCGACAATTCCTCTGCGTCAGAAGCGATTAGGGAGCGTAGTCCACCAGCATCTTTCAGAGGTTTGTTGAGCATCGGTTTCTCTTTTGTCCTATCCGCGCTTATTTGCGGTTTTGACGGCAATATGCGCTGATCAGGAGTAACCCGATTCCAACATGGGCTGCAACCCTCTCGGTTGCGTTGTGCATGTACAACTTATCTCAATCTCCTTTGGGTCACGGCTGCGCAGTTGTACGTGTACAACAGACGGCAGCAGAATGGACAGCGCCCGCTCGCTTCGCTCGAGGTTGCGTTCGGCAGGCGGGTCGGTGTTTGGAGCCGAATACTTCTTCGATGCGTCCATTGCCTGATTTTTTGCCCTGGTGGATGCCCATTCTGTTCAGTAGCTGGCGCAAAATCCAACCGGAGTTGCCCAAGGAACATGCGCGGCTAGCCTACGTTGCCCACAGTTATGCGAGTTTGCGCGATCCGCCTTTGCCAGGGAGCCTTCCTTTGAGCGCAGGCAACATTGTTCGCAGGCTTGTTTCGTCGTTGCAGGCAACCCGCTCACGGGTGGCGTGGCCACCTTTTGTATGTTAGAAAGTGAGTCCTAGCGTTCGATGCGCCAAAAAATGGATGAATCGAAAGCCGCCGTAACGTCCGACTGACGGAACGTAACGTGCTATTAGTTTCCGTATACGTATAAGTATCAATTATATCAAAGGGTTGGGGCCGCTGTGGTTGGCCCAAGAACCGCGCATTTGCGCGCGGTTTGTCCTGCAACTCAGTTTACGCCAGTTTTATCAGGGCAAAAGTTATTCCCGGGTGGTTGTACATGTACAACTCCGGAATTGAGGCGGTGTTAACAGGCCCAGGGGCAGGAGCGCAGTCATGAAGGCGGATGGCCGTTCAACCGCGTTCGCGCTCGATATGCTTGGAACCGTCCGCTTCCCGTTCGGATTGCCCAGAACGCTAATAACTCGCCGGTATCATTTATCGTTCCGAAGGTTGGCAATCGGGAGCGCTCACGGGGAGCAGAACCTACACCACAGCATCCCCCTTCACACCGGAACTGGCTCCAATTGTTGACGTTTGGTAGGAGACGAGTTCCGGAGGCCGAACATGCGCGAAACGTGGGAAGAATGCGTCATTGTAGAGCTGCAGCAGCCACACGGCGTTCAGATCGTGTGGGACCCGGCGCACGCAGCCCGTCTCCTTACCGATTGCTGGCCAGTTCAGTGCGGATTTCGCTATGGAACGGCGCTTAATCGCTGCACAGACGCTGCGTTCGGCACATACCCCTGGAAGCAGGCTCGGTCTGCATTCATCGCGGCTATCGACGAGGAGCGAGTTAGAAAATTGCGCTGAGGTCGGTGCGAAACCCCGGGCTTCGGAACATTTCCTAGTGAACGAAGTTGGTAGCCTTCATGAAGAGCACGGAAGAACAGGCAAAAACCGGCATGATAACGTTCGTCGCGGCAATATTCGCGCTCGCGCTCATTATCGCCGGAGCATATTTCGTGTTCTGGACGCCAGCTGAGCCAGAGGGCCAGCGAGCGCCTCATGCGATTGATCAAAGCAAGTAGAGGCGATGGATCCGCGCGACACACCCACAGACCTTCCCACCTCCACAGACATGCCCTGGCAGAAAAGACGAAAACTGTTGGCGGGTCGCGGGCTTGCGGTGATTGTCGGGGTGGCGATCGGTGCCTTCGCTATTTACGGCTTTATCGGGTAATTTCGTTAGCAGTCAGTAGGCGCCTGGTTGCTGGTGTCGAGGGTGCCGGGACCGCTGTTCGTGCGGTGAAACCACGTCAGGCCCCGATCGCAACGGCGTCAGGCTCCCAAGATCGTCAGCGACGCGGGCAACTCGCGCGAAAGGGCGAATGCCACGGCCGGGGCGATGAAGCCGCCCGAGCCGAAAGGGGGCGGCCAAGCGGCAACAAGATTTTTTTCGACGTCTTCCTTTTCATACCCTTGAAGTGCCGATGTGCGTTTCCAATATCGATTTCGTCTTCTTTTCATCCGGTAGAATGTCAAGGAGGAACCAATGCACATTCCGGAGATGCCATGGTCGGTGCCGCTGTTGGTGCGGCTGCAAAACGGTACGAGCCGAGTTTTCTCCTCGGTCTACGATGCACTCGATTTTCTCGAGAATGAATGGCCACTTCGACGTGGACAACGCTACGAACGGGCGATTAGGACCTGCCGCGGCGCGCTCAATGGATCGACACCAATAGCGGTGGCTCGAGAAGCATTTATTGCTGCATGCCTGGAAGCTGGTATGCCGGCCACCGGAAGGTTCGAGCATCTGCGAACATCGAAGCGCAATGACGACAGTCCGCAAAGAGCGGCCTAGTGCTGCCAAAAATGCGTCCAATGGACAGCATCCACTCCTGGCCCCTACGTGGGGCCCTTTCTTTGTTAGCTGATATGCCGTTCATCGGATGGGAGTGCCGGCATCGAGCTTGCGGAACCTTCTTGAGGCAAGGGGGTTCGTCTCTCGACTAGCGTTTTGTGGCGGGCCGGTAGGGAGTTGGCTATGAAATTGGAGAAGATTGGCAAAGCAAGGTTGAAGCTCCGCTTGCCATCGTACCGGCATGTGCTGTCGGAGCTGAGAAGCCCGGCCTTAACCGAAATCTGCATCGCTTACGCAGAGGCATCGATGCAGCTGGATAGACTCCGCTTCTGTAGCTGCCCTGATGTGCTCCTGATTGACGAATACGAACGTGTTTGTCGTGAGCTCGAAAACAGCATTGAACCGTATCTTCGTATGTTTCGGCCTCCCCTTACGTCTAAAGTACGATGATGTGATCGGAGGCGCCCCCTGACCTCCGCAGGTAAGCTTCTGCCGGCTTCCACGCAATATGGGATTTGCCATCCAGCCCGAAGCCGGAGACCCTGCGCGCTCGCGAATGGACGTCGTTCGGAACTCGCGCCGCTTCTTCACGTTCTAATAAGATGAAGATGACTTCAGACGAAGACAGCGCCTTACTCGCGACGTTGCGGGCCTCAGCTCGCATCCATTTCCCCGATGCAGACGAGGCTGATGAGCTTGTGGCGCGCGCACTCAAAGTCGCCATTGCCGAAACGGAAGCAGGTCGAGCAAAACGCGACAGGAAACGCTGGCTGCTGCGCCTCATGGACATTCCCTGATCACTTGGAGACCGGTTCGAGAGCGCTTTCCCGAGAAGCCGGTCGGTGTCTCAGTGCGGCGCGTCCACACTGGCCGCAAGCAACCGCAAGCGTTCGCCAGGAGCCGGAACGATGAAGCCGTGCCTGAAGGTGGCGATTGCGAGCAGCAAAACACCTGCCCGCTGCGAATCGCGTGCCTGCGAAAATCACCGGCGGCACGGTACGAGCGCCGGCGGATATGCCGATCCAAGTGGATCCCCAAAATGAGGCACAGGATGGATACTGTAACGGTTAAAAGCAGATTATACCGTTACAACTTCATCTTGCCAATTTTGTTCCCCAGTTCGATAATTGATGGATGCAGCCCAGACCGATCGCCGAACTGCGCCTCCTTGGTGGACATCCCGTGCTCGACTACGTCAACACCGTGGACAGCCGCAAGGATCGCATCGGACCCGACGCCCTTGTTTCGTTCAATCATTTGCTCGAATGGGCAACCCGGGTTGAACTCATAGGCACTGCCGATGCAGCTCGGCTCGCTTCAAAAGCCGCGGCGCATCCACAAATCGCGGAAAAAGCATTTGAAGAGGCACGGGCCCTACGAGAGGCTATTTACGTAATCGCGCTAGCCGAAGTCCGGGGCGAAGCACCGCCGGAAAAGGACCTGCACTTGATCGGTCGCATGGCGAAACGATGGCTTGCCGGCCGATCCATCCTGATGCAACAGGATGGACAGATCGCCTGGAGCGAATCCGTGCAAGACCCCCAAGACATCGCTTCCAAGATTGCATGCTTGGCCGTTGACCTGTTTACAACCCGCGACGCCCGTCGCGCGATCAAGCAGTGCCCCGGTCACAATTGTGGCTGGCTGTTTCTCGATCACTCGCGATCCGGCCGAAGACATTGGTGCTCGGACGACATCTGCGGGACATATGCCCGAGTGAAGCGATACCGTTCGAAAGAATCCAGCTAGAGGCGTTTTTCACCGCCGCGGGCACGGGTTTTAGCCGTTGGACCGTATTTCTGGGCCTCCGGACTTTGGCTCGGCTGCCACGGATGGCAACCCTGGAGCGACCGAGGAACACACAAGCCCTGGCGGCGTTCAGTTTGTATCGGATTCCAGGAGGACCTCATGATCATTACCAAGGTCAATGAAAAGCTCAGCATCATGGCTCAGCCCGCGACGGACGAGTTCCAGTCGTTTGCAGATCAGGGCTTTACCGGGCTGATCAATGTGCGGCCCGATGGAGAGGACGAGGAGCAGCCGGGCAGCGAGCAGGAAGCCGCCGCGGCGAAGAAAGCTCGGATGTCCTACACCTTCATCCCCGTGACCCTCCCCACGGTAACAGAATCCGAGGTTGCCGCATTTCAAGAAGCTCTTGATGAAGCCGAGGGACCGGTCGTGGCACATTGTAAGTCAGGAAGGCGTGCCCTCCATCTGTACGCGATCGGCGAGGTCCTCGCCGGCCGCATGCGTCGCTCCGAGGTCCAGGAATTCGGCCATCTGCATGGTTTTGACCTGACCGAAGCTACCGCTTGGTTGGAGAACCATTTTGCGCAGCGACCCAACGTCAGGGGCTTTTTCGACGAGCGCACTTGCAGCATCCAGTACGTTGTGTCCGACCCTGAGACGGGCAGCTGCGCCATCATCGACCCCGTCCTCGACTATGATGAAAAGGCAGGCGCAATCGGCGCGATGAATGCCAATGCGATCCTCCAATACGTCAACGAAAACGCGCTCTCGGTCGAGTGGATCCTCGACACTCATCCCCACGCCGATCATTTCTCGGCCGCCTATTACCTCGCAGGGCAGACTGGCGCCCCAATCGCGATCGGCGATCGGATCGTCGAGGTTCAGAAAATCTGGAGAACTATTTACGAGTGGCCGGACCTGTCTGCCGACGGGTCGCATTGGAACCGGTTGTTTGCGGACGGCGAAACCTTCAATGTCGGCTCGATCGATGCCAGGGTCCTTTATTCGCCAGGTCACACCCCAGCCTCCGTCACCTATATCATTGGTGATGCCGTTTTTGTTCACGACACCATTCTGATGCCCGATAGCGGCACGGCTCGCACCGATTTTCCAGGTGGAGATGCGAGCTCCCTATGGCAGTCGATCCAACGAATCCTAGCTCTTCCAGAGGCTTCGCGGGTGTTTACCGGGCACGATTACCAGGCCCACGGGCGCGCTCCCCGGTGGGAAAGCACGGTGGCGGAGCAAAAGCGGACCAACATTCATCTCGATGGTTTTTCGCTTGAAGACTTCGTTAAACTTCGCGTCGAAAAGGACGCCCAGCTACCTTTGCCGAAGCTCATCCTTCACGCCCTTCAGGTCAATCTTCGCGCGGGCCGCCTTCCCGAGCCCGGAAGCGACGGCAGGCCGCATCTGAAAATCCCAATTGGCGCTTTCGACGCAGCGGCCTGGCGATAAGAAAGCGTCTTTTACGTTTAGCGAGACAACAATCCACACGCAGCATGGCTTCTGATCTTTTTTTCTCGTTTAGATTGAGGCATTCTCCCGCCGCGTTACAGGAGAACATCATGTCCTACGATTGGGAAGGTGCGCGCCGCCGGCGATACAGACAGGCAAGGCTTTGGTTCCTGGTGGCTCTGGCCGCATGGTTAGTTGCGCTTGCGATGGCGCCGTAGCGACCGCTCAAGGCTTCTCCCCACCCCAAAAGGTGCGTCATCGGAACATCGGCGTGTTCAATGGTTTTGGTGGCACTCCATCATGTTTCTGAAAGCTGGCCTTTTCATCTTTTTTGAAGAGGCCGTTTTTTCAGCACATTTCGCGCTGGCGAGCATTTCTCGGCTTCGGGCAAGGTTCGGCCTGCCCTCTCGAATGGGTCGGCCTTTGCGCTGGCGGCGTCTGCCGAGGATAAGGCGGCCGAAAGTCGCGCGGGCGTGCATCGCCGCATGGATGAGCTTGTCGGTCGCGTTGGTCATCTCCAAACGTCAACGGCAACGATTGTTGCCGACGTTGCGGAGATGAAACCGTTCACCGATGACGTGAAGCGTTGGAAGCTGATGGGTCGGTGCGCTCGGGGTCACCGGTATTGCGGCGATGGCTCTCCGCGCGAGTTTCGCCGAGGCAATCAGGCGCATTGTTTTTGTAGTGACGGAGCGCCTTCAAACCCGTCGCCCAGGGCGTGAGTTTCTGATTGCTATCTAGTTAATCACCCGTGGAGCCATTGTTAGTATCGCCGCCACCGCCGAAGCCGGAATCACCACCGCTATTGCCAGGATCGCCGCCGCCGCCGAAGCCGGAATCACCGCCGCCATTGCCATGATCGCCGCCACCCCCGAAGCCGGAATCACCGCCGCGAGTACCAGGATCTCCACCACCGCCGTGGCCGGAATCACCGCCGCCATTGCCAGGATCTCCACCACCGCCGTGGCCGGAATCACCGCCGCGAGTACCAGGATCGCCGCCACCGCCTTGGCCGGAATCACCACCGCCAGTACCAGGATCTCCACCACCGCCGTGGCCGGAATCACCGCCGCCAGTGCCAGGATCTCCACCACCGCCGTGGCCGGAATCACCGCCGCGAGTACCAGGATCGCCGCCACCGCCTTGGCCGGAATCACCACCGCTAGTACCCGGACCGCCGGCACCGCCGCCGCCCGGACTGGTGCGGGTCCGACCCGTGTTACCATTCGATGTTGCGATTGCGTTTATCGCCGGGATCGGCTGACATTTTTCTCCTCCGCCATCATTGATGATGTTGGCCGCTCCAAGCGCGCTACACTGACCCGGGAAAATGGAGCGCTCAGTGATTTGCCCTTGCGCCGGGACGGCTATTGTTAAGAAACCTGCCGACACCACGGCCAGACCGGTGCTTATTAGAAGTTCACGTACCACGTTCATTTCGACCTCACTAAATTAGATATTGGTTAAATAACCTTGAGTGAGGAAAATGGTTCCTTAGGGCGCTTTGCTTGGGATCTTTGCAGCTTAGACGTTTTCCGCCTGTCGTGCGTTAATGCGTCATGGCTAAAACGCTAAGAAAGAAGCCGCCTCCAGGGCCAACGGCGGATCCCATGCCGGATCGCGCCAGCTCTTTGTGGATCGCGTCAAAGGCCACATGCAGCTGATGAAACTCGCAATCGAGGAGATGGAAAATTTTGCAAAGGAGAAAGTTAACGAAATTCAGTCGGGATCGTCCAGCCAGAGCCTGGCAGGGATGTTGAACACTGAAATAGCAACACTATTGCGCGGAGGAGGAGACATAGGCCCGCGTGAGCCCGAGGAACTGCAGTGGAGAGCAGGATTCTATGTCTTTGGCGCGCGATATTCAGGTGGCCGAGCTGAGTTTCGTGGTGACTGGCAACCCAGCGAGGAAGAGGCGCGGGCTCAGGTCACGCCTGGTGGGACAGAGAAAACGACCGACTGCACGGATTGTGCACGTGCAAGCCGTGCAATTCGCGATTTGTTCCTCGCAATTATCCGCTTTGACGCTGCATGCGCGGCGGTATCCGTTTGATGTGAGCGTCTGTCGCACTTGTCTGCGAAGCCCGGCGCGGCGCTATTCGTCTACGTAGCGGAGTTCGTACCACCACCGAACATTGCTGCAGGTAGGGCAGTCACCGTAAAGAACACTGCCGCCACAGGTGGTGCAAGTGACCAATACTTGCCTCTGCACGCGCCTGCTGGGCTGGGGCGCGCGGCTGGCTTTACGCACTTTTGGTGGGAAGGGTGTGTCGTCAGCCACCTTGGTGATGACCGCTGATACGATGCTTGCGATGAACAAGTATCCAGCAATCCAACCGAGGTCGCCGTCTTTATAAAGGAGGGCGAAAGCGCCGATCGCCATTGCAGCTACACAGGTACCTCCGCTGACCCACCGAAAAAAGGGAAAGCTGAACTTGCGGTGCCAGTAGACCCACACCCACGTGGCGACCAACAAAGCGGTTCCCAGCAAAAATTGGTCGTTTCGAGAGATGGACGTCGTTGTAAGCAGGCTGGCCCACAGCACGGCAATGACGCAAATCGATGTGATAAAGCCTGTCCAACCCACCAGCTTGCCTCCTGAGAGTGAAGCTCAGCATTCTCTAGGTTGAAAACTTTTGCAATTCGCCCGTTGGGACTACCTGTGATCGAAGCTCATATCCAGTTCGATCTCTCCCGCTTTGAGCGGTCGTTGCCCTGGCGCCTTCGGTGCGGCCGGCACGGTATTGCTGGAAACGAACTCGCCTTTGGCCCAAAGGCCAGCCTCGGCGGCGCGCCGGTTAGATCCGTGGATATAGCCGGTTCGATCGAGGAATTCTCTATTGCCGCCTTGTCGAGATTCGGCCGCCCAAACCCATCGAGTTCCGCAAAGTCCTTGGTCCAGAACGGAACTGAAGCCGCATTCAGTGCCAACGCGGCAAGATGCGCCGCCGTATGTGTGACCGAAAGTGGCTTACGTCTGCGCGGTTCAGCCGCGAAGCGTACTTCCTCACTGATATAGGCGCCGAGGTCGCGATCTGACTGAACGATATATGACCACGCCCTGCCATTCGCCCTCCCCCTTCCTGACGGTTTTGGCTTCCTCCCCAATCAAAAGCACGCCGGCGTCAGTATCGACCAAGCCTGTCCAGGCATCTGCAATCTCAACGACTTCCCATCCGCAAAGATGACCTGCCCTAGATCGGCGGGTTGGTCCGCCTTGTCCCGGGAAGGTAACGAAGGTGCCGGTCTTCATCGAAGTATCGAATTTCATGCGTCTGCCTTCTCGATATGCGCGCCAATCGATATGTTGGGCAGAGAAAGCGTGGCTTCCATGAAGGTCACAGCGTTGCCGCGAAGATTAACGCGGTCATTGGTAAGTTCGCAGTCTAGCCATCCGCCGCGTGCCGACGCCTGATAGGCCATGAGCTTGTCGTGGCCCAATCGCGCAACCCAATAGGGCACGAGCGTAGCGTGGATTGACCCCGTAACCGGGTCTTCGGGTATGCCCGCGCCGGGGGCGAAGTAGCGCGACACGAAATCCGCCTTTGCGCCCTCGGCTTTCTGCCCCGTCACAACAAGGCCGACAGGGCCGAGGTTGGCAATGGCTGCAAGGTCGGGAACGAAACCGCGCACGGCATCGGCGCTGCCGAGATCGGCAAAGATGTTCTCGAAATTGCGGAAGATGCGGACGGGCGGTTCAGCGAAAATCCCTGCTATTTCCGGCGGCAGAGTGCCGATGTCCTCGGGCGTCAGACACGGAATGTCGACCCGGTATCCGCCCGGCTCCCTCGATACACGCAGTTCTCCGACCCGGGTGTGGAAGACGAGCTGTGTGTCCGCCTTTGCCTTGGTGAACAGAATATGCGCTGTCGCAAGGGTGGCGTGCCCGCAGAAATCGACCTCATGAGCCGGGGCAAACCAGCGCAGATCCCACGCCCCATCGGGGCGGGCTTTGACGAACGCCGTCTCAGCCAGGTTGTTCTCCTGTGTAATCGCCAGCATCAGTTCATCCGGTAGCCAGTCGTCAAGCACAAGAACGGCCGCGGGGTTCCCCGCGAAGAGGCGGTCGGTGAAAGCGTCGACCTGATACATGCGCATGGCAAATTCCGTACTGCAGATGATTTATCTTTGTTACTATCGGCCTGAATATCAGTCCGGGACGCAATAAGGCATCGGCGGATTCAGCCAAGGCCCTTCAGAGCTTGTATCAGATCGTCGATGATGTCCTGAGGATGCTCCAGCCCGACCGACAGGCGGAGCAGTCCCGCCGGGGCCATTGTTTTCGGGCCTTCGACGGATGCGCGATGCTCGATGAGCGTGTGTGTCCCGCCGAGGCTTGTGGCCCGCGTCACGAGCTTGAGCCGACCGGCGACCACCATTGCGGCCTCGGCCCCACCCCGAATAACGAAGGACAGCATTGCGCCGTAGCCGCTCATTTGCTGCTGCGCGAGCCCATGGCCCGGATCGTCATGCAGGCCAGGAAATAGCACCTTCTCGACATCTGGATGAGCAACCAACGCTTCCGCTATCTTCTGCGCGCCCTGGCAATGTGCCCGCATTCGGATGGGCAAGGTCTGCAAACCCCGCAGAGCCAACCAGCAGTCGAAGGCCGCAGCCACACTTCCCTTGTGTCGCTGGATCATGCGCAACGGTCGCTCCAGGGGCGATCCCTCGGGAACGACGACGACACCCGCCATGAGATCGGAGTGCCCGCCAATATATTTTGTCGCCGAGTGCATGACGGCATCCGCGCCCAGTTCAAGCGGACGCTGAAGCACCGGTGTCGCCCATGTGTTGTCCACTACGGCAAGCGCGCCGCCCTCGTGCGCGATCGCACATGCCGCCTGGATATCGACAATACGGATCAGCGGATTTGACGGAGTTTCGATCCAAACAAGCCCTGTCGGCGCTACCGTGACCGCGACACGCAAGGCATCGAGATCGCGCATATCGACCGGCTTGAATTCAAAACGCTTGCCGATGTCCGTCTCGTCAATGAGCGAGCGGATACCAAAATACATATCGTCCGGAACGATGATACGGCCACCGGTGGCATGCCCCTCGAACACGGCGGTGATCGCCGCCATGCCAGACGAAAAGGCCAGAGCCGCGCTCCCGCCTTCGAGCGAGGCCATCGCAGCCTCGAAGGCGTTGCGCGTCGGGTTCGCATCCCGGATGTATTCAAAGCCGGAGGGAAACGTACCGTCAGCGCCGCGTTGAAAGGTCGTACTCGTGTGCAGGGGGAGCGAAACAGCGCCGGTCGCCGGATCGACGCTGCGGCCGATATGGATTGCCTTTGTCTCGATACGCATCCACGAACCTCCATGTTGGATCTCGACGGCGAAGTTGAAGATTGCGACGCCGGTCATTATAGTGACTGTATAAGGCATGAGGAGTGAAAGTCAATATAATGACCGATATGATGATGGTGGCTGAGACGGAACAACAGCTCGGCTCGGTGCTTGCGAGCCGAATCCAGAATCTCCGGCATGAGCGGACGCTGAGCCTCGACGCACTCGCCAAGCTCACCGGCCTCTCCAAAGGCACCGTGGTGGCACTCGAAAAAGGCAAGGCGAACCCCAGTATCGGCGTCTTGTGTCGGCTGGCTGCGGCCTTTTCACTCTCTGTCTCCGATCTCCTGAGCAATCTGGTAAATGACGCGCCCGATAGTCCGCTTGAGCGCACCACACCAAAGATACTGTGGAGCAGCACCAATGGCAGCCAGGCACAGCTTCAGGTGTCCACGACCGGCCGGACCATGTTCGAGTTGTGGTCGTGGACCATTATGCCGGGCGAGGAGTATCGAGCCGATGCACACAGCCCGGATACACGCGAGCTGATTTCCGTTGCTGAAGGCAGCCTCAGCGTTCGCGTCGGTGCTGAAACCTTGATCCTGAATGCTGGGGAAGGTGCCCGGCTGGTCACGGATCAGGAACACTCCTATGCCGCAGCGGGCAATCGGCCCGCTCGCTTCACCATGGCCGTTCTGGAACGGGGAGGACCGGCCGACGAAACGCCATCCGTGGAGAACTGACGAAATGCCGAATCCGCCGGGCCAACCTGCCGGTCCGCGACGATCCCTTCGCTCGAAAACTGCGGCTTACCTCGTCTCTCTCGACGGTCGCAAAACGGCAATGTTTCGAGATGTAATTCCGCTGTTTCCGGGTGTTGATCAGGCCCCCCCGGGGGGAGCACCCTGTTTCGTATCTCAGACCAGCCTTGACGATAGCCCGCCAGTGCAATGCGTGACCGAAGCGCTCGATGAACAGTTCGGGGCCAAGCGGGATGAGCGCGAAGCGGGATCACGCATTTCTCCTTATGCTATCTGCTGGGGTGGCAGTTTAGAACGGTATCCAGAAGGACGGAGCTTCGACATTGGTGGACAGTATCCCGGCGACCGCCATCGTTTCACTGATGGGCCCGTCCAAGCGATGTAATGGCCATCCAACACGCGCAAGAAGGCGCTCGAAACGAAGATCGGTCACGGTGGCGATTTCGATGTAACATTGGCCACGAACCACTCGATGATGCCTGCGGGTTGCCCCGTGGACGCCCCTCTTCCCTCCGCCGGGGGAGCGTCGACGCAGAAACGCGAGCTCTCGACCATGAAAGGGTGGGCGTCCGACCTCCCGCTTGGCAGAAGCGATGGCCCCAAGCGCGGGTAGAAGTCCAGCGCATCCTGCAACCTCGCCACTCGTCGACAGCGCAAGGATATAGTCAGGTTGAAGTGCGTCGAATGCGTCGGTTTCCCGACCATCGGTGACAGCGACTTCCCAACCTAGTCTGCCCGAGAACACCTTAGCTCGAAGCCTATGATGGGCGTCGAGGAGTTGTTGTTTGGACGTGCCCTGCTCTTCCGAAATCGCCACGACCCGCGTGCCTTTCTGGGCTACGGAAATCGCGGTGGAGATGAGCATGAAATAGAATCGCTGCGCTGTGGTTGGACTATACAGGCTCCAAACAGGTGTTCGGGTCCCAAAGCGGTGCGAAGAGATCTCTGTCGCTCCTCGATGATGACCTTCGCTCGTGCATGATTCACAGTAGAACAATTGGCAGCGTCTTCGCGCTAACAAACGGAAAAGATTAGGGAAAGACCAGAAAGTCCACCTGCAGTCCTGCGCCAGAAGGCCGGTGTCGTTAACCTTTTGTTAACCCTAAACTTCTGGACCGCCTCGGAGAAACATGTCTATCCTTGGCGGGTAACGGCCTTCAAACCGACCGAAGGCCGCCAAGAGGTAAAAATGGCGATAGCAAACCGAGTAGAACCCGTCGTGGGCACCAAGGAAGATGCCGCCGACAAAATCATGCGGCATGCCGGGATTCTGTCCGGGCAATTGCAGCAGCTCAGAACTCGCATGTATCCGCCAAAGTCGGAAAAGGCCCTGCGTTCGTTCCTCACCAATGAAGTGTCGAAACTGACGTCCATACCCGATTCCACCCTCAAGCTCCTGTCCACCGAAGGACGTGGACCGGTGCCCAATCGGCTCGAGAACAATCATCGCGTTTACACGCTGTCCCAGATCAACGAGCTGCGGGAATTGTTCGCCAAGCAGAAGCCGGCGGAGGCCTTGCGGTTCCTCCCACGCCGCCGTGGCGGGGAGCATCTCCAA
Source organism: Ensifer canadensis (assembly GCF_017488845.2). Taxonomy (NCBI): domain Bacteria; kingdom Pseudomonadati; phylum Pseudomonadota; class Alphaproteobacteria; order Hyphomicrobiales; family Rhizobiaceae; genus Ensifer; species Ensifer canadensis. Next base: position 205,513 of record NZ_CP083373.1, read on the forward strand.
GTTGTTGCGATTGCCAACTTCAAAGGCGGCAGCGCAAAGACGACGACCTGCGTCCACCTATGTCATTATCTGGCTCTCCACGGCTACCGCGTCCTTGCACTCGACCTGGACCCTCAGGCGTCCCTGTCGGCCATGTTCGGCGCGCAGCCGGAGGTCGATGTGGGGCCAAACGAAACAATTTACGCCGCACTTCGCTATGATGAGGCCGAACGTCGGCCAATCCGCGATATTATCCGCAAGTCATACTTCGATGGCATCGACCTGATCCCGGGAAACCTGGAGGTCATGGAGTATGAGCACGAGACACCCCGCGTTCTGGCAAACAAATCGGGTTCTGGCGCCATCTTCTTCGAGCGATTGAAGCTTGCACTCTCCGAGGTCGAGGCAGATTACGACGTCGTTATTCTGGATACGCCGCCGTCGCTCGGGTTTCTCACGCTGAGCGCGATATACGCCGCGACCAGCATGATCATAACTGTCCATCCAGCCATGCTCGATGTCGCATCAATGAACCAGTTCCTTCTGATGATGGGCGATCTCATCAGCGTTCTGAACGAGAGCGGAGCCCAGCTGGATCAGGATTTCATTCGATACCTGATAACACGGCATGACCCCAATGACGCCCCGCAGTCCCAGGTCGTCGCGATGCTGAGGCACCTGTTCGGCTCCGACGTGCTGTTGCCAACCGCTATTGAGAGTACCGCGGTTGAGGCCGCCGGGCTTGCAAAGCGCTCCCTCTATGAACTCGAGATGGGACAGATTGGTCGCGATACGCAAAAGCGTGCCCGTGAAGCTGTTGACGCAGTAAATGAGGCAATCGTTCGCTTGATCAATGACAGCTGGGGACGGACATGAGCAAATCTCCTCGCAAATCAATCGTCGCCAGTTTTGGGCTGCTATCATCGGAGCTGGAAACCGAATTGGTCGAGCAAAAGCCGGCTACCCCGGTGCCGTCAGGCGGTAATCGTGTCGGAGCCGGTGTCGTCGCCGCGGCGCACCGTGCAATCGACGACATCCGATCAGAACGAGACCGGCTGAGAGCCCTCATTGAGTCGGGTGCAGCCGCTGTTCGGCACTTGGATCCCTCACTCGTTGATCCCTCCCCGTACCCGGACAGACTGACTGATGATAATGGGGCGAACTTCGAGGCATTTAAGCGCTCGATCGAAACCGAGGGACAGAAGGTTCCGGTTCAGGTCCGCAAGCATCCCTCCAGTCCCAATCGCTTTCAGATTGTCTACGGCCATCGACGTTGGCTTGCTGCTCGACAGCTTGGGAGGCCCGTACTGGCCCTCGAAGTCGAAATTTCGGATCTCGACCTTGTCCTCGCACAAGGCATAGAAAATGCGAACCGCCAGGATCTCACCTGGATCGAGCGGGCGTTGTTTGCATCGCGGATGGACCAGGCAGGGATCAAACCGCGCTATATCTACGCTGCTCTGGCGATAGAAGACGCCGAATTGGCGAGAATGCGAAACGTATACAGGGTCGTTCCTGCCGATATCATCGAGGCTATCGGCCGTGCCCCAAAGATCGGACGGCCACGTTGGCTCGAACTTGCCAAGACAGTTAGCGACGTCCCGACAGCCATCGAAACACTCCGGGCTGTGCTGGTGGAGAAATTAGACGCGACTGAAACCTCCGATCAGCGTTTCCAGCGTCTTCTGAACACCGTCAAGCCCGTCCCTCCAAGGAGGGTTGCGCCGGCGATATCGGATAAACGCGGTAGGCGGCTTGCCACCTTGGTGGCGTCTCCAAAAGAGGTCCGAATTGCAGCCGAGGGATCGCTGGGGACTGAGTTTCTGAAGTTTCTACAGGCGGAGTTGCCCAGCCTTGCTGAGCGCTTTGCCAGTGAACATGAACAGGAGCAATCCTGACAGCTGTCAGGGTTTTCGAGACGTAACAGGAAAGGAAGCGCTGCAAAAGAAAAAGGCCCCCTAAACGTTGCCGTCGTGGAAGCCTCTCTCAAAGTGTGACAACTCGAGAATCGCATTTCCCCGAATCCCAGTCAAGAGTCTTGGCACCGTTAATTTGGTGAGCGGATTTCTTTTGCCTCTTGAAAGGTGAAAGAAAATGGAGAGCAGACATGTGACGACGCCCTTTGGGCGGCGGCCGATAACGCTTGCCTTGGTGAGCCGGCAGATAGCGACGAAAGAAATCAGATCCGACAAAACGACAGACAAGTGGAAGGTCTTGCGGGATGCATCCGAGGCGCGGAAATTCCTCGGCGTCCAGGATCGCAGTTTGGCGGTCCTGGAAGCTCTCCTCAGTTTCTATCCCGAGAATGAATTAAGGCAGGGTTGCCAACTTGTCGTTTTTCCGTCGAACGCGCAACTGACCCTCAGAGCCCACGGCATCGCGGGCGCGACGCTTCGTCGGCACTTAGCGCTGCTCGTCGAAGCTGGGCTGATTGTTCGAAGGGACAGTGCCAACGGCAAGCGCTACGCACGCAAAAACAAGAGCGGCTCGGTCGAGAGTGCCTTTGGATTCGATTTATCGCCGCTGCTCATGCGCGCGGAGGAGCTCGCCCAGATGGCGCAGCGGGTTTGCGCGGACAGGATCGCATACCGCAGGGCCAAGGAAGATCTCACGATATGCCGGCGTGACGTCCGCAAGCTCATCTCCGCGGCAATCGGAGAGGGGGCCGACGGCCACTGGCAGAAGCTGGAGGCCGTTTACCTCGAGCTCGTGCGCCGAATCCCACGTGCACCCCTCTTGTCCGATCTTCATGGCCTTCTTGAGGAAATGGAAATGTTGCGTGAAGAAGTCCTCAACGTATTGGATATAAAGCAAAAAGCGGAATTTTTGAGCGCCAATGATGATCACAATGAGCACCACAAACAGAGTTCAAATACCGAATCCCTCTATGAACTTGAACCGGGCTCTGATGTCGAAGAGCGAGCTATGCCTTGCCAAAACAGGGAACCGGCTAACATAGCGCTGAAGGTGTTTCCGTTGGACATGGTGCTGCGGGCATGCCCTGAAATCGTTGCATACGGCCCGAATGGGCGGGTAGCCAGCTGGCGGGATCTGACGTCGGCATCCGTCATCGTCAGGTCGATGCTTGGTGTTACTCCATCGGCTTATCAGGAAGCGTGCGATGCGATCGGACCGCAAAATGCGGCTGTCATGATCGCCTGCATCCTCGAGCGGGCAGGGCACATAAACTCGGCAGGCGGATACATGCGGGCTCTAACTTCGAAATCAAAACGAGGGCAATTTTCGCTGGGGCCGGTTTTGATGTCGTTGTTGAGGACGAAAGGTATTAGCTCTCGGAGCGGTCATGATCACGGAGCGGTACCATGACTTCACAGAAAACCCTGACAGCTGTCAGGGTTTCCAGAGCATGGGATCTCTGACCCGCCAGAGCTGTCGAACCGGCGAGCATTTACTGTCAGCAAGCCAGGGGGCCGGCGCCAGCGGTGTCGAGAACCTGCCCCTGTCGCCAGGGGGCGGTGGGTTGGCCGCTGCTAGTAGACAAATCTCAATGGCGACATCCAGAGACTTTTCGCGGCGGGCCCGAAGTCCTCCACCTGACCATCCTTGAAGATGTAGACGGTGCTGCAGACCTCCTGGACGACCGCCAGATCATGGGAGATGAAGATCATCGTCATGTCCCGCTCGGCGACGCCAGAAGCGCGACGATTTCGGCCTGAACGGACACGTCGAGCGCTGATGTCGGCTCATCCGCAACAATGATCTGAGGTCTAGCCAGCAAGGCCCGGGCGATACAAACGCGCTGCTTTTGTCCGCCGGAGAGCTGATTCGGATTGCGGTTGAGCAAGCTTCGGGCAAGACCCAGCCGATCCATCATGGTCGAAAGGTCGGGTAGCGCTCCCCTGGGGCCTATCCTTGCGCCGAGCCGAATGCTCTCGCCAAGCGTCTCGTCGATGCTCATCCTGGGGTTCAAGGATACGGAGGGATCCTGGAAGATCATCTGCGCGACCAAGCAGGCCGCTGCGGCGGCCGCTCTTCGAGACATCAAACTCGATTCCATCGATGGTAACCGTGCCAGCTTGGGCACTGTTCAAGCTTGCGATGATGCGCCCGATCCTCGTTTTGCCGCTTCCACTCTCGCCGACGATGCCGGTGACAGTGCCGCGCGCAAGCCGAATGTTTATGTCTCGCAATCCAAACGTCGGCGCGTTGGCGTTAAAGCTCCACGCAAACCCTCGTGGAGAGAACTGCTTCGAGACGCCTTTTACCGCAAGAAGCAAGTTCCCGCCGCTTTCCGAAGCAATGTGCTCGTCGGCGCTCCTTTCCCCAGCGGTGGCCGGGATGCGTAGTCTCGGAACGGCGGCAAGCAGCTTTCGCCCGTCGCCCGTGAGGACGCTCCACTCCTGTCCCAGGAAGTTCGAAGTCGAACCCCGGCCACCTGACGGAAACCAGCCGGTCACCACAGCTCCGATAAGGATCAGCATCATGCTGAGCCAGAAGGACGGAACGCTCAGCGCCGACACACTCGCATTCAGCACGGTCCGGTCGAAAACGGTGCCGCTCCGCCGGCCGGCGATCAGGCCGAGCGCCGTTCCAAGGGTGCAGCGATCAGCATCGCGACCCTCGCGAGCTCCAGCGTCGCGGGCAATTTGCTCATCACCAGCTCAAAGGCCGGCAGATGATAGATGTAGGAAGTGCCGAAGTTGCCGCGAACGACATTGTCGATGAAGACGAGATATTGGCACCAGATCGGTTGATCCAGTCCGAGGGCGATCGTCGCCTGGCGAATATCTTCAGGCGTGGCCCGTCTCGATGTTGACGATGTTGAAAACCGGATTGCCGATGCTGTGGATGCCGATGAACCAAATCACCGACATGACGAGGAGAAGGAGGAAGGCCCATGACAGCCTGCCCAATGCAAGGGAGAACAGGCCATGGTTGCTTACTCCGTCGCCGCGAGGGTCTGGATCGCGATCGTCCAGCCACGCGGATGCATCACATAGGAGCCGATCCGCGGGCCATAACCAACGATGTGATGGAAGTGGTAGAGGGGGATGATCGGCTGGTCGCCATCACCAGTTCGGTTACTTCAGCCGCGCCGCGTTTCGCTCCGGCCCCACCTCCGCCTTTGCAAGCATCTGGTCGAAAGTGTCGTTGCGATACTTTCCGAAGTTCAAAGCACCGGTCCCGCTCGTCGGATTCGGCGACGCCAGAAGCGCGTGCAGAATGAAGTCGACCGCCTCGCCGGAGGTGCCGCCGTACCAGACGGCATAGTCGCCGGCCGCCCGTTTCGTGTTGAACACCGAGAAGGGTGCTGCTGCCGGCTGGGCGATCACGCGCCAATTCGGGCCCAGCTTTGTGCGACAGCCTGAAGGCTTTCGGCGTCGCCGGAATAGCGACCGGCGGGTCCGGCGAGGATAAGATTGAAGCCATCAGGGAAGCCGGCCTTGGCCAGAAGCGCCTTTGCCTCGTCGTAGTTCGGCTCCTGCGACTGCAGTTTCGCCGACGTGCCCGGCAGGCCAGTGGGAAACACTTGTGCTGCCGCCGTGCCATAGCCCGCCAGGATCAGAATGCCCCGGTCCACAGCCAGCGCAAGCGCCCGCCGGACCAAGGGGTCCTTGAATGGATTGGGGATCTGCTCGCCCGACTTAGCCGTCACACCGAAAGCACCTCTCGTGCGACATCGAACTGCACGAAGTTGAGGCAGCTCCCACACTCGCAACCTTCGCGTTGCGCTGTTTCACGGAAGCAACATCGCGAGCCGGAATGGCATCGGCTACATCGACTTCACCAGTGCTGAGCGCCGCCACGCACGCGGCGGGATTTTCGATCACCCGAAACGTGACCTTCGCCCAGTCAGGCTTACCGCCCCAGTAGCTGTCGTTTCGCACGAGTTGCAACGTTTCGCCCGAACTCCAGCTCTCGAGCCTGTACGGTCCTGTGCCAACGGGGCTACGACCTGCGTTCAAGTCTTCCCTCGTCTGAAAACCCTCGGAGGGCCGGTTCATCACGAACATGGAGGAGAAAAAGAGGGGTAGGTTGGGAACGGCGCCATTGGTCTCGATGACGACGGTGAGGGGATCCGGTGCCGAGACCGATTTGATGGCGCTCACATAGGAGCGAAAGCCGCCGCTGGGCGGTTTGAGAAAGTCCCGAATGCGCTCGATCGTGTAGACGACAGCGTCAGAAGTAAACGCTGAGCCGTTATGAAAGCGGACGTCGTCGCGGAGCTTGAACTCCCACTGGGTGTCCAGACAGTGGTCGTCAGGACGTCGCAAGACCAGGCTTCAGCTCCAGCTTCTCGTCCTGATAGACGAGCCGCTCGTAGATGTGCGACAGCAGCGAGGTGTTCTCGTTGAGATTGGCGTATTGCGGATCGAGCGTCATCAGCTTTTAGGACGTGGCGATCCGCAGCTCTCCGAGGTCTTGTGCCTGGACCGGCGTCAACGGAGCACTTCCGCGCATGACCGAGATCACAAGTGTCGAAAATAGGCGTCGGCGAAAGAGGCTTCCCAGTTTCATGTGCGGTTCCTTGTTTTGGTTCTTGATAGAGTCGGAACGCCGCGTTGGAGTACTCCCCAACGCGTGGCTTCCAGGGCGAAATGCATGAAAGGCGTGGTCGCGCGGTCTTCTGTCAGACTGACGGCGAACCGGGGATCACACGCGCACTTGGGACATCACTGTTCAGCCCCCCTGAAACATCGACAGGCGCTGGGACGACAACAGCTGAATGCGCCGGTCTCCCGGCCGAGGCGCTATTGATCTTCAGGAGATCGGCGATGACGGAGCGGATTTGTGGCCATGGATCTTCTTGGCTTGTGGGGGATGGTTGCGACCTGGTGACAACGGCTTGGAGCTTGGCCGTTGCACCGGAAACAGATTGCGCCGGAGTATTCCACAAGTCCTCCGCTGCTCGGTCCTCTGCAATAGACGCACGGTCCTCTGCTTCGAGGGCCTCGTCGTAAGCCCGCGAAGCCGCCGTTGGCGCGGATCCGGATGCGTCCCGGATTGCCGAGGCAACCGAGAGGAGTGACGTTTCGAGTCGCTGCTGACGCAACTGTGATTCGTCCAGACGCTGCCACGCAATGCGCCATTGATGCCAAACCGCGAGTACGGGATCGTCATCGAACGGTCCTAAGGTCGGGGTCTTGGTCGCGGAAAGCTCTTGATATGTGGGTAAAGGGGCCGTCGATCCGAGGGAAGGGAAGTCTTCCATCGTGACCGCAGATAAAGTTCTGCTATTGTCGGAATCAGCCATGATCCGAGCTCCCTACAGCTTAGGTTGTGGTCAGGTTGAGCAGGTGTTCCAGCACCTGTTCGACCGATGGGGCCATTCTTCTTACAAAAAGTACGAAGTCAATCAGAAAGTTTGCCTTGAGTAACATAATTCTCTCAATCGAGCAGTGCCGTGGGGCGCGGGCTATGCTGGGTTGGAGCCAGGCAGAACTTGCCAAGGCGGCCAGCGTATCTCGTCAAACCATTGCGGATTTTGAACGCGGAGTGCACGTGCCCATAAGCAATAATCTCACGAGCATTATAGCGGCGTTCGAAAAGGCAGGAATCCTGTTCATCCCCGAAAATGGTGGCGGCGTGGGTGTTCGCTTCAAGAAGTAGTTCAAGTCGAGCAGTGCATAAGTTCCGGGGACTTCATCGCGCGCCGGACCACACTCGAACAAACTATTCGACGGCGGCTGACGAACCCAGGTCCGCTGATCAACTTGCCTGCCGCTTCTGCCACCGTGGTCTCCTTTACCTTCTATAGCCCGCGGATTGATGATTACGACACCGGTAGCTTCGAAGTCGGCGACATTGCGGGTCGCCAGTGCGGCGCCGCGTGAGAGGGTTATGGCGGCAATTGTGCATCGAATTGGCTGGGGCGGCCAGCCTTGCGTCGCGCGATGGCGAGCGTCGCATAGGCGGCAGCTGCGTCGCTGTCGAAGGGTAGAATTCGGCCGGCCAGGTCTTCGCTGAATATCGGCATGATCGCCGCTTCCAGGCTCTGCCGCCTGCGCCCGTCCGGCATCAACCCAATACCATATCGGATTTCAGCTTCGGTAACGGCAGTCGTGAAAACAGAAGTCGGCGGTTGGTCACCTAACCAAGCTTCAACAGCAGGCGAGGGCACGGGGGCCAGGAGCTCGACAAAACATTGGTGTCAAGAATAATCACGCGCCAAAATCCGGAGCGTCACGAATCGGGTCGCGTGCAGGTACCTTGAGCTCTACGCCCCCGAGGGGTTCGATACGGGCGCGAATGGCACGCGCCAGATTGGTTGGCCGCTGGCCGGCGGTGGATAGCGCAGCGCGAAGAATGTCGCGTGCTTCGTCTTCCATCGATCGACCATGCGAGGCGGCGCGCACCCTCAGACGCTGTTTAAGCGCATCGTCGAGATTTCGGATCGTCATGCTGGCCATTGGCACCTCTGGTAGCTAAGCGGCACTCCCGGATGCTCTCGGCGCAGACAGAGCGCACCAGCGACCGCGGAGTTGGAATCTTTTCAGTTAGATGCTGGAAAACAGTAGCCACAACCCCAAGCTCTGATGTCCGCTGTCCGGCAGCGCGCCCGCTTATTTCACTCACCCCGCTTCTCTGCGCTTTGCGAGAATCCAATCGACCGCGGCGGAAATATCGCGCAGTGTCGCCGTCGGTGCAGGCTCGAAACGGCCTTCGTCGCCGTGGCGATACTTTCCGGTGCGCACCAGCAGCGCATGGGCAAAACTGATCCTCAAGGCCCCAGCGACGTCCGTTTCCGCATCGTCGCCAATCATCACGGCCTCTCCTTCCGTGCAGTTGATCGTGGCGAGTGCCGAGGGGAAGAATGCCGGAGCCGGCTTCCCAAGGACAATGGCGTCTCTTTGGCTTGCGAATTCCAGTGCAGCGACGAACGCTCCCGCGTCAAGGCTGAGTTTTCCGTCGGAATCCCTGAACGTCCGATTGGCTGCGAGAGCGAGCAATTCGGCTCCGTCGACCAACTCTCGAAATGCCGCATTCAGCGCTTCGTAGTCGAATGCGTCTCCCGCGTCGCCAACAACGATCGCCCTCCCGCGACTGCCTTCCAGGCCTTGGAATTCCTGAATTAGATCGGGGTGTACCAGAAGATGTGGTGATCGCTCGTGCTTGCGAAGCCAATTGCGCGCCGCCTGCGCCGGAGTGAAGAGTTCGTCGCTCGTAACCGAAAAACCAAGCCTGGCGAGCCGGCGAGTACGGTTTGCTTGTTTGAGCGGGTGGTGTTGCTTACAAAGCAAACGAGGAGACCGGCCTCGTGCAGGCGCGCCACTGCTTCAGTCGCGCCAGGCACGGCATCTTCGCCATCATAGATGACGCCGGCGAGATCCAAGAGCACACCTTTGATCATCACATCACACACGGAGAGACAATGGGTCAAGCTCTTCCGACATAGCTGGTTGCAATCTCCCGGAGGATCGGATGCGGGATCCAATCGACCATGATCATCCCGAATCGGTTACTATCGATACGGTGACCCTACCAGGACGCCTGCGAGGCCATGGGGCCGGAAAATGCGGCTGCGACAATGGCCGCCTGCATTCTCGAAAGGGCAGGGCACATCAATTCCGCCGGCGGATGTCTGCGCAATCTGACCGACATAGCGAGGCGAGGGGAGTTTTCGCTCGGGCCGGTGTTGATGGCGCTGATGCGTGCAAGCGTCGTTCCTGGTCGCAGGGTATCCTAAAGTTCCTTGATATGCATTGATGCTGGCTTTCGAGCGTCTCCTGCTCGAGCTTTGATTGCAAGATGGAATCCTTTTGCTCAAGGCTCTCCTTGTAGATGTAATCCGCATCCTGCCAGAACTGGCAAATCGCGACACCGAAGCCTGTCAGCATTTCAACGCAATCGATGGGGTGGACGCTTCGCCGTTTGCAAACTGTCAGAAAACTGCATATATTTCTGACAGGAGACAAACATGCAACGGTTGAGCGAACAGATTTTGGCATATGCGGAGGGAATGCCCGAGGGCACGCCCGTGTCTGCGAAGAGCTTGCTCCACCTCGGCAATCGAGCTGCGGTGGACCAAGCGCTGTCGCGTCTGGCGGAGCGTGGTCAGCTGATCCGCGTTGGTCGCGGCGTCTATCTGCGCCCTGTGACGAGCCGGTCTGGCACGCGGTCGCCTTCGGTGGAGCAGGCAGTCGAGGCGCTCGCCAGCCAGCGAGGCGAAGTCATCGTATCCAGCGGTGCTGCAGCCGCCAACAGCCTTGGCCTCACGACGCAGGTTCCGGTTCGCTCGGTCTATTTGACCTCGGGCCGCACGCGGAAAATGAACTTTGGCAAGCAGGTGGTCGAGTTGCGGCATGCACCGCGCTGGCAACTCGCCATGGCCCATCGGCCCGCTGGCGAGGCCGTTCGCGCGCTGGCCTGGCTTGGTCCTGAGAACGCGGAGGTGGCGCTGAAGGCGTTGAAACGCAACCTGCCGCAGACCGCCTTCAACGAGCTGGTGGCGGCGGCGCCGCAGCTTCCGACCTGGCTCGCGCGGAGTGTGGGAAAGGCTGCGCATGGCTGAAGCATTCCTCCGCCTTCCAGCCGCGGAGCGCCGCGAAGTTCTGGCAATTGCAGCTGATCGGTCAGGCCGGCCGGCGCACCTCCTCGAAAAGGATGCCTGGGTCGTCTGGGCGCTGTCCACCCTTTATGGCTCGCATTTGGGTGAGCACCTCGTGTTCAAGGGCGGCACATCGCTTTCGAAAGCCTATGGAGTCATCCATCGATTTTCCGAAGACGTCGATCTCACCTATGATATCCGCGCGCTTGCCCCTGACCTGGTTGGCGAAGCAGGCGAGGCATTACCGAAGACCCGTAGTGAGGAAAAGCGCTGGTCCAGCGAAGTCCGCAAGCGACTTCCAGTGTGGATAGCGGGTACGGTGCAGCCAGTCGTTGCCGAAGCCGTTGGCAGCGAGTCGCTCGTGGCCGCGATCCGCATCGAAGACGATAAGCTTTTCATCGATTACGAGGCAACGACGACCGGCTCCGGCTATGTGGCTTTCATTATCGGAGATGATCCGTCGTGCAGCCCTCGGCATCCGCATGCCGTCCAGGACCATGGACCGCACCGACGTCATACTTCTCGCTCAGGCTCTCGGCAATCTCGGACGCATCGGCGGTAACCTCAATCAGCTTGCGCGACGTGCCAATGCTGGCAAGCTACTCGGACATGATGCCGAACTTGCCCAGACACTTGTCGGGATCGACGCATTGCGGGATCGCCTTCGTGAGATCATCGCATGAAAATTCAGACGACGCGGATTTCCCGAACGGGCGGTGTTCGCTACATCGCCCGGCATCTTCTCGATAAGGTGGTCGAAAACGAGGCTATCGAAGTCTTAGCAGGCGACCGGTATGCGCTGTTCGACGCCCAGGCGTTCGCTAGCGTGAAAGGATACCGTACAGCGTTCGCCACTTCTTGTTGTCACCAGAACGCGAGATGACACCCGCCTCAGTTGAGCGAGTTCCTGCAATCTGTCGATGCTGAATTTCGGATCGGTGCCGACCGCCCGCGTCTTGTCGTGCGTCATGTGAAAAAGGGGAGATCGCATTTCCACCTCGCCATCGCCGAGGTCGATCCGACGACGCTGCTCGTGTTGGATTGCAGGAACGATTTCGCCAGGCTTGAAGGCCTCGCTCGTCGTTACGAGCAGAGCCACGACGAAACCGTCCAGCCAACCCACACCAAACGTTGCCAGCGCAAGGTCGAAGGATTTTCCGATGTTGCCCGCAAACGCGCCGAGCGGACGACTCCGAAGTTTGATCGAACAAAACTGAAACAGGCATTCGCCGCAAGCGGCAAAGCCTTTGCCCGCGAAATTGCCCGCCAGGGTCTTCGGATCGAAGACGGCGACAAGGGACCGATCCTTGTCACCGCAGCTGGAACGTTCGTTGCCGCGGCAAATCGTTCTGTCGGAGTCCGCCGCGACGATTTCTCAAAATTCCTGGAGGACTACACTCATGACGGAAATTATTTCCGCATCAATGCGCACCCTGACGTCGGTCGAACGGAACACCGAGATGCTCCTCCCGCTCCTGGCGCTCCTGGATATGCCGGACAGCCCGGATCGCATAGCGCAGCTCCTGGACCTTCTGAAGCTCATTCTCGACGCCCAACATCAGCAGGCCGAGGCACTGAAGATCGTCGGAGAGCGGCTCGATCGTCTGTCACGCCGATAGCTCGACGTCTTCGACGGGAGCAGTTGTTCCTGCGTCGGCTTGGAAAACTTGACCTGGATGACCTCCTCAGACGCCCCCGGAAATGGCGGCATGGATGATGTCGATTTTCGAGCCACCGGCGCAGGCGGTTGACCCGGAGAATTAAGGAACTCAAGCAAGAACAGAAAATGATCGGGCCGGCTGAGGTAACGACGCCCGCGCCTGCGACCTATGATTTCCAGAGGAGGATGGGACCATGACAGACCCCAAGCACAAACGAAAAAGACGAAATTGCTATGATAGGCTGCGGGCTCGGTATCTCACAGGAAAGCGTGCCCGTCGCGTCGATCCGGCCGAGTCGGCATCCATGCAGTTGCTGGCCATCTTCACAATGATCGTTGGACGTCTGCCTTCGCCGACAACGGTACCCGCCAAAGTCCCATACTCTCCGCCCCCGCTCTCCCCGCAGCGGCACAGCGCATCGATATGGCGCGGCGATTGGGGGTTCCCACAAGGTATATGGATTTGGCCCTGTCGCAAGGGAATGTACCTTATTCGGTCTTGTTTGATCACATCCGCCGGGGCGGGGTGTTGAGGCGTGACGCCATGATCGAGCTACGCAAGCGCGTACCAGAGGAATCGCTCGATTGGCTGGACTACATACAAAAGCTGGGACGTTGGACCGACCTTGCGCGATGTTACGTGCCCAGAGAACACGAAGAACAGACAGATGTTCGGGTCCTGAGTTCGACGCTCGCGTGGATTGAAGAAGTTAGGGGCAACAGCAAAGGCAAAACTGCCCCTGCACCCTGTTCGGATGTCGAAGGACTGTATTCCAGAAGACGATCCAAAAAAATCAAAGCCCTGAGTTGGCTGCAATGTATTTCGCAGATGACGTCTGGCATCCCATCCGCTACGGATCAAGTCGCGATAAACACGACTTTGAGCGAATGCAGACCTCTGGCGACAGTAAAAAAGTTGCTTAACTCTTCGTTGTGAATTCTTATCTAGGTTGCATCGTGGGGGTATCATGGCCATAAAAGCAGTAGTTTCCATAGATGAACCAAAAGCGGATACGACAACCAATGTTATTTGGTCTGGCGCGTTGGGAGTGGATGGGGATGAGGGTGTGGGGCTTACCACGGCCGCGATCCTCGGATTTTTTCCAGAAGCCATTCCAGGAACCTGGTACTCGCTGAACGACTTTTCGCACCAAGTTGACTCAGTCAATTGGGCGCAGCACGGTGCTGACCAATGGACGTCGCTCGAAATCCAACAGGATGGGCCTGGAGGAATGTCAGTTGTCTCGGTGGATGTGAAATTGGAAGATGCCGTCAGGTCGCTATGCTTGTCAGCAGTTGACCTCTTATCGTCTTTCGAAAACAAGAATATTTGGGTTCGGTTCGAATGACTACATTCGTTGATGTCTATTCTTTCCGCAATGATGATCGTTATGCTGAAATTGCGCGAGGCATTTTTTCCCTCAAGTACAACGACGGGACACACCTTGATCCTGAAGACTGGCGCGACCTGCTAAGAATCTCGGTTGAAGGATCATTAGATGGAGGCATCGATTCCGAACGATCTTTCAAAATACAACTTTCGCTAGATGCGAAATTTTCCCAAAACGAGCAGACAAAAAAGCGAAGCCTGCACGTTCTAACTGACGCTATTACTCTTAGCGCTATGCGGTCTGGTATTATTGGTCCAGTATTGTCGGCAGATACAGCTGCGCAGTTGAATGACCTTAAAAGCTCAAGAGGAATAGTTCTTATTCCTGACACGAACAGTTTATATAACGGGACACTACATTGGTTGCTCAATGTATTGCGCGAAAGTACACTTTGGATTCTGCCATTTGTAATGTCGATAACACAGATGCAGTCCAGAGAAGCGGCTCTCAAGGCAATGTTGCGCACTAAAAAGGATGGCAACATAGGTCAATCGCTTCGATCAAGAGCATTTGTCAACGCGGGTCTAGGGCTCCTAGAGAGGAACAACCACCGTTATCAAGTATTGGAACTAGACCCGTCACTTTTGCGGTACATGAAAATGCCGGACAAGAATGGCTTCGATTCCGATGATAGCGAGGTTCTTGAGGATCGGCTTTTGATTGAAGGCATTCATGCGATTCTGCGATCTACTCGCACAAGAGCCAAGCAGATGGTCGTGACCTCCGATGTGACGCTCTCGCGTATTCTAAGCGCAGAGGGGATAGCGAACTTGTGTCTTCCCATCCCGACCTTAACCGGTCCGGTGTCGAATATCCGCTATGATCCTTGGGCACGGACATTCGTGGGGACAACTATTGGCGGCTTGTTGTGGGATTTGGCCCACACATTCGGAAGCGTACGCTTGGATGATAGCGACGGTGAACGGGTTAGGCTCTCCTGCTACTGGCCTGGAAAGATCGCGCACGGCTGGCAGAGTGAGCAGTTGATGGTCACTTGGCCGGATAAGCCTGCACCTGTTGAGCCGTCAGGAGAATCGGGCGATTCCGGTCAGCCGCAAATTGAAATAGAGGTTGCTCGATCCGCCGAGAAATCATCTGAGGACGAACCGAATGCCGCACCGTCCGCAAATGGGGCGGCGGCGGCACTTTCCGAAGCTGCTGTGCCTCAAGCGTCGCTTCCACTGGTCCTGCGACTGGCAGGAGCGGTGTACTCGTTAGGCGGAGGGGGGCTAGAGGAATTGGTTCAGAGCATCACAACACAGCAACCAGCGAAGGGAAATGCCACTCGCGGGTACGAGGTGCTGAGGCGTGCGAAGCTTGTCAATTTCGAAGAAAACCGGATAGTTTCGAGGGAAGAACTGGACGAGCTAGAATCGCACCTCCGTGCGGGCGACTTGGATTCTATCAGCAAGCAGTTTGAAAATTATGAAGCCTACAACGTAGTTCTAAAGGCGCTGCAACGTGATGGGCAGCTGTCTCGCACGGCTGTGAACGATCTTCTTGAAGAGGCGTTGAAATCGCCGGTGGCACAGGAAGCAAGCGTTAGGTTGGTCCGCTATCATATTTTGCTCGGCCAAGCATGGACCGATGGCAAGGTTTGGCGTGACGGCTCAAATCGCCCTTACGTTGACGAGTATTTTGCCGGGTTTGGCGAATCCTTTGACGACGTCGCCCACGATAACATCGCCAAAGTGTCTGATTTCCTGCCGAGCTTCTGTCGGAGGATGCGGATGTCGCCTTGGGCGGCTACACAAGCGGCGCAATCTTATATAAAGGCGTTGTCCTCGGCATACTCATTACAATATGCTGCCGGGGGGAAACCAACTGGAACCGATAAGATATTGTCCGGTTCGTTGCTGGATGTCGTTGAATCGATTGTCCCGTTGGATCGTATTGAAATTGGCGGACGCCCAGTTCTTACGCTCGGAAGGGTAAAAAAGTGAGTTCACTCGCAGAGCTATTGGGACAACAGCTTCCGCAAACGAATCAGGATGACGTGTTCCTCGCGAGCTATGGATTCAAAAGGAATCCGTTTCCCGCAGCCCGTACCATTATCGAGGACGTTCTATACAACCAAGTCGCTGCCCGAGACCGCTTTGTAAGCCTGGTTAGAGAAGTCCTTTCGGATGCTCCTCAACGTCGTTCAATTGGCGTGATAGGTGGTACAGGTGGCGGGAAGACACACTTCCTTCGCCATTGCCAATATCTTATGCGAACATTTCGACAGACCGCCGTTCGGCCATTCATTGTTGTAGAGGTGTTGGCTGGTTCCTGTTCGGCGATCCAGCTTGTCCGGGAAATCTATCGTGAGGCTGACGAGGCCGCTAAAATTGGTGGCGAGTACGATCTCATAACCGCAGTTGTGCGGAGCGTCGTTGATGAGGCCGATTTCAACAGCGTGAAACAGACTGAGCTCAAAGGTGTCCTTCAGCTCCTTCATCGCGCTATGCAGAAGGGCTTTGTTCCTCCCGATCGTGAAGGTCGCATGCACTTTGAACCTTTGCGCGATCTCGCAAAGAAATGGTTGGCTGGTGCCTCATTGAGCAATACTGAGAAACGGCACCTCGGTGTTTTTTCGCGCCTAAGTAGCGCTGCCATAATGACGAGGCTGCTTACCGAGCTTTTGACACTTGCACGTCAAAAACAGATTATTGACGGCGTCATGTTATGCCTTGATGAGGTTGAGACTTTGTTCTCAGGCGGTGTCGGGACCGCCAAGATTCAAGGATTCCTTCAGGATGTGCGATACTTCTTTGATGAAGCGGTCAAAGGTAGCGAAGGCTATTCCCTGTTGATGCTTTCCGGTTCCACACCCAACGGTGCGGCAAACCTTCGACAGTATAATTACCCACTTTATCAGCGGCTTGGCTTCGAAGAAACATCTCAGGCGGTTCTGGTTCCTATCTCCAGTCGCGATGAGGCAAAGGAGATGGCACAAGAATATATCAACTACGAACTGAAGCATGCGAAGCTAGGTGGTAAGTTTCCTAACATTCTCAATGATGACGATATTGAGGAGGCCTACAGAGCAGCAGCGGGGGAGCGATCGGGACAGGTTGCCCTCATTCAACGGGTAAATCAGGGTCAACTGCTTCAGGCACTTCACCAAATTGTTGAGAGCAAACGAGTTGCGCAGGCCGACAGCTAGTTTCCCACAACCCAAAGGTAATTGGCTGGATTCAGCTTCATTGCGCTCTGTGAACCCGCAAGAGTCAGCAACAAAGCTGATTGGTATTCCGTAAAGCTGCCAGAGCGACCAGTAGATGGTCAGATTGATTGTGTGCGAAATCGGCAACAGTCGGTCGAGCCGCCTTTTCGCTCCTCTGTGGCTGCAGAGCAATCTGATTTCATCACACGCGAATACCCGCAAATACGGCCGTCAGCCTCGCCAGGATGTTCCGATACGTTCCATTCAAATCGATGGTTGATTTGACGCAAAGGCGATCTCGATGTAGCCAATCAGTTCTGCCGAATAGCCTCCTTGACCATTAGCTGCCCCTGTATGCTTGAGTTCTCGCTGCAAGCTGGGTTCGACGGTCTCAGAAAACAAATTGAGCCTTTGCTCTGATTTGAAAATCGGGAGGCCGGGTGGTGCTCGGAAGTAGCGGTCGGCTTGCCGCTCTACTGTCGCAACGCGGGTGCCGTCCTGCCTTACGGCGATAGAATGAAGCGCCGTGCGCCGCTCTCCGCTGCCCGTGGACGATTCGATAACCCAGAGCGTAAGCAAAACTGGCGCATCCAGATCAGCCGAGACGGCGATGCCTATTTCTTCCGGCGGCACGCTGCGCCAGCGTCCCATTTCTTCCTGAATGAGTGGATGATCTAGCCCAATCAGCTCTAACTCGTCCGCACTGGTCGCCACATCTCTGTTTAACGTGAAGCGAGCACGCCGCGTGCCGTCGAGTGTGACGAGATCAAACGTTTCCTTGTCGATCTTGATCAGCTTCTGCTGGCGATCCGCGACCGCCGCCGAGAGAAAATTCACGAGCCGATCCAAGCTCGACGATATGTCCGAGAATGGCTTGTAGTCCTCAAGGCTGAAGCCATTCAAATCCTGGAACAGATCGAAGACCACCTGGCGCGCCTCACGGGAATTCGACAAAGCGGCTTCAAGCTCGACGTGAGTTCGCTTCAGCTCTGGATCAGAGAGGGCCTCTTGGTACAGCCGATCGTAGTTGAGCCGTTCTGAAAGTTGTCCCAGTATCTGTGCTCGTAGGTCCTCCGCGACATTGCCTTGATCATCGACCTTGCCAACCGTACGCGCGATTTCTGTCAGCTTCTCGTCAAGCAACAGAAAGATACGGCCTTCAATCGTGTCAGAGAGTACCAGATTGTAGACTTGCGCAGTATGATTTTGCCCATAGCGGTGAATTCGTCCGATGCGTTGTTCTACATCCATCGGATTCCACGGAAGATCGAAGTTGAAGAGAATTCGTGCAAATTGCAGATTGATCCCTTCGCGGCCAGCAGCTGTGCAGACAAGTACGCGCGGTCCATCCTTCTGACGGAAGCGCTTTTCAGCCGCTACTTTTGCTCCGTGATCGCCTCCCCGCAACACTACTACTCCCTGGCCGGGATACGCTTGCTCAATCTCGCGAGAGATTAACTCCACGGTGCCGAGGTAAGTAGCAAAGATTACGATCTTCTCACGCGGGTCTTGTCGCCAAAGATATCCGAGACCGTCTACCAGCTTTTGAGCTTTCGTCTCGCGTCCGCGCGGAAAGGCGTTCAGGAGATCGCCTATTCTTAACCGTTCCTCGGGCAGATGGAGTTCAACCACTGCCGATGCCGCTTCCTCCGCATGCGCCGACGAATATTCGCTCCCATAGGGGTCCGAGGCCATTTCCAATATCTCGTCGTCCAGCTTCCTGACCAAACGGTACCTGAGGTCAGCGAGCACGCGATCGACCTCCATTCGCCCAATGCTGTCGCGCGTTAGATTGAATTCCTCGTGGATGAGTTCTCTGGCTTCGTCCGTAAGCAGCTCACGACCCTCGATATCCAGTTCCTTATCGCGCAAGAGCGCCTCGTGCAAAGTAAGCATCAAGAGGCGTCGTTTCAGCGTTCGCCGAACAGCGGCGAAACTCGATGCCGCAATCTTCTGGAAGATCGCCATGAGGAAGCCCAAAGCTCGTCCTTGGTTTCCCTGACGACGTGCGAGATCAAAGCCGTCTTCGAGATACTCTCGAAGCTTTTCGTAGAACAATCGCTCTTCCTGTCCCATCAGAAAGGACTCGGTGTGCAC
Source organism: Ensifer canadensis (assembly GCF_017488845.2). NCBI lineage: Bacteria > Pseudomonadati > Pseudomonadota > Alphaproteobacteria > Hyphomicrobiales > Rhizobiaceae > Ensifer > Ensifer canadensis. Next base: position 224,298 of record NZ_CP083373.1, read on the forward strand.
CCAGCGCCGAGCAAACAGGGGGGAGCCGTCAGGTTGACAGGCATCAGCTTTAGTGCGCCTGAACATCACCGTGTTCAAACGGTGACGGTTCTCCAACATATCCTCGGGGCCGCGGAACAGTGTCGGATTCAATAGCTGCACGAGCATCCAAAACTGAAAATGATTGCCTTGATGGGGAGTTGCCGAGAGCAAAAGCAAATCCCTAGTATGATCCTTTAACGACTCGGCGAGCTTATAATTCTCTGTCTTCCTGACCTTGCCACCTATGCGGTAAGCAGTGAGATGATGTGCTTCATCAAAAACTACCAAATCCCAACGGGGGGCATCCAGAAGCCTCTTAATGCGGGCCGGGCGTTTGAGCGTGTCAATACTGGCAATCAATCGATCATGTTTCGCGAAGGCATTGGTTTTGCGGTCGGTGATATCGCCTTCAGAGCCAAACACCTCGAAATCAAGATTGAAAACCTCGTTCAATTCTCGATGCCAGTTATTCACGAGTCCTGCGGGCACGACCATAAGAGCACGATTAAGTTCCCCGCGGCTTGCCAACTCGCGGAGAATAAGCGCGGTTTCGATTGTCTTCCCAAGTCCCACTTCATCCGCAATTAGGTAGCGTCGCGGCGAAGCGGTGGCGACGCGGTGTGTAAGCACGACCTGATGAGGTAGTAGGTCTATTTTGGCCGACGTGAGTGCGGACGAACTTTCCATAATAGGCAATGCGTGAGCTTCGTAGCAAAGCCAGGCCTTTCGCGATCTATCAGCGCTGCCATCAACAGATTGCAAGATGCGTTCGGTACGCGATAGCTCAGCGCGGACCAACCCGATGGGCACGCGGCGTTCACCAACACCAAAGAATGCCCGTACATATCCCTCGCTTGGCAGGTCAAGGATGACGCCTTGACCAAACTCATGGTGGGTTATCCGGCTGCCGGGCCGCAACTGATCTTCCTTGCTCACACCCGCCCTCAAGTAATCCGTAGATGAAAAAGACCTGCGGGTTTGCTGCCCTCTCGCAACAATATTTCCTGCGGGTATTCGTTTGCCTCACCCCAAAGGACGCGGCTGAACGCTATTGTGCTCTCCCCATGCGGCGCGGCGCACCGCCACTCAATTGTGTCTGTTGCGGGGTGGAATTTCATCCGCCCGTAACCAGCGGGCAGCCAAAAAATCAATGCAGCTTCGCCTTGGAAGTAAGACTGGAATGACAGAATACCGTCCTTTACGGCATCACCCAGCCATGCCTCAGCACTATCCGGCGATAGAAGATCGAGACCGCCTTCTAACCCGGCGACGACCAGCGCAGCATTGTTGTTGCTGGGTAGATCGTCAGGCCAACGGCCTGCTGCGCGGAGAAACTGACGAATGCTCCAAACCTCACTCGCGCTACAAACATGGTTGCGAGCCTCCTCATCCCAAATCCAACTGGTACCCCTTCGCTGCCAAACAGTATCGACCAGTTTTTTCATTGGTCATATTCCTCGAACAACCAGCCCTGCTTTGGTCGAGCTGTTTGTGACGTTGCCCAGGCGTTGTAGATCGAAACGGCTCGAGAGGCCGCATTGCGGCCCGCAAGGTCAGGTCCGTTCCTGTGCAGCCATTCCAACAATGGCTTGAGGGCGACATGAGGCTTAAAATTCTCATTCTTGAGCGTGTCGGAAGCATTGATTCCGCTCCCATCAAAACATGCACCGATCAACACGAGCGCCTGATCTAAATCAGATATCAAGCGTCGCTTGTGCTTACCGGACCACTCTCGTGCAAAATCCAAAGGGTTCACGCGGGCAAAGACTTTGTTCCTTTCGGTGCACCAGCCGCGTTGCTCAAACTCGTCAGGCGTTGTGATCGACCCCTTCAGGAATTTCTGAAGTTGGTCCCGCTGTACCTCGTTCACGGTGCCAAAGGTGCGCAGAAATTGGCGGGTGATCGGCTCGGCGTTGACAGGCGGGGGCTCCTTTCCCTTATCAGAATCTTCATCGATAAGCTGGTTGATGCCAACCAGAGCATCTTTGACTGAAATTGCACGACCCTCATCCACATAGACTTTGCCGTAGTGGCGCGAAAAATACTCAAGTGCCTTACCTCGCCGAATTACCTGGATGTCAGCAGCAGGCAGGCCCTCCTTGGCATGGTTCTCAAGCATTGCCTGTAATTGACGAACATCAGCCATAACTTCACGCCGCATCCGGCCCCAACTAACTGGTTTCGGTTCTTCGGTCCTCTTTCGGCAAACGTGAATTATGTCGTACTCAATGGTTTGAGAACCAAACGTCCCTGGTTTTCCACCGTCCCCCTTTGTTTCGTCCGATCTAATCGGATAGGTCGCTTCCAAGTAAAAACCGGCCTCAAAAAGTGACTCAAGGACGGCCACCCAAGGCTCGTCTGCGCTGTGATGGAAGGTGAAGGCCAGAATGCCGCCGGGTTTTAGTATGCGATGCGCCTCTCTCCAGCACTGCGTTAGTAGACGTTTGTAAAACCCATCAGGATCGTCGGGTTCCCTTGCTCGATTGGCTACGGCCTCAAGTGTTTTAGGGGTGTATTCCGGGGAGAAATAATCAGGGTAGTGTTTTTTCAACACCAGCCTGAGCCAGACGTAAAAGAAGTCGGCAAGCTCAGAGTAATGCAACAAGCCTCCGAACGGCGGATCGGTAATAACCAAGTCCGTATTGCCCGATGAGATGGTCGTTAACTCAGTAGACGATCCCTGCTCAACAACAACATCGCGAATAGGGTCCCCAGGATAAACTCTCTCACTTTTTCCCGAAATTTGGCTAGACAGCGCGGGGTCCGTCCGACCGAGACTTTTCGCGCTCACCACCTCCCAAGGCTCAATTGCCCACTCGCGCCCCTCGATAATCCCGGCGATACATGAGGCCCAATTTCCTCGCCCCAGTTTGGCAAAAACACAGTTTTCAACGACTGTCGATTTCGGATGGTAGTTGTTGTTTGCAAACTGTGGTTCCAGTTTGTCTCCTTGGATATTCCATAATGTGAATAGACTTTGATTACGTAAATACTGCTGAAAAGCGCCCAAAACATATTCTCTCGTGGGCCAGTCGTAATTTCCTGCTGTCGCAATTGCTTTTAGGAGCTGACTATGTACCAGGAGCTGGCGAGGGTTAAACATAGTCCACCAATGGGTGAAGCCGTGATTTGGGAGCCCTCCGTTGTTCATATGCGTCATGAAGCCGAAGGGGAGTTCGGAACGTGGCCAGTACTCGCTCAAGTCCTGGTCTCTGCGTGCCTCCCATTCCCGAGCAGCAGCGTCATATTGTCTTGCGAGCACGTCATCGAAGCTACTGAAAAAGCGGCCATTGTAGGCAGCGCCAGCTTTATGAAGCTTCGGCGCATAGCCCTGGATGGCGTAAGCCCCCATGGGGCCTGTTTTTCCTGACGCCTTAACAGTCTCAAGGACATCTTGGACTGTGCCGCAAGCGCTGCACGAATACTTAGCCTTTCTGGGAACTGTACCAACGCCAGTGTCAAAGGTGGCATTGGTTTCTGGGCAGGTGACTTGCTGAGGCATGGTTCCGCGTACTTCAAGCAAACGAGTCTTAGAAGCGCGTTCTGTGTTCCAGCGAGAGGACGATTCGGCATCATCTTGCGCCGAGCCACCAAAAAGTAGGCCGCTGTCGTCTTGCTTTGGGCTGCCCGCCAGCCAATCAGGATGAACGAGGAGGCTTAACTCCACTTTCTTAGTGCTGCTCTTGCCTAAACTCAAAATCGCCGCATCCCCGCAATGGGGGCAAACCACACCCTTCCGTCGATCTATCACTGAGAAAGGATATTCTGACGGGCTGACATACAATGGCGCGTCGGGGGCCATCCTCGCTGCGTTTTCTTCTACGTGAAACGAGGTTTGACATTTTGAGCAACGCTGCTCCCAATACTTTACGCTTAGAGTTTTGACGGCGACGACCGGGCTTGTCATAATCGGAGTGCGATGGCCGCAGCCCGTCACTTGACATGGCCCATGCTTATCCCAAAAAGTGTAGATTATCTCCGGGCCTTCGTAGCTATAGTGAGACCGTTCCTCTTGAGGGATAGTCAAGGGGTCAAAATTGGCAGGCATGTCTCGCTTGGTTGGGCGATGTGTCCATACACCCTTTTCGCCATTGGGCCCGTCACAGTAATAGTACGGTGTGATTTGGGGCCTAACTTCGGCTTCGACCTCGGAAAGAAGACGCTTCACCTCTTCCAGGTCAACGTTGGCAAGCTCCTGCTTGACAACGAACCACGCAACTGGATTAAGGTCGTTACCCGCCATCTGGAAGCCCAGACGGGAGCCCTCAACCAACGTTGTTCCGCCGCCCATGAATATGTCTGCAACCTTTAGATGCTTAAAAGCACCTTTCTTCTGGTGGTTTGCATAATAATTTTCCCAGACCAACTTGGCAGAATGCGATGCATCCTCGGGTGCCTTGGTTGCCGCTGCGATCAACATTGAGCGAAAGACGCTTGACCTTCGTCGCGCCCACCATTTCGACATCTGATAGATCGGCTTACCTGCATTGCCTTCAATAACCGCAACCTCGTTGACGGGCAAAATTGGAAAATCGACTTCAAGGCAGGTCTTCGGACGCTTGGCATCGTTGAAATCGACAGTCTCAAGTGTAGCCGTCTTCCCAGCGCCAACAGCCTTGGAAATCTCTTGTGCCAGGATTTCTTTCTTCGTCGCCATTCAGCATTTTCCTTATTTTGTGAGCTCGACGAAAGGCGACAGCACCTCAAGCAGCGAGAGGCCGCCGTGCGTCATCGTCGGATAACCGCCTTGGCTTTTCCATTTACGTCGACCTACCGCTAGACGGTGGGGTCCGTGAGGGGTGTTGATCTGGAGTGCCACGGGCGGCACGAAGGGGCCGACATCGCCGTCTCCTTTGGCGCTGCGCCCGCTGGCAAAAGTTTTCTTGAGGAAAAGGCCAACTTCACCATCTGCATCCGAGAAGTAACCCGTGGCAGCATAGCCGTGGTCCGAGGTGATCACGAGCCGACGCCCGGTAGCCAATCGTTCTACGAACTCCCAGAAATCGTCACTGCAAAGCTGATCGGCAGCGTCGCGTGAGAGTGTATCCAGTCCCTGGCCAGCCCCCGACCCGTCATGAACCTTGATATCAGGCCATTGATGCCAGAAAACCCAGTTCGACGCGCTATGGACCAGATTGGCGCAGTCCTTCCATGGAAGACTCACGCATTCCGTATGCACAGGCTGTAGCTTGTGTGTAGACCCACCACCATTATTCTGCAATTGGCTCCGGCTACCGAAGCCGAGAGCACGAGCAAATTCATTCGTTTCGCCTGGAATCTCAGATGCGTTCGCGGAGACGTTGTGCACGGTGAAGCCACGGTCTTTTGCTCCCTGCAATAGCCATGGCAATTCACGCAGAGAGAGGCCATCCAGTATCAGCACGGCCTTGGCGCTAAAAGGCGCGGCCCACCATCGAACCAGCCGATCCGACGTCCGTTCAACGACATCTCCAAACGTCTGCCAAAGGTCCCAGCCACTCGACGACAGAAAATGATCCAATACGCCAATCTCTCGGTCGCGTCGGAGTACCTCATTTGTCGCAGTAGCTGGGGTTAGCGGTTTGGACGAGATATCGATGGCATTTTGCACTATGACGCGCCATGCTTCGTCGGCTGAGGCTTTTGTGAGAATTTCGAGAACGCTCTCGTCAATCGCCATCAGTTGTCGTCCTTCTCAAGGCTAAGCTCGAAAGCCATACCGTCCGGCAGCTTCTTGAGCAGTTCCTTGAGTTGTGCGCCGCTTGCGGCAGACACCTTGATGGAAACTTCGGCGACCTGTGTCGCAGGCCCAATTCCCCATCCCTCCAGCTTGCCAATGAGATTTAGTGGCGAGGTCGGCGGATTGCTCAACGGAATGCGCGGCTTGCTTCCCGAAACCGCGCCTCCACCGCCGAAAATTCCACCGCCCACGCCTGGGATCATGGGATTATCGCCTGCCGCAGGCTCGTTGACATTCACTACTGGAGTGGGCTGCAACCCGCCAAACAGACCGCCTGTATCGGTGTTTAATGGCACCTGTGTAAGCGGTGCCGTTCCTCCCGTAGCTGGCACAGCCGATGGCTCCATTAGGAACACTTCGTCAAGCTGACGGCCGGTGAAGGACAATTTGGGCCGCAGACGCTTCCATGCCGTTTCCTCTTCTTCACCCGGATTCGCCTGCAGTTGCTCAAGACCGCGAAGATTTATGGCGATCTTGCCGCGAGCACAAAAGCGAAGAATGCGCTCTTTCATGGCGGTCTCGCCCATCCACGGAATGCAATCATGTCCAGCAGGACGCGGCTCCTGAAGCTCACGGAGCACCTTGCCGACTGGACTATTGTCGGCAGCAGCGTCGAGCACGAATGCTTCAAAGTCCTCAGGCACGAAGAGGTCGTTGGTGATGGCTTCCTCAATTCCCTCCGGAATCATTGAGCCTTGCTTCTTCAAGGTCTCAACATTGAAAACACACTGATTGGGATCACCAAAATTCCAGCGATGCAGTACGGCAAACCTGTCAAACCGCTTTTTCAATAGGTCTCGAAGAGCGGACTGATATTCGGTGTGAAGTTTCTTATATTCAGGCCCCTGTCCACTCCACTCCTGCGCTTTCATCTCTGCACGAGCAAGGATCAGAAGATCGCGGTCAAGGAAGGCATTTATCGTGCCTGAGCGTGGCAGCAGGAATCGAATTGTGTTGCGCCGCTTCTGCAAATGGTCCTTCAGCCAACGGCCCAGGCGCTGATCAATATGATCCGGCTCCTCGGGAAGGACCAGAATGGGCAAGCGGTCATCCCATCGCTCGGGATGCTCGGCTTCTTCAAGCGGCGACCACGGATCAGTCTGCCACGATTTTGGCAGTGCAATGACTCGGAAGGTTTTCGCAACCTCGTCCGTGCCGCCGACCACATAGCGCATCTGCTTGGCAAGCTGGGCCTGGTCGGAGCCATCGGTGAAAAGCTTATCATTACGTGCATAAGCCATGAGCTTGGCGCGCGGGTTATCGTCCTCACGAAAGACGAGCTTTGCACCCTCCTGGTGGATGTTGAAGCTGTTTTCAACGATCGTTGCGAGCTCAACCTGAAAGGCGTTGCCATCGATCGGCTCGCTTCGAGTTATGTCAGCTTGAAGTACACTCGGTTCAGCCCCGGCGAAGTTTCCCACTGCAATCGACCGCAGCCACAACGAACCAACGATTTCCTGTAGATGTGGCGCAATCTGGGTATGGTTGGAGACCGCCTCGGTTACGGAAATGATGTTTTGCTGCGCCTTAGCGCGTAAAGTGCGGTGATGTTCGTTGGAAACCGAATCCAGCAGTGCCTGAATGCCAGATGCATCGTCGTCCAGTCTGAAATCCGCGGCTGTGAGCACGGGAACCACTTCGCCGCGGCTCTTGTAGAGATTGGCCAGAATGCGAATCATGTCACGCGTTTCTTGGGCATCAGTTGCGACCAGCACTTGCTCTTCAAGCAAGCGAAGCAGGTGTGGAGCGTAAGGCCAGCACTCTACGAATTCGCTGCGCTTTCGGTCCTGTTCAGACGACGCTATTTCCTGCAAACGCAGATACTCATCGACGTGATTGGAAACCAGTAACTCGATGTTTGGCCCGGCAATTTGAAGGCGGTTGTCAAACAGTCTATGAAGCAGCATCCGCCTGCGATCGAGTTGAATGCGCTCGGCATTGCCAGCCGCCTTGAAATCTATAGGGACCGGATTGACACGATGAACCTGTTGGTAGGCATCACTCCCGCCATTGCGAACCGAGATTACCAGGACCAGCAAATCCGGTCGCTCTTTGGCGATCTCGGATAAGATTTGAATGAAGTTGAAGGCCCAATTTCTCCAAGGAAATTGTTTAGTGTTGGTGAGGCCATCGAACCAAGTCTGAAATTCGTCGAGTAGCAGCATTGTTGGCGTGTGTTCCAACAGCTCGACGATCAGCTTGTCGGAGGGCACATCCGTCTTGCCCTCTCCCTGTCCTTCCCATTTGCCCTGGATGTAAGCGCCTTGCGGATGATGTTCGAACAACACGTCCCAGAGGTATTTGTAGCGCTGCCTATGGAGGCTCTCACCGATGACCTTCATCCCGCTTCGAAGGGCGATCTTCCCGACCGAGGAGTCGCCCAACGTCACGGCCCACGACTCAAGCCAAGAAGCCGTCGATACCGGATCATTTACCGCATGGTAAAGCGCCGCCATTAAGTGTGACTTACCAAGACCGCGCTCGCCGATAACCACCACCGGACGCCCTTGGTCCGGACCGACCGCCTCAATACCCTTCAATAGATCGCGGGTGGGATAGGTGATCTCAAGAAATGCCTTTGCCTGAACTTGTGTGGCACCAGTATTTGAATCATTGGCAAGTTCAATTGCTGTTCCTTTGAGGCGTTTGCCCCGAAATTCTTCGCGTAATGTCAGCCCTAGCATCAGCCCCGCCTACCCATTGTTGTCTCCATTTCGCCCGGCCCCAGGGGTGCCATCTCACAACCAAGAGAAGATTGCGGCATCCCTTTTCAATCATTTTCGGTTAACACTATTCGACTCGATCCGAATTCGAAAGAGACGTTTGCCGCTCTGGAGGCGACATTGATTATTTGAAAGCCCATCGTACCCGCACCCCGGTGGGCAAAATCGAACTGCATCTGGCTGAGTTTCCGCCTGAAAGTTAGGATGGCTCTCATGCCGGCGATCCTCATGCGATCAAACTGGCAGGCAATTTTTGAGAAAAAAACTATATGCCGTGGCGACCCGGTGGCGACTCAGTAATCGCGCCAACAGCGCCCGCTGATCTTTCAAAGAAAAACGATAATCGTTTCAGGAGGTTATTGGTGCCGCTTAGCAGACTCGAACTGCTGACCCCGACCTACACCGTGGAGATGAAGGGACCTTGCGAGCAGCAATCAGGACCTTTAGGTGAATCCTGAGACGGATCCCGTTTTCTCCAAATTAAAAGACAAAAACAACAACTTACCAGACGCGATTGGCGGAGGAATTGGGATTTGAACCCACGATACCCTTGTAGTATGCCGCATTTCGAATGCGGTGAATTTGACGACCCTGCAGGGATGTAAACTTGCGGCTATGATACCCTTTCACGCGCAATTTCGTCCGTTAGCCGATGACCGACGTCTAACGCACGGGCTTATTCGAGTTTGTACTTTGTTCCCGTTTTGTGCGTCTAGGATCGCATAATGTATCGACGGGTACTTGGGCGTGGCCTTGACCGTGACCGAGCCATAGAAGCCGGGCTGAAAGCCAACGCTCAAGAATCTCAAACTCCGAAACTCGCAGAATGACTGCAACGGAACTATATTGCAGTCAATGAAGGCGATTGCGAGGGTCTGACTATGGCTATCCTGACAGTACGAAATGTACCTGATGAAGTGCACCGGGCTTTACGCGTCCGAGCGGCGCTTCACGGCCGTAGCACAGAGGCGGAAGTCCGCGAGATTCTGGAACGTGCGGTAAAGCCCGAACAGCGTGTTCGCATCGGCGATGCCTTGGCCGAGTTGAGCGGGCGGCTTGGATTGACCAATGATGATTTCGAAGTGTTCGACCAGATGCGAGAGAAAGCGCCGGCGGAGCCAATGAGGTTTGAATGATCGTCCTGGACACGAATGTCGTCTCGGAGGCGATGAAGCCGGCCCCGGATTTGGCTATACGCAATTGGTTGAATGACCAGGTAGCCGAAACCTTGTATCTGTCCAGTGTAACGCTGGCGGAGCTACTGTTTGGCATCGCTGCGCTACCGGAGGGCCGGCGCAAAAAGGCGTTGGCCGACACGCTTGATGGCCTGCTCGAACTGTTCGACGATCGCGTGTTGTCATTCGACACTGCGGCCGCTCGGCACTATGCGGACCTTGCGGCAACCGCGCGAGCAGGGGGGGAGGGATTCCCGGCACCTAATGGATATATTGCGGCTATTGCAGCCTCCAAGGGATTTACAATCGCGACACGCGATACGAGTCCCTTTGAGGCGGCAGGAGTCCCCGTCGTCAATCCTTGGAACCACCTATAGACTCGGCAAGGGGCGGGTCTCGGGTTCAACTGGGTTCAAGGCGAAGCATCGAAACTCACCTCGGAGACCGCAATGGGTGGTGAGAAGTCGCCCATGGCCAGCACACGGGACCGCCGAAATGCGGACGAAACTGTCATTCGAGCGAGGTGTTACCGTGCTGAAAGGAAGGCCGAAAGATTTGAAGCGCATCTGCCACGAGGTCGGCGTTCCCACCCGCTATTTCACCATTCGTAAGTTGGCACCCATCCTCCAATCCAACTCGCGTAGACCAGCGCCGTTGATGCGCGCGGTTGACGAAGTGCCAAACGGTCGCGTCGAACCCGTGTAGAAGGACTGGTCGTAGGATATTCGCCCGCTCAAGAACTTGCGCTATCCCATCCGCGATCGCGTCAGCCTTTCCAAGGTCCTGTTCTTCGATCTCGATGAGGATGCGGAAAGCTCGATGGCAATCCGGAAGCGTAACAAATCGCTCGGCATCCGCGACCGTGGCCAATCCCGCTTCGACGCCGACACCCATGCGGTGCAGCAACGCGATAAGCGCTGGAGCATCCCGCTCGGAGATATTGACGGAGGCGTAGTCGGGCAGCTGCCGCCAAGCAGAGATGCAGTCTCGCGTCTGCTTTTCGTCGCGTTCTATCCACGCGCCCGTTGACACCCCGACAAGACTTCCCGGACAAGCGCGCCGCACGGCGTATATCGCCTCATCGACCGCCAGGAGGCTCTCACGTCCGTCCGGGCCGCAGGGGTGTATGTGAAGTTCGGCAGCCCCCGCGGAGACGCACGCCGCACCGTCGAGGGCAATGGCATCCGCCGTGAGCGGTAGCCGCGGGTGATAGTCGCCAGGACGTGCACCGTTAAGGCAGGCTTGGACGATCATGTTGGTCTCCAGCATTTGTGGGGCGATGTTAGCTGTAGAGAGAAGGTCTGCAATGGGCTCATTCGAGCCGCTCATTGCGCCCCTCGCTGGCGACCGCTTGCGGTCGAAGGGAGCCGTTCGTCACGAGCCCCGTGCACGGCTTGTTGCGAGGATCTTCACGTTCTGGGCCAAAAACATCGCATAATGTATCGACTGGAAGCTGCCCCGGTTGACGCTGGTCTGCATGTTAAACGTTACCGCTCCTGCAGGTCAGGAGACGCATACTTTCCCAAGCAGCGCCCCGGCCGCCTATGCGGTCGGGGCGTTTTGCGCCTCATCGTCGGTTCAGGTGTGTATTCCGATGAAGTCGGTCATTGGTTCGGAAACGAAGCCGGGCACCTGTTCCTATTTGATTCCGGCGCCACCATTCCGATCTTTAGCCGACCAATTGATGCTTCCGTGGGTTTTCGAGAAACTCGATCGCCAGGCAAGCGCCAGCATTACGATGAGGGTATTGAACGGGCGTCATGGGCACGGCAGAGGCGCATAACATGTTCTGGGAGTTTCCCGGTCGACATCGCGAAGCGATAATGGCCCTCCTGGATGAATAACCACCAGCGCATCTCTTCGAGGGTCTGAGCCAAGAGACATGAACGCTGGCGAACACCGCTGCCGCGCTCGTGTTTTGAGGCTTCCAAAAACCCTGGACACCGCAAGGCGCCGTTAGAACCCAGCACGTAGAAAGGTCGCGAGTTCGTCTACGAGTTCAGGAGACTTCTGACACACATATACGCCAAATTCGGCTGTCGGCGCAGGCGGCAGCCCGTACTTTGTTTGGAGGTTTTCGCAATCCACGGGCAGGCCTTCCTGCAGAAGAAGTCCGATGCCGAGACCTGCCCGCAATGCTGAGATCAAAGCCGAGAAGGTCGAGGCTCTGCAGCCCGCGGTCCACTCTATTCCGTCTTCGGCCAAAAGGGCGAACATCCGATCCTGCCATGAGCAGGAGCCGTCGAAGATGATGATGGGTATGGGGGCGTTTTCGTCCACTTCCAGCATGCGACTCGCGCACCAGATGAGCTGGCGGGAGATAAAGCCAGTCGGAGTTGTTGAAAAGCGGGCGGGGTCGGCCACGACAATGTCGCTACGTCCATCCACCAGCGACCTTGCGAGGTCTGCCGAATGCGAGGAGTTCAAATCGATCTCCACCGAGGGGTGACGCCTCTTGAACTCCGCGATAGCCGAAGGCAGCCTGGTGACGGCGAGATCTTCCACCATACCGAGCCGAACTCTGCCCGAAAGCTTTTTGCCGACGATTTGCCTGCGCATGTCCTCGCCAAGGGCAATCGTCTTCCTGGCGTAGGCAAGGAAAGTCTCCCCGGCGTCTGTCAGGGAGACACCTTTATGGGAACGGACGAGCAGTTGCGTGTCAAGATCCATCTCAAGACGCTGCAATTGCATGCTCACGGCGGGCTGCGTCCGAGCGAGACGATCCGCGGCTTTGCTGACGGTCCCAGTTTCTGAAACCGCGATGAAGGCTTGCAACAGCCTCGTGTCGAAGTTCAGCTCCATATAAAATAACCTTATAGCTCTCTAAGAATTATAACACTACACAACATGGCGGTCAGATGACAACCTCCCCTCACAGTAAAAATGGTGACGGAGACCTGTCGTGAGCTACAAGGAAAAACTCGAAAAGTGCGGCGTTAACTGGCCCAGGCTCAGCCGGCCAGATCTCCCCTTCGCGCCGACCAAGCGCATTGGCGACACGCTTTACGTTTCCGGCCAGATCCCGGAAGTGGCCGACGAAATCGCTTACATCGGCCAGGTCGGCAAGGAAATCGACGTCGAGACGGCGCTCCAGAGCGCGAAGATATGCGCTGCCAACATCGTTTACTGGGTCGAAAAAGCGCTCGACGGCGATCTCGACCGTGTGGTGCAAATGGCAAAGATGAATATCTTCATCAACGCCGTTCCCGGCTTCACCGCTTACTCTCAGGTCGGCAATGGCGCTTCGGAAATCATGAATGCCCTATTCGGCGAGCGTGGGGAGCATGCCCGGTGCGCGGTCGGCATGGGTGGCCTTCCGGCCAATGTTCCCGTCGAAATCGACGCGGTCTTCCACGTGCGCTGAAGGAGAGCGAGATGCCGCCTGTCATTCACTTCAATCACGCGGGCGCAAGCATCCTTGCTCCGGAAACAGTCGAATTGATAGTGGCGCATCTCCGCCGCGAAGCGGAACTGGGTCCCATGGAAGCTGGGGCGGCCGTCGCGGACCGCTTGGAGGCTGGATATGCGAGGGCGGCCCGTCTCCTGGGGTGCGCGGCCACGGACGTCGCGTTCGGGACCGGTCACGGTCAGCTTTACGGCGACATCCTCGCTTCGGTGCCGCTCAAGGCGGGCGACCGCGTCCTGGTAAGCCGCCAGGAGTGGATCGGCAACGTGCTTGCCCTGAAGCATGCGTGCCATGTTTCGGGCGCCTCAATGTCGGTGATGCCGTGGGATGAAACCACCGCGGTAGACGTCGAGGCGGTGGTGAGGTCTCTCGATCCCGACGTGAAGATAGTGGCGCTTACTTGGGTTGGTGCGAGTGGCGCTCTTATCAATCCCGCCGAGGCGCTCGGCAAGGCGTTACGCCAAGCGAAATCGGGAGCCTTCTACATGATCGACGCCAGCCAGGCGATCGGACAACTTCCGGTCGATGTGTCGGAGATCGGGTGCGACGTCCTAGTCGCCTGCGGCCGGAAATTTCTGCGGGGGCCACGCGGAACGGCTCTCGCCTATATCTCGCCCAGGCTCGCGGTGTCGATGGTTCCGAGGCGCGTGGACGACCGCTCCGCCAAGCTCGACGTCGGGCGCGCGGCCATCCACCAGAGTGCTCAAGCTGTGGAAACCGCCGAGTTCGCCGTGGCATTGCGCCTGGGGTTGATCGACTCGCTCGAGCGAGCCCTGAGCCTGAATGCGTTCGACACCCGGGTGAAGCTCAACGCACTCGCCACGGAGCTCCGCAACAGGCTCACGGATGTGCCCGGCGTAAACATTCTCGACCTCGGCCGCGACAAGGCCGCGTTCGTGACTTTCGCCGTCGAAGGCATTCCATGCCAGCGGGTGAAGGAGCTTCTCGCAGCCCGCGGGATCACGATCGGAAAGAACGGCGTCGGATACACGCCGTTCGACATGGACATCAGAGGCATCACGGAAATCCTGCGAGCCTCGGTCCATTTTGGCAACACTGACACAGACATCGAAAAGTTAGTCCAGGCCGTGCGCGAGATCGCCGCGGAAGCGGCCGAGGCCGCGTGACGGAAGAGGGAATTGGACAGATGAGCACAGCAAACGTGAAGAAGACCGCACTGGTACTGGGCGGCAGCAAAGGACTGGGTTTCGGCGTAGCTGAAGCCTTGGCTGACAAAGGGGTCGACGTGGCGCTTGTGGGCCGCGACGAAGCGACTCTACGCGCGGCCGAGGCAAAGCTCGAAGGAAAGCCCGGCGTGGCGATGTCCTTCTCTTGCGACCTGTTGGAGAAGAAGGGCGTGTCCGAACTCCTAGGCTGGGTCGATCGGCATATGGGGCACGTCGACATACTGCTTCTCAACGGAGGTGGCCCTCCGCCGTTTCCGGCTTCGAAGTTCGAGGAGGAGATCTGGCTTCAGCAGTTCGGTGCGATGTTCCTCAACCAGGTGAGGATTGCGTCACACTTTCTGCCGGGCATGAGGGCTCGGAAGTTCGGCCGCATCGTGGCGGTGTCTTCCACGAGCGTCAAGGAGCCTATCTCTGGGCTGACTGCTTCCAACGCGTTGCGTTCGGCTCTCGCTGGTTGGGCGAAGACGCTGTCGCTGGAAGTGGCCGCCGATGGGGTCACCGTGAACGTGGTCCTTCCAGGAAGGTTCGCCACGGAGCGCACCGTGTATTTCGACACTATGGACGCGGCTGACCGCGGTGTTGATCCGTCCGTGATCGCCGGGGAAAGCCAAGCCGAGATACCGATCGGCCGTTACGGGACACACGAGGAATTCGGGGCCGTCGTGGCGTTCCTCGCAAGCGACGAGGCTCGCTATGTCACGGGGGTGGCGATGCCCGTGGACGGCGGCCTTAGCAGATCGATGCTGTAGCTGGAAGGTGCGGGAGATGGAACTCGAAGATCTTAGGACGAAGTACTCCGGTGCTACTGGCGGCGCGATTCATGATCCGGCGTTGAAGGCGGTCGCGGACGGTCTTTTTACGGGCGATCGCAGAAGATGGCCCTTTGAGGGCGTTCGGACGTTCCTCGACGCGCCCTATGTTGAGGACGCCGCCAAAGCGCTTTTCTCCGGTCAGACGATATCGGGCATCGACGTAGCACTCGTCGGCGTCCCCATGGATCTCGGGGTCACGAACAGGGCCGGCTCGCGCCTGGGTCCCAAGGCGGTTCGGCAGGTCGAGATCGGGTGCTCAAGGCGGCCCCGTCAACCGTGCTGAAAGTTGCCGACATCGGCGACGTCCCGATGAGGAGCAGGTTCGACCTGGAAGGCTGCCACGCCGACATCGAGGAGTTTTTCGGTTCACTTGCCGCAAGCGACGTGGTGCCGCTTGCGGTGGGCGGTGACCATTCCATCAGCTACTCCATCCTCAAGGGCTTGGCTCGCAAGCATGGCCCGATGGGAATGTTGCACATAGATGCCCACTGCGACACCGCGGGCATCTACGAAGGTGCCAAGTTCCACCACGGCGGCCCCTTCCGGCTCGCAGTACTGGACGGCGTCCTGGATCCCAAGCGGACGATCCAGATCGGCATCCGTGGTGGCGGCGATTACCTTTGGGAGTTCTCCTACGACTCCGGAATGACCGTCATCCATGCCGAGGAGGTCCAGCAAATGGGCGTGGAGGCGGTGATTAAAGCGGCTATCAAGGTAATTTCGGGCGGCCCCACCTATGTCAACTTCGACGTCGACAGCCTTGATCCCGCGTTCACGCCGGGCACCGGCACCCCGGAAGTAGGTGGCCTTGAGCCACGCGAGGTGCTCGCAATCCTCGCTCACGCAGATCCTCGCCAAGTGCGGCTGCAACGGCTTTGAGCATTTCTAGCAATTGAGCGCGGATCGCTGTCATTTGCTCATGAGCGCTGGCACCGGGAGGGGAAGAGCACGGCAACAGCGCTGGAGATGCTGGCGATATCTAGTCGGCCTGTGAGCGCGTCGCTGCAAGTCGTGGTTCATCGATTTCTGTCCCAAGCGCCCGACACTCGATGCCGTACCCTAAGTTTCCACGGCTCGCCTTGGGCACATAGCCCGAGGCGGGCAATTTCGCACAGGAGCGCCACTGTCCCCAAGCCCGAATGAGGGTAATCTCGCCAAAGAGTGTTGGCTGTATCGACAACGCATAATAGCGCGCCATGTTTCGACCTGGATCTATCCGTTGAAAGTAGAGGCTGGGGAACAGTGCTGGGTCATGGACACAGCATTGCGTGCCGGAGATTCTGCGTCCAATCAGAATTTTGAATCGGTTGGGGCGAACCGATTCACATTGCTGATGGAAGCCTGACTTCGTACGCTAAGCGGTTAGCGCCCGGGCGCATCCATCCAGACCTTGCTCAGCAAGCGTCGAAGTTCGGCACGTTCTTGCGCGTCTAGCCGTTCCAGCATCCGGTCCTCGTGCTCGTTCAGGCGATGCAGCCAATCGGCAGCTGCTTCCCTGCCGGCCTGTGTCGGAAATAACCGTTGGACGCGCTGGTCGGACGCCTCCGCCTCGCGGGTGAACAGCCCCTTCGCCTCAAGATCTGTGAGGAACTGTACGATGTTGGCGCGTTGCATGCCGAGGATGCGGCAAATCTCGGCCGAGGTCAGACCAGGCTTTTCGACCATGCACAACAGCACACTGAGGCTGATTGGGCGGGCATCCACCTGGGCCAGTGCTTCCACTGCTCCGTTAAGGTCAAAGACAGATGCGCGACGGAGGTGATAGCCGACCAAGTTGAGCAAGGCGCTCTTTTCATTGTCATTCATTTGCCGTCAGACACCTTTCTAAAAAAAACCGCTATGCAAGATAGCAATCTTCGCGCTAGTTTCCGTTCGAGCGATATGCCCAACGATTTGGGCAGCATTTTTGGAGGACTGTCGTGAGCATTGTCAATCTTCGCATCGCGGGGGCGGAGCGGGCAGCGAGCCGCACGTTTCGCAGATATAACCCGGTGACGGGCGCACTTGCCAGCGAGGCTGCCGCCGCCAGCGTCGAAGACGCTCGTGCAGCCGCGCAAGCGGCGGCCGATGCATTCCCTGCATGGGCTGCCCTTGGTCCTAACGCCCGTCGCGCGGTACTGCTTAAGGCCGCCGACGCGATCTCAGCGAAGGGTGACGCCTTCGTCACCGCAATGGCTTCCGAGATAGGCGCAACCGAAGGCTGGGCGCGGTTCAACGTGATGCTCGCCGCATCGATGCTGCGCGAGGCTGCGGCCCTGACCACGCAGGTCTCGGGCGAGGTGATCCCTTCGGACAAACCGGGCTGCCTTTCGATGGGCATCCGCGAACCCGCGGGCGTATGTCTCGGCATCGCGCCCTGGAACGCGCCTGTTATCCTTGGGGTGCGCGCGCTTGCCACACCTCTCGCCTGCGGTAATGCCGTGGTGTTCAAGGCGTCCGAAATCTGCCCTCGCACGCACGCGCTAATCGTTGAGGCGCTGGAGGAAGGCGGCCTTCCGCCGGGACTTGTCAGCCTCGTGACCAACGCCCCCGAGGATGCGGCCGAGATCGTCGGAGCGCTGATCGACCACCCGGCGATCCGACGCATCAATTTCACTGGGTCAACCAAGGTGGGCCGGATCATTGCGGAACGCGCTGGGAGGCAGCTGAAGCCCTGCCTGCTGGAACTGGGGGGCAAGGCTCCGCTTCTGGTGCTGAAGGACGCCAATATCGACGAGGCGGTCAAAGCGGCAATCTTCGGAGCCTTCTTCAATCAAGGTCAGATCTGCATGTCCACCGAACGCATCATCGTCGTGGGCGAAGTTGCCGATGCTTTCGTGCAGAAATTCACCGCCCGCGCCGCGCAGCTGAAGTCGGGCGATCCGGCACAGGGCAAGGCTCCTCTGGGTGCGGTCGTGGACGCGCATACGGTGACGAAGGTCCAGTCGTTGATCGAGGACGCGCAATCGAAAGGAGCCATCGTGACCAGCGCCGGCACGGCTGAGGGCGTTCTAATGCCCGCGCAGGTCGTGGACCGCGTCACCTCGGAGATGCGGATCTATGCCGAGGAGAGCTTCGGTCCCGTAGTCGCCATACTGCGCGCAAAGGATGAAGAAGACGCCGTACGGCTTGCCAATGACAGCGAGTACGGGCTGTCGGCGGCAGTATTTACCCGCGACATCTCGCGCGGGATCGCGGTGGCGCGGCAGATACGGTCCGGCATTTGCCACGTCAACGGACCCACTGTGCATGACGAGGCCCAAATGCCCTTCGGTGGCACCGGTGCGTCGGGCTACGGTCGCTTCGGTGGCCGCGCCGGCATAGCAGAATTCACCGAACTGCGCTGGATCACGATCGAGACCCAGCCCGGACATTTCCCGATTTGAAAGGACAAACACATGGCAAACGACATTGATACTGTGACTTGGGATATCGCGGACGGAATCGCCTGGCTGCGCTTCAACCGCCCCGACAAGCGCAACGCCATGTCGCCCACGCTGAATCGTGCGATGATGGAGGCGCTGGACGAGCTGGAATTCCGCGACGACGTCGGCGTGCTGGTGCTGACCGGCGAAGGTTCCGCCTGGACCGCGGGCATGGACCTGAAGGAATACTTCCGCGAGACCGAGGCCGAGGGTCTTGCCGGCACCCGCAAAGCGCAGCGCGAAAGCTATGGGTGGTGGCGGCGGCTGCGCTGGTACCAGAAGCCGACCATCGCCATGGTCAACGGCTGGTGCTTCGGCGGCGGTTACGGACCGCTCTTCGCCTGCGACCTGGCCTTTGCGGCCGACGAGGCGAAGTTCGGCCTTTCCGAGATCAACTGGGGCATTTTGCCCGGCGGCGGGGCGACGAAAGTTGCGGTGGAGCTGCTGCCTTTCCGCAAGGCGATGTATCATTCAATGACCGGCGAGCCGATCGACGGGAAGACCGCTGCCGATTGGGGCCTTGTGAACGAGAGCCTGCCCTTGAAAGAGTTGAAGGCCCGCGTGACGGAGGTCGCAAGGGTGCTTCGGGAAAAGAATCCCGTCGCGCTGAAGGCCACCAAGGACGCTGTCCGTCGCGTCGGCCCGATGAGCTATGACGACGCCGAGGACTACCTCGTCCGTGCGCAAGAGGCCGCGAACTCCTATGATGCTGAGGGGCGGAAGGAGGGAATCCGTCAGTTCATCGACGAGAAAAGCTACAAGCCCGGCCTCGGCGCTTACGACACGTCACGCAAGGCAGGCTGACGATCTCAGGGAGGAGATGTGATGCTGGACTTTACGACCCCCGACCCGGTGGCGCTTCACGCGCGCCTCCGGCCCGATGCTCTTGCGTGTCTCGACCTCGCTACGGGCAAGAAATGGACCTACGCGGCGTTGGATGCTGACATTGAGCGCGCCGTAGTGGTACTGCGGGCCAAGGGAGTGACGGAAGGCGACCGCGTGGCTGTATTAGCTCGTAACTCGGGCTGGCAGGTAGTGATGCAGCAAGCGTTAATCCGCATGGGCGGTATTTTCGTTCCCCTGAACTGGAGGCTTTCCGAACCCGAGATCGATATCCTTTTGGCCGATTGCGCCCCGAGGCATTTGTATCGTGACCTGACGGACTTTGCTGAAGCTGTTGAACTGGCCGTGCCGGGTTCCCGTTGCACGCCTCGTTCGCAGTCCGAAACCTGCACGATCCTCTATACTTCCGGCACCTCCGGCACCCCCAAGGGTGCGATGCTGAGCGCGAGCTGCCTCCTGGCCACCGCTGTCAATTTCGGCGTGCTAGGCGAAGTGGACAGCAACAGCGTCTTCCTTTGCGACACGCCGATTTTCCACGTCATCGGCTTGGTAACACAGATCTGGCCCGCGCTCCTGCGCGGCGGGACATGCTTGATCTCACCCGGGTTCGATCCTGAACTGACAAATACGCGGCTGGCCGATCCGGCGTTGCGTGTCACACATTACTTCTGTGTCCCTCAAATGGCCGAGGGGCTACGCCACGCGAGGAATTTTGCGCCGGATCGATGGGCGCTGAAAGCCCTGTTCACCGGCGGCGCGCCGAATCCGGCGGCGCATATCCACTGGTGGTTGGACCGCGGCGTACCAATGGTCGACGGCTACGGCATGACGGAATGCGGCACGATCCTGGGAATGCCTCTCTCGGCCCGGATCGTGCGCGAAAAGGCCGGCGCGGTCGGCCTGCCCGGCCCTCTTACTCGCGTACGGTTAGTTGACGAAGAGGGGCGGGAGGTGCCTCAGGGAACCGAGGGCGAGGTGCTGGTGCACGGCCCGAACGTGATTAGGGGTTACTGGAACCGGGAGGACAGCGCGCTCGGCGCGGATGGTTGGTTGCGAACGGGCGATGTCGGCCGCGCAGATACTGATGGCTACATCACTATCGTAGACCGGCGAAAGGACATGTTCATCTCAGGTGGCGAGAACGTCTATCCGGTTGAGGTCGAATCCGTGATGGCCGCCCATCCAGCCATACGCGAGGTCGCTGTTATCGGCGTGCCCGACTCGCGCTGGGGCGAGGTTGGCCGTGCCTTCGTGGTGCTCGTGCCTGGTCAGGCGATTTCGGAGAACGAGCTGGCCCAGCATTGCGAGGCCTCTCTCGCGCGCTATAAGATCCCGAAAACCTTCGTAACCGTCGATGCCTTGCCGCGCACCGCCTCTGGCAAGGTCATGAAGCACATCCTGCGCGACGAATTCCTCACAGCGTGAACGAAACGCCGACTGCTGGCGACGCTCTGTGCCCTGCCCACTCTGTCCGGCAGGGTGCCGAGAGTTCTGCCGCCGATGTCGACCCGGCGCATATCCGACCATTCCGTGCATGCGGTCGAAATCGTGACCCCGTTCAACGAGCAATTAGTACATCCGGGCCTGCATTTGACGGGCTGGATAGCGACGTGGGCGAACGTTCTTCAGACCGTTCCCGATACCCTGGCACGGTGACCCACCGCTGCGCGACAACCGCAAGATTGCTATTTTATATCGCTATTTTACATAGCGTTTTTTCTTGACATAACACATGCCCTGACGACATCTTCCTCGAACGGAAGTCGCAGGAGGAGACGCGCCTTCCACTCACCATTTTGATTTTGGAGGATCGATGGGAATCGGAACATCAGGTGCCGGCAATAGCCGGGCCATACTCATATGCTTCGCCGCGGCCCTTGTCGAAGGTTTCGACATCCAGGTCGCCGGCATCGCGGCGCCGCGCCTCGGCCCGGCGCTCGGTCTGTCGCCAGCCCAGATGGGGATGTTTTTCTCGTCTGCAACGTTCGGGCTGATCTTCGGCGCATTGGCAGGCGGATGGCTTTCCGACAGGCATGGACGGCGGGCAGGACTTGCAATCTCGCTTGCCGTCTTTGGATTGTTTTCCATCGGAACGGCGTTAGCGGGGAATTACGAGACTCTGCTGGTGATGCGGTTCATGACGGGCGTAGGGCTGGGCGGGGCCCTCCCAAATCTCGTGGCCATCGCATCGGAGTCGGCACCAGCGGAGCGCCGTGGCCGCGCCGTCGCGCTCATGTATGCGGGCATTCCTTTGGGTGGCGCCGTGGTCAGCCTGATCTCCATCGCCGGGCTGGGCGATGGTTGGCGAGTGCTGTTTGTGATCGGCGGTCTCCTTCCCTTGATGATCGTGCCTCTGGTCATGAACCTGCCCGATCTGCGCATGGCACCCAAAGGGCGCGATGTGAGAGGGCTTGGAACAGTTCTTGGCAGCGGCAACCTCGTGCCGACGGTATTGCTCTGGGCTGGTTTCTTCTTTTCGCTACTGGTGCTTTATCTCCTGCTCAATTGGCTTCCGGCGCTTATGGTCTCGCGCGGCTTCGGGCGGGCGGAAGCGGGGATGGTCCAACTTGCCTTTAATCTGGCTGGGGCGGCTGGCAGCCTTCTAGGGGGCGTGGCGCTCGATGCTCGGAACCGATCCTTTTGGGTTGCCGGTTCCTTTGGCGGACTGGTTGTTGCGCTTGCGCTTTTGGCCGTGGCACCGGCGAATATCTTCGTGACGCTCGTGGTAGGGGCGATACTTGGCGCAGCGATCATCTCGGTGCAAGCAGTGCTCTACGGCATCGCACCGCAATGCTATCCGGCAGAGGTGCGCGGTCAGGGCGTCGGCCTTGCCGTCGCGGTGGGGCGCTTCGGATCGGTGGCAGGACCGCTGCTTGCAGGAGCACTCGTTGCCGCGGGTCAGAGCGCCTCCGAAGTGCTGACGGGCATCTTGCCCATTGCAGTTCTCGGCGGCATTGCGACCTGGCTTTTGACCCGCCGCAGGCGCGCGACGTCAACCTCGTGAAAAGGTGGGCGCCTGGCGCGCCCGCCTTTCCCACCTTGTTGTCATGCCTGCAACACTGGCAGCTATTCAGTTCGTTCCCCTGTCCTGTCGGTTCATATGCCGTCAGGGGGCGCCGAAATGGCTGCACAGGTGACGACCATCCGCAATTTTGGAGAGCGGATTTATCAGCGCCGCGTTTCAGCTGGTCGAACGCAAATTCCATGGACGGTGCAATTGGCAAGCGTCTGCGATTTCGAAGGAACAGTCGAGCGGACATGTGTTCACGTTCGACGCAACAGACAAATGGGAGGAAAAATGAAGAAATTGATCAATCTGGGCGCCGCCGCCATGACGGTCGTCATGCTAAACATCACGACGGCCGGGGCACAACAGCGACTGCCTGACGAGATTGCGAAAGGTAAGCCTTCAGTCGTTCCGATCGCGACGCAGATATTGCGCTGGCATATGAATGACGGCGACGTCAATGCGTTTGCTTTCCGCAATATGGACGAACTTTTCACCATTCGCACCGTGCCTCACTCCGGCGCCGCATGGGTCCTCCCGCGGCAGGATCATAAGTTAGATTTTTCATATGAATTCAACGGGAAGACTTTCATCGCCGAGGAATTTCTGGAACGCAGTTATACAAACGCATTCCTGGTGATGAAAAACGGCAAGATCGTTACGGAAATATATCGCAATAACAGCGATGCGAGTACCCGTTTCATGGGATGGTCCATGACGAAATCCATCACTGCCATGCTAGTCGGAGCCGCAGTTGCCGATGGATACATCGCGTCCATCGACGATCCCGTCGTAAAATACCTGCCAGAACTGAAAAAAGGCGGATATCGTGAGGTGACCCTTCGACAGATTTTGGAAATGCGCTCGGGCGTGGATTACGAGGAGCGCTACGACTTTGCAAATCCGGGCATTGCCGCGAGCAATCATATCAACGCTCTGGTCAAAAACGTCGCGCGGTTTGCCGATGCTGGGCTCGACATTGGCACTGCCGCCAAACCGGGCGAGGTCTTCGCCTATAAGACCATCGACACTGCAATTCTCGGTTGGGTGATCGAACGTGTCACTGGCGGAACAGTTGCGGCCTATACGACCGAAAAGCTGTGGGAGCCTTTGGGCGCAGAGGCGGACGGCTTCTACATCATGGACGGAAAGCCTGGAGTTGGTAGAGAATTCAGCGGGGCCGGTTTCAACGCGACATTGCGCGACTGGGCTCGGTTCGGGCAAATGCTGGTGAACGAAGGGACTGTTGATGGGCGCCAGGTTGTCAACTCGGATTGGATAAAAACGGCGCGCACACCGGTAGGTTCCGAGGCGGGCCCCGAGGGCGGATACGGCTTTCAGTTCTGGACGCGCGAGGGATCGGAGGCCTACAAAGCTTTAGGTTTGCAGGGGCAGTACGTCTACGTAGACCCTGACACGCAGACTGTAATGGTCAAGCTCAGCTATTTCCCGCCGGCCGACGACACCCCCTATGCGGAGACGGAGGCCTTCTTTGGGGCGCTGACGAATTGGGTCCCAAAATAATCCGTCTATCCAATCGCCTCTTGGTACATCCCGTTTGGCGCGGCACTTTAGTCGCGCCAAAGGCGGCGTCATTTCCGGACTCATTACGCAATGGACCATGAGATCAACGTTGTCTTTTGCCCGCGGGCGCGTGATCTCGGACCTCGAGGTCTGGTGGATGAAATCAAGAAAACCGTGGGCGAAATGCCGTGCTACCTTACGTTCGACGTCGACAGCATCGATCCGGCCTATGCGCCTGGCACGGGCACGCCGGTTGTCGATGGGCTGTCGCCAAGGGATGTCATCGAGACGATCCGGGGCATCTCGGACCTCAACATCGTTGGCATGGATGTTGTGGAGGTCTCTCCCCCCGTTTGATCATTCCGAGATCACCGCTTTGTTGGGGGCGTCGATCATACTTGAACATCTCTGTGCGCAGGCGGCGCGGCGTGGCCTTGCAGTTACAGGCCAGTTCTATAACGGATCCGTTCTGCCTCGATTTCGGCTTGGGTGAACGGGTCTGATTCATCATCAAAACGCGTCCAGCCTTGTTCCCGGTAATCCGAGCGGCGCCTGGCCAGATCGACCAAGTTGGATCGCTGCAAAATGTTCTGTGCGTCCGCTACCCTGGATTCATCGGTCTTGACGGTTACAACCGTGCCGCCGCGTCGAATGCCTTCGGCATAGACGTGGGCATCATCTTCCGCGACCCCGGATCCCGTCAGCGCTCCGATCAGCCCTCCTGCAGCCCCACCGACAACAGCGCCAGCGGCAGCACCTGCGGCTGTCGCCGCAAGCCAACCGGCCGCAACCACTGGCCCGACGCCTGGAATAGCCATGAGGCCCAAACCGGTAAGAAGACCGCCGGCCCCGCCTGCCAAAGCCCCTAGACCGGCGCCAGTTCCGGCACCTTCGGCCACTCCATTGTCATTGTCAGGGTATCGCTCCGCAGCGTTGCTGGAAACCACGCTGATTTCTTCGTCGGTAAATCCAACATCTTGCAGTGTTCCCACCGCGGCCAGTGCGTCGGAATAGTCATCGAAGAGTCCCGTTGCGGTTTTCATGACCATCTCCTGTTGGGTTCGTTGGAGTTATTTCGCAACCACATTGCCTTGGTAGTCGAGCGAGACCATAACGGACTTTCCATCCTTGGTCGCTGAAGCTTGCCATATGCCCTTGTCATCCAATTTCAGCCCGGTGACGCCGGCATATCCGCCGGCCTCGATCCGTCCCTTGGCCTGTTCTTCAGTGAAGCTGTTCGCCCCCTCGACGGGGGCCGTCGGGTTCTGGCTGTCGGGAGTTGCTACTGCTGGCGTCTCGCGTTGAGGCGATGGCGTGGGTGTTGGTGTTTGTGCGTTCAGCGTAGTAGCCAACCCGGCGAGTAGACAAACCAAAATCAGTTGTTTCATGGGGATGTCCTTTGAGAAGAGGTGCCTCTCTGATCCGTTCAACTAACGAGCACTACTAAGGTTCCGAACGGCTGGGCCGGGGTGTCCAGAATTTGACTGGTGAAGCCGCGCCGTCGTTGTTCGGACGAAAGATTACTGCGCGCGAACCTGCAAATGGAGGGTTGGAGCAGCCTCACAATCAGGAACATGACCTACTCCAGCGTTACTCCCGACAGATAATTCCCCGGCGAATGGGTGCCCTGGTGTTGCACCTTAAATGCGGAACCTCTTGGCGGGGCTAGTCGACCCCGGTTCCCGCCTTTCAGGCAGCGCTATGCTGAACCCCTTTGCGTGGGGATCAGCAATAGCTTGCCGGTGGTCGCCCGGCTTTCCATGTCGGCATGAGCACGGGCGGCATCAGAAAGCGCGTAGGTTCCACCGACGTGCAGCTTGAGCGACCCATCGTGAATCCAACGGAACAACTGCTCGGTGCGGGCGCGAAGAAGTTCGGGCGTACTGATGTGATCGAAGAATGTCGCATAGCCGATCTTGATGCTCTTCGGCAGGCCCATGATGTCGAGTGGCCCCGGACCGCCAAGCACCGGCCCATACCAGCAGAATGTGCCGGAGCGACGAAGTGCTGCGAGCGACCCCTGAAAGGTCTTGGGACCGGAACCGTCATAGACGACGCTTGCACCTTCTCCCCCGGTGAGACGCAAAACTTCAGCGGCAAACTTCCCCTCCGTGTCGACGATAACGTGGTTCGCGCCAGCCGCTTTTGCGACGTCCACCTTGTCGGTCGACGAAACGCGGCCGATCACATGTCCACCCCTCAGCCGGACGATCTGTGTCAGCAGCAGGCCGACGCCACCCGCCGCAGCATGCACGAGTGCGGTGTCTCCAGGCTGGATCGGGTAGAAATCGGTGGCGAAGTGGCTCGCGGTCAATCCTTGCATCATGAGGGAGGCTGCTGTCTTGTCATCGATAGTATCGGGAAGGCGCACGAGCGCATCCGTTGAGATCAGGACGTGCGAGGCATAGCTTCCTGGCGCGTAGACCCAGGCGACCCGGTCTCCGATAGCGAAACCATCGACCCCATCACCAAGCGCGACGATGCGTCCTGCACCCTCGACGCCGAGAATTTTCGGGTTGGGGCTGTCTGTCCACGCCATGCCCTGGCGCACGCCGATATCCATGAAGTTCACGCCTGCGGCCGCGACTTCGACCACCACATGCCCCGGGGTGGCGACCGGTTCTGGGAGATCGACAAATTCCATCACCTCGGTGCCACCGATTTCATTCATAACCACGGCTCTCATGATCTTCCTTTCTTGACTGATCATTCCAGAAACAAGCAAAAAATTTTGCCCTCATGTCACTACCCGAAGCGCGATCCTGGCTAGGGCCTTGAGCTCTTTTGGCCCCGCGCCGCCGCGCGCAGCGATGCGGATGCCGGCAACATTGGCGAAGAGGAAATCGGCAGTCTCTTCCGTGGAAAGCGTTGCGTCGAGATCCCCTTGCGCCTGAGCCTCGCTGATGCATTGCTTGGCGGCATGCTTCAATCGCCGATCAGCAGCCTGATGAATTGCCGTTAGGTCAGGTCGGTTCTGGCCGAACTCGCAGACCGAGTTCACGCCAAGACAGGCCCGTGAAGCATTTTCGACCACTCGGTCCATCATCGCCCGAATGCCGTCCTGGGCACGCGGCGCACCGCGCAGCATGGCGATGTGGGCTTCCGTTTCCGCAGCGGCGTAGCGTTCGACAGCAAGGCAGTAGAGCTTCCACTTGTCGCCGAACGTATCATAAAGACTCTGCCGGCCAATCTTCATCGCACGGACGAGCATTTGGGTGGACGTGCCTTCGAAACCGTGTTCGCGAAACACCTCGATGGCGTCATCCAGCGCCTGCTCTCGATCGAATTCCTTGTTCCTTGCCATGGATGCGATTTAGGTATTCTGGAACGATCTGTCAAGAAAAGAATACGGCGAACGCTCGGGTAACTCCTTTAGAGCGTTGACTATGACATTTCAGGTTCGGTGGTTTGATTCCGTTCAAGGGCGAGGGATAGGAGACATCCTTGCTGCCGGCCTTCTGGTCGTCGAGTGATCTGAACGCCCGAGGAGCGTCAGGAGTGGATGCTTGGTCAGTGCGACCCAAGCGTCTCGATTGGGGCCGGAGAACGAACCCGCTGCGCGGGAGGGCGTCCGCGGTTGAAATAGAGGGCAGAGGCTGGAGGTCGCGCCTGGGTTGAACGTCGTCCGGCAAGGGCGGAGCATGACGAGCTTCTTTGCAGCCATTAGGCGCCTCGGGCTTTGCATCACGCTGCATCATAACGGCTTCGCATGGACGAAAACTAGAACTTTAGGACTTTGGCAATTTCAAATGCCAATTGATCTTGCGTGTAGGGCTTGCCAAGACGTGGTAAATCTATTCCAGCACCGGGAGGCAGATCGGCGTAGCCGGTTGCAACCAGAATAGGAAGCGCAGGGTTGATTTCCAATGCTGCCTTTGCGAGTTGCGCGCCATTCATCCCCGGCATCGAATAATCCGTAATCATCAGATCGATCTGATCGCCCCCACCCAGAAGCTCCAGAGCCCTTGCGCCCGAATTTGCCTCAAGGACCTCATGGCCGAGATCTTCCAACATATCGACGGTGCTCATGGCGATAAGCGCGTCGTCGTCAACCACCAGAATCTTTGCTCTTGCTGTCACGCCCGGCTGGGCTGGCGTCAGGTCCATCCCCTTATCCTCTATTTTCTGCGTCGTGGAAGGAAACCAGATTTCCGCTTTGGTTCCGTGCCCAGGCGCGCTGAACAACTGAAATTTGCCGTTCAACTGGACAGCAAGCCCATGAATCATCGATAAACCCAAGCCAGTACCCTTCCCCAATTCCTTGGTGGAGAAAAAGGGGTCAATCGCTTTCTTGAGCGTTTCGCCATCCATTCCATGCCCGGTATCTGTTACTGAAATCCGAAGGTAGGATCCCAAAGCTAGCCCATCCTCGGGCATTGATTGAGCAAGATCGAGTTCCACGACGAGTGACCCACCGTCCGGCATCGCGTCGCGCGCATTCACAGCCAGGTTGAGCAAGGCAAGTTCCACCTGATTGCCGTCCACCAGCGCGTGCGGCAGCCCGTTGGTCAAATTCAATCGCAGAGCAATCGCCGAGCCGATGGAACGCTCCAAAAGATCGGTCATGCCGCGGATGAGTTTTTCGAGATCAACGGGTTCGACCTGAAGATCCTGTCGCCTGGCGAAGGCGAGCAGGCGCTGCGTCAGCGCCGCACCACGACGGGCGCCCTGCATCGCACCCTCCAGAAGCCTTGCCGCCTTTGGGTTGTTTGCCAGGTGCTTTCTCAACAGGTCGAGATTGCCCATGACGGCCATGAGAAGATTATTGAAATCGTGGGCAACACCGCCTGTGAGCTGTCCGATTGCCTCCATCTTCTGTGCGTGGCGCAAATGCTGCTCAGCCCGCTCCCGCTGCGCCACCTCAGCCAAGAGTGTATCATGCGCCCGGCTAAGCTCGGCCGTTCGCTGAGCCACGCGCTCTTCCAGTGTATCGTTCAGGTCCCGCAACTGGTCTTCGTAGCGTTTGCGGTCAGTGATATCCGACGACACGCCAACCAAACGTTCGGGATGGCCGCTTTTGTCTGATACGACGCGAGCGCGGATTTCCGTCCAGTGAACGCTGCCGTCGGGCCATAGAGTGCGATGGTCTATGGCGTAGTCGCGGCCGCTATCGATGCTTTCCTTCACGGCGTTGAGGACGCGCTCCTTGTCATCCCCGTGGATACTTGAAAGCGCTTCCTCATAGGAAAAAGCCATAGTGGCCGGACGTCCGAAAATTGCCTTGCACGTGTCGGACGCCGCAAACCGCATGCTGTCCAATTCAAGTTCCCAGGTTCCGAGCCGGCCGGCAAGAAGCGCTGTTTGAAGACGCGATTCTCCTTCGCGAAGCTCTTCAATCCGAGCGCGTGCCTCGTACTGGCGTCGCCGTCCCCTAATTGCGGTGCGGGCCACGCTGGCAAAAGTGACAGCATTGAATGGCCGCTCCAGGAACGTCACGTTACCGAAAAGCTCCGACAGTCTTGCCGCCGCAGGGTTGCGTTCGGGGCTACCGCCGCGATGGGTTAGAATAATGAATGGAAGATCGGACCAGCTAGGCTGGTTGTTTATCCAGGAAGTTAACTGCCGCAGATCGGAAAACCGAAGAGCCTCCTCCGTTGCAACCGCAAAAAAGGTATCGTCATTGAGCGATTGAGCGAATTGAGGAAGATCACTCGCTATCGCACAAGCGATGCCAATTTCCCCCAGCAGCCTGTTTGCGACATCCGCGTCTCGCCCCTGCGGAGTGAAGACCAAGGCCAGTGATGTTACCGGGTCAGGAATTTGCGTCACTCGCGCTTGAGGAATTCAGCAGCGGCCCTGGCGTGCCTACAAACGTCGGCACCCCCCTCAGCACACCTTGGAAACTGGATAGGGGTTCACCAAACGACAACCCCTTGTTGCCTATACCGAACTCGCGGATTGTGTCCTCGTGGTATCCGGTTCGCTTCTTGATGACGGAAACCGCCCGCCGCACCTTGCCAGCCGCCTCGAAATACCGGAGCAAAACAACGGTATCGGCCAAATAGGTCACATCCACAGGCGACTTCATATCGCCAACCAGGCCATGTTGAGCAACGGTCAGAAACGTATTGGTGCCCTGCCTGTTCAAATATTGAAGCAGTTCATGCATGTGGAGAATGAGTGCGTTCTCCTCCGGCATGGAGGCTTGATAGCCGTTGATACTGTCGATCACCACGGTCTTTGCCTGGGCACTATCCACGCGCTCACGGACGCGATGGGCAAACTCACCAGGAGAAAGTTCCGCTGCATCAAGTTGCTCGATATGGAGATCACCCGACTCTCGCATCGTCTCCAGATCGATCCCCATGGCACGCATGCGTGAAAACAACAGACCGAGTTCTTCATCGAAAACAAAGACAGCCGCCTTCTGCCCCCTTCGAATAGTCGATGCCACGAACTGAAACGCAAAGGTGCTTTTACCGGTACCTGCGGGGCCTAAGATCAGCGTGCTGGATCCCAGTTCAACACCCCCACCCAGCAGCGCGTCAAGCGCAGGGATCCCGCTGCTCAACGACACGCGTGCAAAATTCGTCCGGTGTTCAGAAGCTACGAGACGAGGGTAGACAACAACACCACCGGTCTTGATCGTGAAATCGTGATAACCGCCTCGAAACGCCTGACCGCGATATTTCATTACCCGCAGTCTGCGGCGTTCCGGACCGTAATTAGGAGCCAGCTCTTCAAGATGAATGACGCCGTGAACGACACTGTGCACGGTCTTGTCCAAGGTATCCGAGGTCAAGTCATCGAGAAGCAGGACTGTTACGCTTTGCCGGGCGAAAAAGTGTTTTAACGCAAGAATTTGCCGACGATACCTGAGAGAGCTCTGTGCCAAAAGTCGGATTTCCGACAAACTGTCGAGAACAACGCGGCTCGGCTTTACACGCTCGAATGCCTCGAGGATCAGTTTTAGGGTTTCGCCGAGCTCGAGGTCTGAGGAGTACAGCAGGCTCTGTTGCCTGTCGTCGTCAAGAAGCGTTTCGGGAGGGGCAAGCTCGAAAACCTCAATGCTTTCATCGATTGTCAGACCATGCGACGCCGCACCCGCGCGCAATTCGCGTTCGGTTTCCGATAATGTGATGTAGAGGCCTCGCTCGCCAACCTCACTCCCTTGGATAAGAAATTGCAGGGCGATAGTTGTTTTCCCTGTGCCAGGATTTCCTTCCAGCAAAAACACGTGCCCTTTGGAAAGCCCGCCGACCAAGATGTCATCCAGCCCGGATACTCCCGTTTGCGCCTTTTCCACGTTGGGGTCTTCACTCATTCACTGCCCTCATTGTTCGTGCGCTGCCCTCTTTATTCGTGCCGAAAGAACTAGGGCAAAGGAGCGATCTTTCAACTGAAAGGCTTGCCCCTTTCCGGTCATCCTTCCGGCATCCAATTTCCGGCAGGCCACTGCCCGCGCCGGAAACAAACGCGATGTCCCGCCGTTTTAGCGCCCCCTTCGTAAGTCCGAAATCCTTGGTTTCAGTCCCATCATTTCAGCTATAAGGTGGGAAACATCGCCCAAAGGGGATTCAAGGCATATGCCCCCAGAGAAGAAGGACCGTTCGCCTGTTGCGCTGGAACAGCGCGACGTAAGCGCCGACCAGCGCATGTTCTCGCCTTCCCTTGTACGAAATTCGGCGCCGATCCTCGCGGTCCTAAAACGTGTTGTTCCAACACGTGGCGCCGTGCTGGAGATTGGATGCGGGACCGGCGAGCACGCCGTGTGTTTTGCGGGAGCAATGCCCAACCTCACCTGGCAGCCGAGCGATCCGGATGCCGACGCCCGCACCAGCACGTCTAGCTGGATCAAATTCGCAGGGCTGAAGAATGTGCTGGCACCGCGGGATATTGATGTGTGCTCAGGACACTGGGGCGTCGAACAAACGGGGCATTTTGACGCCATCGTGTCGATCAATATGATCCATATCGCGCCATGGGCGGCAAGCTTAGGATTGTTCGCAGGAGCTGGCCGTTTGCTTCACGCTGGTGGGCTTCTTCTTCTCTACGGCCCATTCATGCGCGACGGGGCACACAACGCCCCCTCGAACGCTGCTTTCGACGCGGCTCTAAAGGAGCGCAACCCATCCTGGGGTGTGCGTGATATCGCTGATCTTGAACAAGTGGGTGAGGCCGCTGGACTTAATCTCCGCGAGACGATCGAGATGCCTACCAACAATATGTTGCTGGTCTTCTCCAGCGGTGGTGCCTGAACGACAATCGTCCCAGGTGCCCATGCGACGAGAAATGGGAGGACGCGTCGTGTCAGTCGCCACTGAGCCGGTGCTGGGCGTTGCCAAGGAGATGCGCTCGGTTTTGGCCTTTGGTCAGCGGGTCCTGGAGGGTAGTGGCCTTGGTCCGGACACCTGTGACTTCATGTTCGGTACCCCCAGGAACGGTCGCATGGGGCGAAGCAGAAATGTATCCGGTTCGTGGAGAGCTGCTGCGCGAAGGTGATGACTACTGTTAGTGTGAAGGGTTTCGGATGCCGGCTATCCACGTGTTGGCCTGGCGCCGGGCCGGCGTCCGAAAGCCTCCAGAGAAAGAACCCGCGGGATGGAGAGGGCAGTTTTCCGGTCTATGGGGATTTGTGGTTTGCGTTGGGTGCTGGTCGGCCGATCTGATGCGGCTGACAGGTGGCAACGATCCTATTGGCGTTTGTGCCATCCTCGTCGCCGCCGCGCATGCTGTGGCATGGTCGTTGCAGGGCGGTCGATTCTGGTGTGTTTGGTTGCGCCGTTTGATGCGGGCGCACGAAGTCAGGCTTCCGGGGACGATGAGGTCCCTGGGTAGGAATGGTGCGTGGCGGGCGAGTCGCGGTCATGGCGTTTGCGCCCCGCTTGTTGAGGCGGCGGATGGCGGTGCTCGGGCGTCGTTGCCGCGCTCGATGGTCTCGATGATGATCATGCGCCCGCCGCAGCAGGGACAAGATGGCCGCCAGTCGGCCTGGGCAGCGGCGTCGGCATCATCGGATCGGCGGACTTCAGGCTGGAGCGCGGCGAGAAGCATGCGGGCGCGCGCGATATTTTCCGCGCAGCCGGCGCTGGCAAGTAGTCCATAGTGGCGGATGCGGTGGAAGCCTTTGGGCAATACGTGGAGCAGAAAGCGGCGGATGAACTCATCTGGATCGAGCGTCATGGTCCGGTAGCGCTCATGCCCGTCGCGGCGGTAGTCCTTGACGCGGAACGTCACGCCGGTCTCGTCAAGCGCGATCAGCCGGCTATTGGAGATGGCGACGCGATGGGTGTAGCGCGACAGATACGCCAGAACGGCCTCGGGTCCGGCGAAGGGTGACTTGGCGTAGACGAACCAATTCTTCCTTCTGAGCGGCACCAGGAATTTAACAAAGGTGCTGCGCTCGCTGAAGCGAGCATGATCGCCGAAGAACGTCAGCCGGCCGGCGGCATGGGCCTCAGTCAGCTTCGCCAGGAAGAGCCGCCGGAACAGCCTTGAGAGCACGCGCACGGGCAGGAGGAAGCCGGGCCGGCAGGACACCCATCGCTCACCATCGAGCGCGATGCCGCCGCCGGGCACGATCATGTGGACATGCGGATGATGGGTCATCGCCGAGCCCCACGTATGCAGCACGGCGGTGAT
Source organism: Ensifer canadensis (assembly GCF_017488845.2). NCBI lineage: Bacteria > Pseudomonadati > Pseudomonadota > Alphaproteobacteria > Hyphomicrobiales > Rhizobiaceae > Ensifer > Ensifer canadensis. Next base: position 257,701 of record NZ_CP083373.1, read on the forward strand.
GCCGATGTGGGCGCCCAGGTGCTTGGGATCGGCCGCGATGGTGAGCATGGCCTGCGCGGCGGCATGGAACAGGAGACCATAAATGACCGCCTTGTTGTGAAAGGCGATGTCGGCGATCTCGACCGGCAGTGTGAAGACGACATGGAAGTAGCCGACGGGCAGCAGATCGGCCTGGCGCGCGGCGAGCCATTCCCTTGCCGCCGCATCCTGGCACTTGGGGCAGTGCCGATTGCGGCAACTGTTGTAGGCGATGCGGCTATGGCCGCAGTCCTCGCATGCCTCGACGTGACCGCCGAGGGCTGCGGTGCGGCAGTTCTCGATCGCCGCCATCACCTTCAACTGGCCGAGGCTCAAGTGACCGGCATGGGCCGTGCGCCAGGCGGCGCCATGACGATGGAAGATATCGGCGACCTCTAGGAGCGGACGGCTCATCGCCGCCGCGTCACGCGCCCGGTCTGGTCTCGTCCTTTGCCAGAAGGCTGATCCGGTCGAGCGGGCTCATCACGGCGCGGATGGTCTTGGTGGCGACGCGGGCATAGAGCGCGGTCGTATCAAGTTTGGCATGGCCGAGCAGGACCTGGATGACGCGGATGTCGACGTCCTGCTCCAGCAGATGTGTGGCGAAGCTGTGGCGCAGCGTGTGCGGCGTCACCCGCTTCTTGATCTTGGCGGTTTCCGCGGCCGTATGGACGGCGCGGTTCATCTGCCGCGTGGAGAGTGGCGTGATCGGGCTGCGGCCCGGAAACTGCCAGCCCTGTGGCAGCATGACGCCGCGGCGCTTGCCCTCGCGCCACCAAGCGCGCAGCAACTCGAGCAGTTGCGGCGACAGCATGGCGTGGCGATCCTTGCGCCCCTTGCCTTGCTCGACGCGGATCAACATGCGCGTCGAGTCGATATCGCTCACCTTGAGCGCCACGATCTCCGACACCCGCAATCCGGCGCCATAGGCCGTGCTGAGAGCAGCCTTGTACTTCGGCCCCGGTGCGGCTTCGAGCAGCCGCGCCACTTCCTCGATGCTCAGCACCAGCGGCAGCTTGCGCGGCTGATGGATCAGGGTCAGGCGGCGAGACAGATCGGGCCGGTCGATCGTCACGGTGAAGAAGAAGCGCAGCGCCGAGACCGAACTGTTGATGCTCGGCGGATGCATGCCCATCTGGGTTTGGTGCAACTGGAACCGGCGCAGATCTTCAGCCGTCGCCGTGTCCGGGGAACGGCCGATGAAGGTGGCAAGTGCCTTCACGCAACGGATATAGTCACGGCGCGTGTCCTCGGTGAAGCCGCGCATGGACATGTCTTCGATCATGCGCTCACGAAGCGCGCTGCCGGACGGATGTGAATGGGGGACGGTCATCGGATGCTCCTCTCAAGCTGAAGGTTGACCCCTTCATGCTCGGAGGTCTTCGTCCGCCCGTCACCTCTGATCGATCAAAGCCTCACCGATGCCGTCAACGAGGCACACGTCTCAAGGCCCGCGCCTTCCCTCCCGCGCGAGCGGGTTCGTTCTGTGGCGCAACTTCGACCTCCAGCGTGGTCGACGGCGATGTCTGCTTTCAGGCGGCGGCAGCTCACCTCAACGGACGACAGGCGGGGAGGCGCATTGCGGACTGACGGCCTATCACCAAAAGGGACTAATGTTAGATCATCGGAGGCTTCAGAAGCGCGCCAATCCGCGAGATACTAACCGAGGGAATAAAATCGAAGTCGGCGCAGATGGCCATCGCCTGATCTTTGGTCAATCCCGCTGTCGAGGTAACGTTCGTGTCACCGTTGCCAACAGCCCAAGCACTCTCCCACAGCACCGCCAGCAAGTGGGCGCCGCTCTGCATGTTCTTGACGGTCTTGTTACCGAACTTTCGCCATAGGTGCTCCGCTCGCTCCTTCGGCTTGCCCAAAAAGCTGCCGAACTCGTTGACGACCGCCATCGGCGGAATTGAGGTGAAGGTCTTGCGCATCATCTCAACGGTTAGCTTGGCGGCCTCGAAACCGGTCGTAATCATCTCCTCAGCTTCGGTTTTTGGGGTGTTGAGAAGACCAGCCAGGACCTTCTCACGGAAGGCGCTGATCATGGTATCTTCATATCCCCCATGGACGCCTTTGCCGAAACGTCTCATCTCCGTCTGGCCCTTCCGCTCGCCGCGCGTGAAGGTGTACTCGACCAGACGCAGCGGATCACCGTCATGCAGATATGAGATATGGAGCGGCTGGCACGCATCCCCAATGTAGTGAGTGAGCGTGCCCGCAGCACACACGAACTCTCGGGGCTTGTCGGCGGCGGCGAACTCGACCATCGCGTCGAATGTTTGCCAGACCCGGAAAGGCAGCAACCCGCGATACTTTTCGGCTATCGCGTCGCCGCTCTCAAGATCGGTGACTGAGTCGTAGAAGGCTGCCCATTTTCGGGGGTCGATGAACGTTGTCGGGTCGTCCTTGCAAAGTTCCAGGAGAGTCTTTCCATTGGGATCGGGCTGATCCATGTCGGCGAAATGATTGGGCCCCTCGAAGGTGCGGGCGAATCCCTGCTTCGCGATACGTGGCTTCCAATAGAAGTCCGGCACATCCGCCAGTGCCACAAAATCCGCAGAACCCATTCCCGAGAACTCCCCCGCGAGGATGGTGGCGTCATCGTGACTGATGATGTCGGCATTGTTTTTCATCAGCGTGTTGAGTTTCGGCGACCGGTTCGACAGCGCGACCTGGGCGCGATTGGCGATCGAGAAGTGACCGATGGCACTCCATGTGTCGGGCTGATCGAGATTCCAGTTGCGGACCGGGTCGACGCCTAGCTCGGCACACACGCGCGACAGGAGCGTTGCCAATACATAGCTCTGCGGGCGCGCTTCGCCGGCCGAATAGAGCATGTTTCGGCCCCACTGCATGGCCAGCGGCTGGTAGTCCTTGTGCTTGGCCTTGGACTTAGGCGATTTGCCCTCGTCGTCTGGCTCGAGAAGCCAGAGTGTTCCTGAATCACCGGGGTGGGTTGCGAACGTTGGTTCTTTCGCCTTGTTGGCCTCAGCAGGACGGGGGCCAATGAGCAGGTCAGCGACGTACTCAAACCCGCCATTGGTCTTGTAGCGGTAAAAGAGTGCGGCTATCTCGCCCTCCATCTCACCGCTTGCGGCACCGGTACCACGAACGTCGCGACCGATGAGCGCCAACGAAATGGTATGGACTGAGAGGTCGACCATCTTTCCCATTTGGCCGACATGGCGGATTTCGGCGGTCCAACGGTCGAGATTGTCGATGTCGATGAGGCCGACATCGAGATTGACGTAGACGTCGCGGCCCGGCCAGCCGGGGTAGTGCGTCGTGAACAAGGCGCGCGTCAAATGCTTCTCGGAGCTCACGCCAATGCGCTGTTCCTTACCGCCTAGCCGCGAATAGATAATTTCACCCGCTTCGCCGGCGACATGTCGGTTCGTGAGGGCATAGACGGTGTGGCCATCGCTCACCAGGCACGCGATCGTGGCAGCGTACTCCTGGCCCTGGTTGCGCGCGATGACGGGCCACCCGCCGCCGATATTGTTGACCGGAAAGACCGTGCTGAGCGGACGCGTCTCGTTCCGGCTTTCCTTGGGCGCTTCAATCACGCACACCGGGATGCTGCGGCCATCCGGCAGGTATAGCGTCTTCGGCACTAGGTCGCCTGGCTCTAGCTCTTTTTCTGTAACCCAGCGTTCGACGAAAACGAGTATCGCTGGCCAGGAGTAGTAGCGAATTTGCGAGTTCGCGAGCGTGCGCGCGTAAGTGCCGTGGACTTTGCCCTCGCTGCGCTCGGTCGGCCAGCTATCTTTGGTGCGGATGCGGTAGAGGCCGATAGCTGTCGCGATCACGTTCGCGTGGCGCATGAGGTGGATGTGGTACTGGTCTCGTGCATCGAGAAGATCGCGCAACGAGAGTTGGTCATGGGCTCGATCGAGACGTTTCGTAGCCATGCTGCCCCCAACAGAATTGCGTTTCTAGTATCGCCTCAACAACCCTCGCCGTCTAGGCCGATGTCTCATGTGTTCCACGGTTGCATTTGGATTTAGTATTAATGGTCGCTCGCAAGGTAACCCTGTCACACTCCCTTTTCGAATGTGGCCATTGGCGAAGCAGACCGTCGGCCTTTCAGAACTCTATCGCGTGCTATGAACGACCAACTTGAGGGCGCAATGCTGCGTTCACAGACTTAAGCGTGGACGTCGCCTTAGAGGCGGACAGAATCGCGCTCCCACCAGATCGCATAATGTATCAACGGGAATAAGGCGATTTGGCCTCGTGCAGTTCAGCTGGAGGAGGCGAGCCGTGGGTGTGGCACCCGGGGCGGGCATTCAGCGGTGCCGGGGCAGTTGCCAGTTTGATGTCCCGCCAGCAAAGGTTTGGCGCACCGTGCACTACGGCGTCTGCTGCTTCCGTTTTTCCTCGTCGTATGCGCGGCGGCCAACCAATTTGCTATGGGAGAACTTCGACCGTAACCGGCCGGTCCGCAAGCTTCTCGAGAGTTGCCGGCGACGCCTTATAGGTCCCGATGTGAAGCGTCTGGTCTGAGTAATCGATGCCGGCTGTATTGTAGTAAAAGCCGAGGTTTCCCCACGGGACGAAGTAGATGAGGTCGCCGTCTTCGGGGTCGGATCCGGGCGAGCCGATGTGCTTGAGCTTACGGGGCAGATAGCTGATTTTTTCGCGGCCGGCGAATTCCTCAAGCTTGAGTGTGAGCGGCAGCATCGAAAGGAAGTCGCGCACTGCTGGACTGTCTTCGCCGACTGTTACGTCCACCGTCGTTGCACCATCGGTGAACCGCACGACCGTACCGATCACTGACGTGGGATTGCGATCCTTTGTTTGAGCAAAGGACATGGTGGGCAATGTGACCGAATGGGCTGCGAGCAAGAGCGCAACCATTTGACGATTGAACCGCGACATTCTTTCGTTCTCTCGACTGTTGGCACCGGCTACCTGTTTCCGGTGTGACATGATCGGGCTCGAGGGGCCTTCGTTCCTGCTCAAGCCGTTCGATACCGACCAATATAAACAGTCGAGCAGCATCCGATTACCTCTGCCACTTCGCTTGCCGTCATGCGCCCAGTCCATGAGTGCCGCTCAGTCGGGCGAAGATCATCAGCCGACTGATCGATGCGCTTCATAAGCGCATGCGCATTTCCGGCGCTAATCGCGCAGCCAGATCGAAGGTACTGTCTCTACCAGGTTGATCGTTGACCGCCAGCAATCGCCGCGAAGCCATGCAACCCACGAGATGATCGATGAGAACCCATTTTGAGCCAGTGTCGAAGCCTTGGAAGACCACGTCGCGATGCGTTGCGCTTCTCCTGGGGCGCGCCCGACGCCGCCTGGCTGGCACGGCAACCGACCCCTTGGTCTCCGCGGAGGCGCTCGGCGATGCTATCGATCGTGAAGTAAAAGAGGGCCTGGCCTACATGTTCTGGGGCCGGCTGGTCGCGCTGGGAACGCTCGCCCTGGGGGCGGTCCTTGCCGTGCCACTCGACCGTTCGGGCCTATATGTAGCTGCCATCGTGGCTTTCGGGTTGCTCAATGCTCTTTCCTTTGGCTTGGCACGCAGCAGTCGCTTTGCGACAGTGGCGACATGGTCGTTCGTCGTCATCGACGCAGCGATATTGACTTACATCTTTGTCACGCCTTCGCCGTTCGCCGTCGAAGGCTGGACGTCCCAGCTCAACCTTCGCCTGCCGAATTTCCTGTATCTGGGTGTGTTTCTGGTGAGCATGGCGCTCAGCTACTCGCCAGCCCTCGTCGTCTGGAGCGGCGCGGTCACCATTATCGTCTGGAACATCGCCTACTGCTGGGTCGCGATGCGGCCCGATTCCATCGCATATGGGAGAGATTTGCTCGATGGCGGGTTGAGTGATACTGACATCATCGCGCTGGTGCTCGATCCGCGCTCCGTGAGCCTGATCAATCTCTCATATCAGACGATGTTCCTGGTGCTCGTGACGATCATTCTCGCGATCGCTGTTTGGCGCTCGCGCCGGCTTGTTCGCAAGCAGGTTGCGGCGGAGGCCCAGCGCAGCGCCTTGTCGCGCTACTTCTCGCCGAACATCGTCCGCGAGTTGTCCAGCGGGTCGAATGGCTTTGGAGAGCCTTCGCTCCAGACGGCCGCGATCCTCTTTGCCGATATGGTGGGCTTCACCAGGGTTTCGGAGGGGCTCGCACCAGAGGATCTCGTTAAACTGCTGAAGGAGTATCACGCACGTCTGGCGACGGTTGCCTTTGCCCACGGCGGGACCGTGGACAAATATATCGGAGACGAGATCATGGTGCATTTTGGCACCCCTCGTCCCCGGAAGGACGATGCCGCGCGAGCGCTTGCTTGCGCGCGGGACATGCTGGAGCAGGTCCGATTGTGGAATGAGCAGCGTTTCGCTTCTGGCGAACACGCAATCGAGGTCGGTATCGGCGTTCACTACGGCGAGGTCATCGTCGGAAACATCGGAGACGAGCGTCGCCTCGAATACACGGTGCTGGGCGACACGGTGAATGTAGCGAGCAGGCTCGAACGGCTGACGCGCACGATTGGGACATCCCTTGCGGTCAGCGAGGACCTACTGATCGCGGCACAGGCGCAAAGCTCGAATCTGGGGCCTACAATCGAGGAACTGCGGCCAGATCAGATGCACTTCGTGCGCGGGCGTCGGCGACCGATCGCCGTCTGGTACCTTCCGCGTGCGCACAAGCATGAAGGGCGAGGCGTAGCCAGCCGCCGCCAGCACTCGGTCCCGGCACAGTCGAAGCTAGTGGATCGTATCCTGCCTGTGACCGGAACTACGACCTTTGATATCTCAAGGCGTCTACCACCACCTTGAATGCCGGCGAGTTCTGATGCCGGCTCGGATAGTAGATATAGTAGCCGGGGAAGGGCGGTGACCAGTCGGAAAGCAGCGCGACCAGACGTCCCGCCTCGATATGATCGGTCACCAAGTCCTCCGGCAAGAAGGCTATCCCATGACCTGCAAGCGCGGCGTCTACCATGGGATAGGACGTGTTGAACGCGAGTTGTCCGTCGACCCTGACGCGAAGCTCCTGGCCGTTCTTCTCAAACTCCCAGATATAGAGACCCCCGCCGGTTGCCTGGCGCATGTTGATGCAGTCGTGCTGCATCAAATCCTGCGGGTGCTCTGGGATCGAACGATCTGCAAGATACTCCGGAGAGGCCACGGCAAGCATCCGCCAGTCGGGCCCGATCCTGACCGCGATCATGTCTTTTTCGATGCTTTCACCGAGCCGAACGCCCGCGTCGAAGCCGTCGTCGACGATGTTGCGCAGGCCATTGTCACGACTGAGCTCAATCTTGATATCAGGATATTTCGACAGGATCGGCTTCAGCTTGGGCCAGACGACGGTTTCGAGCGCATGATCCGACAGGGTGATTTTGATCGTACCCGACGGCGTGTCGCGCAACGCCGTAAGTGCCGCCAGATCGCTCCTGATTGCGGATATTCTCGGCGACAACGAATGAAACAAGCGATCCCCGGCTTCAGTCAAGGCAACGCTTCGCGTCGTCCTAGTCAGCAGTCTCAGCCCCATCCGGGTTTCGAGCCGCTTGATCGTGTGACTGAGCGTCGACTGGGTTATGCCAAGCTTGGCGGCTGCCTTGGTGAAGTTGCGCTCCTCGGCAACGGCGAGGAACCATAACAGGTCATTGAAGTCTTCTTTGGCCATCGATTTTCGCTTGGTCCGCCTCGGTCGATTTATGGTGCGTGTCGATAAATGTAAGCGAAGCATGGCGTCTAATCCATAGCCGTCTCCTTTGTTAGCGTCTGTGCTGAGACAGTTTCGTTCGAGATCGTCGTGCGCATCCTAAGGAGACCGCCATGGAACTCACCATCAATGGGACCAAACACCAGGTCGACATCGAACCCGACACACCGCTGCTTTGGGTCCTTCGCGACGAACTCGCGATGACGGGCACGAAGTATGGTTGCGGACTCGCCCAATGTGGCGCCTGCACCGTGCTCGTAGACGGACAGGCGACCCGGTCTTGCGTCACGCCCATCGAGAGCGTTGTCGGCGCCGACATCATGACGATCGAGGCGGTTGCTGATGACCCGGTCGGTCAGAAGGTCGTTGAGGCCTGGGTCGCCAACCAGGTCGCCCAATGCGGCTACTGCCAGTCTGGGCAGGTCATGGCGGCAACAGCCCTCCTCAAGCAAACACCGAAGCCGACGGAAGAGGACATCGCTGGTGCGATGGTCAACCTCTGTCGCTGTGGCACCTACAACGCGATCGCCGCGGCTGTCCGCGACGCTGCGCAAGCTTGATCGGAGGTGAACCATGAACGACATGACACCCATCATTCCCGAAGCTCAGGCCACCGAGAACGGCAAACCCTTCAAGGTATCCCGACGCGGCTTTCTTGGCGCATCGCTCGGCGCGCTTGTTCTTGGCGTGACGCTTCCGGCGGCTCGAACCCGCGCACTAGCGGCCGCTCCGGCGTCCGTCACGCCAGGTTCCCGGGTTGCGGCATTCCTGGAAATCCGGCCCGACAGCACGGTACTTTTCCGCAGTGCCTTCATTGAAGGAGGCCAGGGGATCTTTACCGCCATGGCGCAGATCGTCGGCGAGGAACTGGACGTCGACCCGGCGAACTTCGTCGTGGAAGGCGCTCCCCCCGGCCCGGATTATCTCCTGACCGGTGGCGGGCGGTTCACGGGCGGCAGCATGTCGGTCCGCATGAGCTACGACACGATGCGCAAGCTCGGTGCATCCGCTCGGCAAATGCTGCTGCAGGCGGCCGCGACAAAGCTTGGTGTGCCTGCGTCCGAGCTTTCGACGGAACCGGGAAGAGTGGTCCACGCCGCTTCGGGTCGCGCAGTTCCCTATGGCGAGATAGCCGACGACGCATCGAAGTTGCCGTTGCCTGCTGATGTCGCGCTCCGTGATCAGGCAAACTTCCGCTGGATTGGCAAACCTTTCGCGCGGCTTGACGCGCGCGATAAATCGACGGGCAAGGCGAAGTACTCGATCGACCAGACGATCGACGGCATGCTCTATGCGGCCGTCCAGCACAGCCCGCGCCTGGGCGGCGAGCCCGAGATGATGCAGAACGAAGCGGACGTGCGTGGCATGCCCGGCGTTCACTCCATCCATAAGCTACCCGGCGCTGTTGCAGTGGTCGCCAACAGTTGGTGGCGTGCGCGCCGCGCTGTCGAGGCTTTGCAGGTGAGTTGGACAGAGGCTGCTTCCGGGATGTCGCACCCCATGCCGGCGGACTTCTCTTCCGAAGCGCATATGGCGAAGTTGAAAGCCACATTGGGCGATGGCGTAGCCTTCGAAACGGAGGGCGATGCGGCTGGCACGCTTGCGGGAGCGGCGCGTGTGATCGAAGCGGTCTATGACGCACCCTATCTCGTGCATGGACAGCTTGAACCGCCATCGGCGCTCGCGCGCTGGAACGAGGACGGATCACTCGAGTTATGGATTCCCAATCAAGCACCCGAGATGTTCCAGGCCGATGCCGCGAAGGTCGCCGGCATCGCACCAGAGAAGGTCATTATCCACTCACCGATGCTGGGCGGTTTCTTCGGACGCCACTTTCTCTATCAGACGGCGAACCCGTATCCCCAGGCAATTCTGCTTGCCAAGGCGGTTGGACGCCCGATCAAGCTCCTCTGGAGCCGAGAGGAGGAATTCCTGCGCGATGCGCTCCGGCCGATGGCTGCAGTCCGTTTCCGCGGCGGAATTGATGCCAGCGGCACGCCGGTGGCACTCTCAGCCGTTGCGGTCGGAGAGGGGCCCACGGGCCGGTGGTTCGGTCGCCAACCCGACAAGGTCGACAGTTCCGCCGTCGAGGGGATAGCCGGCAAGGTCTATGCGATCCCTAATCGACGTGTCGGCCAGATCCATGTTGACGACCCCGCGATCATCGGCTTTTGGCGTTCTGTCGGTCATTCGATGAACGACTTTTTCTACGAGACGTTCTTCGATGAGATGGCGGATGCAGGTCAGCAGGATCCTTACGAACTGCGCCTCCGTCTCCTGGCTGGCAGTCCACGTCACAAGACGCTGCTTCAGGCCGTGGCTGATCTCTCCGGCGGGTGGAAGCGTGGACCGTTCGCTGCCGAAGACGGCACCCGGCGCGCCAGAGGCGTCGCTATGGCCTCGCCGTTTGGCAGCGAAGTGGCGACGATCGCCGAGGTGTCGTTGCGCGATGGTGAAATCGCCGTGCATGACGTTTGGGTGGCGATCGATCCCGGCAGCATCGTCAATCCTGCAATTATCGAAGCGCAGATGAACTCGGCCGTTGCCCTTGGACTTTCATCGGCTCTGCTTGAGGAAGTCGTCTACGTAGACGGCGTGCCGCAAGCACGAAACTACGACGGCTATCAGATCCTAACGCCAGACCGCATGCCGCGGGTTCATGTCCGGATCGTCGAGAGCGGTGCGCCCATGGGTGGTATTGGCGAGCCAGGTCTGCCCGGCGTTCCGCCGGCCGTAGCCAATGCCCTCTCAGTCCTCGCCGGCAAGCGTGTTCGAAGCCTGCCAATGTCCAAATTTGATCTCAAGGAGGGTGACGGTTGAAGACACTCGTTCTGGCCTCTTTGGCTTCTCTCATCGTGGCCGGTAGTGTTGCGCCTGCCTATTCCCAGGAGACGGATGCCGCGCCTGGAGCGCGGCTGTTCCAGCAACGCTGCGGCACATGCCATCAGATCGCCACCACTCGCAACGGCGTTGGGCCCCATCTGCAGGGGGTCGTCGGACGGACGGCCGGAAGTGATGAGGGCTTCAAGTATTCTCCCGCCCTCAAGGCATCGGGAGTGACCTGGACGACGGAAACGCTGGATACGTTCCTGACAAACCCGGGCGCGATGGTCCGGGGCACGCGGATGACGCAACGCTTCAACAACGCGGAAGAGCGGCGTGCGATCATCGAGTTCCTCGGCTCGCGCTAGGCACAGGCAAGCATGCGGGGTGGCGGCGGCATTGCTCGGCGCCGCCACCCCGCACTTCGTTGGTTCGCGGATTTATGCGCCTCTTCGATTAATGCAAGTGAACGATGTCGGCTAATTCGATTTTTTCCACCGTGCTAATCAGTTTCGCACGGGAGAAAACTCGCTGAATTGAAGGGCGAAACTAATGACCCACATGACGTATGAAGAGACACTGACGAGACCCGCCGCGGCCTGGGGCGCCGTCGTCTCGATGGCACTTTGTGTCGCGGTACTGATCGCTTCAGAGTTCATGCCCGTCAGTCTCCTGACGCCGATTGCAAGCGATCTTGTCATGACGGAAGGCCAGGCAGGACAGGCAATTTCGATATCCGGGCTGTTCGCCGTGGTGACGAGCCTGTTCATTGCAGGGATCACCCGGAGCATCGATCGCAAGGTTGTCCTGTCATCGTTCTCGGTCTTGCTGGTCGCTTCAGGCCTCATCGTCACATTTGCCCCGAACTACACAGTCCTGATGATAGGTCGCGCACTGCTTGGGATTGCGATTGGCGGCTTCTGGTCGATGTCCACCGCAATTGTCATGCGCCTTTTGCCCGCCACCGCTGTGCCGAAGGGGCTTGCGATATTGAACGCTGGGAACGCGATTGCGGCGACGATATCCGCACCGCTGGGCAGCTTTCTGGGCGACTACATTGGATGGCGCGGAGCATTTTTCTTCGTGGTGCCTTTGGCGCTGATCGCGCTTATCTGGCAGTGGCTGAGCATGCCCTCGCTGCCGCCGCGTCGACGGCGCGCCGCCGGCAATGTTTTCCGCCTGCTCAAGCGCAGACAAGTCGCGATCGGCATGACAGCAATCCTACTGCTGTTCATGGGGCAATTTGCGCTCTTCACCTATCTCAGACCCTTCCTCGAGTCCGTCGCCGGCTACTCCGTTTCCGCCTTGTCTCTGGTGCTCTTGTTAATGGGACTCGCCGGCGTGGTCGGAACCTGGAGCATCAGTTCGCTGCTTTCGACGCGCCTTTACCCGATCGTGATTGGTATTCCCCTTGTCATGGCAGCGATAGCTGCAATGCTGATTGCATTTGGCTCGGCGAAGATTGCCGTTGCGGCCCTCCTGATTGCCTGGGGCTTCTTTGGCACCGCCGCGCCCGTCGGCTGGGGAACCTGGTTGAGCAGGGTACTCCACGATGATGCAGAGGCAGGCGGGGGGCTGCAGGTCGCCGTCATCCAGTTTGCCATTACCATTGGCGCGGCTGCTGGCGGATTCCTGTTCGACTGGAGCGGATGGTGGAGTTCGTTCGCATTGGCAGCCATTCTCCTGCTTGGATCGTCGGCGGCAGCTTTTGCGGCGTGGATGGATTGGGAGCGTTCAAGATGAAACGGCAAGCCACCTCGATGACGCGCCGCACTCTGCTCGGCGCGGTTATCGTCGGCACGGCCTTGCCACATCTCGCATGGGCTGAGGAGCAGACACACATGAAGGCACGTTTCATCTTCGCTGATCACGACTTTACGGTGACACTAAATGACAATCCGTCTGCCCGTGACTTCGCCTCGATGCTTCCGCTGGATCTGGCGTTCTCGGATTTCTCCAACGAGAAAATCGCCTACCTGCCGCGCAAGCTCCATCTGGAAGCAAGAGGACCTTTCCCCAACGAGGCTGCAGGCGACCTCTGCTACTACATCCCGTGGGGCAATCTTGCCTTCTTCCACGGCGATTACATCTCAACGAGAGATCTCATTCGGCTCGGTCGCATTGATGGCGGCATCGAGCCGCTGCTCACGCGCGGCGAGTTTCCGCTTCGCGTCGAACGCCTGTCCTGACGCCATCGAAAGGGAGTGAGGCATGCTGGCTACGGTTCTGCACGGCAAAGGCGATATCCGTTGCGAGGAGGTCGCCGAACCAAAAATTCTCAAACCCACCGACGCCATCATCAAGTTGGCGGCGTCCTGTGTTTGCGGCTCCGACCTATGGCCCTACCGTGGGCTCCAGCCGGTGGGCGGGCCGACACACATGGGCCATGAATATTGCGGCGTCGTCGTCGAAGTCGGCGAAGACGTCAAGACGTTGAAGCCAGGCCAGTTCGTCGTGGGATCATTCTGCATTTCCGACAATACGTGCCCCCACTGCCGCTTCGGTTTTCCGTCCTCCTGCGAACAGCGGGAGTTCATGTCTGGTGCGCAGGCGCCCTATGCCCGAATTCCGCTCGCTGACGGCACGTTGGTGGCGACCCCCGAAATGCCGTCCGACGACCTTATCGCGAGCTTGTTGGCCGTTTCGGATGTCCTTGGTACCGGCTGGTATGCAGCAGATGCGGCGCGGGTTCAGCCCGGGTCGACGGCCGTCGTCGTCGGCGACGGCGCGGTCGGTCTGATGGGCGTGCTCTCGGCCAAGCAAATGGGGGCTGAGAAGATTATCGCCATGAGCCGGCACAAGACTCGTCAGAATCTCGCGCTCGAATACGGTGCCACGCATATCGTCTCGGAACGAGGCGACGAAGGTGTCGCACGGGTCAAAGAGTTGACAGGCGGCGTCGGGGCTGAATCCGTTCTTGAATGCGTCGGAACGCAGGAGGCGATGACGCAGGCGATGAACTGCGCTCGTCCCGGAGGACACATCGGCTTTGTCGGCGTACCGCATGGTGTCCAGATCGATGGTCAGACCCTGTTCTTCGCCCAGAAGAGCCTGATGGGCGGCCCGGCTCCCGTCCGCCGCTATCTCCCCTATCTCATGGAACTTGTACTGAACCGTGAGATCAATCCGGGAAAGGTCTTCGATCTCGAGGTTCCTCTCGCTGACGTTGCCGAAGGTTACCGCGCGATGGATGAACGTCGCGCGATTAAGACCCTCCTACGAGTCTGAGAGCGAGGCATACAGCCGGGCGGGCTGCTCCGCCTGGCACTCTAACCTGGCGCCCAGGGGCGGTGGCCGTCCAATTCATGGAACTGATGTGAACGACAATCCGCTTCTCATTTTGCCGACGCCTGTCAGGGCGCGTCTAACGGACGACCCCATTGAACTCCTCAAGTTCGCCGCTGAAGCATTCAAGGACTCGCAGGTAGCGATCGCAACACTGGTTGAAATCCGGGGCGGTGCTGCGCGATCACTCGGCTCACAGGTGATTGTGCTCAGCGATGGTCGCTTTGCCGGGTACGTTTCTGGAGGGTGCGTCGAAGCTGCCGTCGCCGCTGAAGCATTGCTTGCCATGGCACAGGGTCGCGATCGAACGGTGCGCTTCGGCGATGGATCCCCTTTCCTCGACGTTGTGCTTCCGTGCGGAGGAGGGATCACGGTCGCTATCCACGTCATGCGGAGGATGGAAGAAGTCGAAAGGGCGCTCGAATCCTTGAGGCTACGACAGGCGACCGCTCTGAGATACTCGCCCGCCAAACAAACGCTGGACCTGGTCGAACCGGTGGAGCGCGCGGGATGGCTCGGTGACGACTTCTTGATCATCTATCGCCCCTCTACGAAAATCGTCATCTCAGGGCAGACGATCGAAGTGCGAAGCGTTGCGCGTCTGGCAGAATGTTCGGGGTTCGAGGTTACCGTTCTGGCACCGGAGAGGGGACTGCGTTTGATAGAAGAAGTGGTCGATCCGTTTTCCGCCGTCCTGCTTCTACACCATGACCTCGAACAAGAGTTGCCGGTTCTTGAGGCCGCGCTGCGAACCTCATGCTTCTACCTTGGCGCTCTGGGGAGCAGGCGGACACATCAACTGCGCCTCAATCGGTTGCTGAGGCTAGGACACGATCAACCCGAACTGGAACGCATCAAAGCACCGATAGGTCTGTTCGGCCCCGCCCGCGATTCTGCTTCCCTGGCACTTTCAATCCTCGCGGATGTGGCAGCGTCCCGCTCGGGGGCGTTCGGATGAGCCTTGAGTGTTACAAACTCCCCTGTCACCTGCCTCCAAATCCGAGTTCCTCACCTTAGAGTCATCGATAGCGCAGGGCGTCGACCAGCAGTGTGAAGGCAGGCGATGCGAGACGGCGGCTCGGGTAATAGAGATGGTATCCGGGAAACGAAGGGCACCAGTCGGCTAAAACCTGGATCAGCCGTCCTTCCTTCACGAGCGGATCTAAGTGATCGCAGGGCAGGCAGGCAACGCCCTGCCCATCGAGAGCGGCGTCGACGATCATGGCGACGTCGTTGCAGATGAATTGCCCCGTGACCCGGACGTTGATGGGGCGCCCGTCCTGCTCGAATTCCCAGGCGTAGAGTCCACCGAGCGTCGGAAGCCTCAGGTTGATGCAGTTGTGCTGCGTCAGGTCGTGCGGGGTCACCGGCCTCGGATGCCGCTCGAAATACCCTTCAGAACCCGCCACGACCATTCGCATTTCGGGACCGATCTTCACCGCGATCATGTCCTTCTCGACACTGGCGTCATTGCGCTCGGCAACCAGATCCACGAACCTTTGGTCGATTGAGATTTCGATCTTGACCTCCGGATAGTCCGCCATCAGCCGTTTGACGGCGGGCATGATGATCGTTTCCGCGGCTTGCCGGCTGGATGTAATACGGACCGACCCTCCTGGTTTTTGGCGCATGGCGCTCCAGCTCTTCGATCCGGCTCCGAGTGTCGTTGAAGGCCGGCCGCAGCGTTTCCATCAACCGCTCTCCGGCCTCCGTCGCAACGACATTGCGCGTTGTTCTCGCGAGAAGACGAACGCCCATACTCTCCTCCAGCCGGCGCAGGCGTGGCTGCTGATGCCAACGGAAACGATGCTTGATCGGGGAACCCGCGCGGCACGTTGCTCCTCCCAACTCGGGAGTTCGACACTGTTGGGAAAGCTTCACGAGCATTGTGCTGTGTTTGTTTCCGATTTGTGCGTCCAGTATCGCAGAATGTATCGACAGGACCTTATGACCACGGGGCCTCCGGCCATAGGACCGATGTCTTCAAGCGTGGCCCTCTTCAATCCTCGGAAGGAACCACGCGAGAAGCCCTGCAAGTGGGAGGAAGGAGCAGACGTAGTAAACCGTTTCGACACCATAGCTGTCGGCCAGCAGCCCGAGAAGCGCTGCGGCTATACCGCCAAGGCCGAAATTCAGGCCGTAGAACAGCCCACCAATGAGTCCTATCCGGTGCGGCAGCAACTCGATTGCGTAGATCAGGATGGATGCGAAGGCGCTCGCCATGATCAGGTTGATCATCACCGTCAGCACGCCGGTCCAAAAGAGGTCGACGTGTGGCAGGATCAACGTCAGCGGAAGCGGCCCCAGAACCGAAATCCAGATGATACGATAACGCCCGATGCGATCACCGACGATGCCGCCGATCAGCGCGCCCGCCGCCGAAGCCAGCAGGAAGATGAACAACATCATCTGTGCGGAGGGGATCGAGAGGCCGAACTTCTCCATGAGATAGAAGGTGTAGAATGAGCGGAAGCTCTCACCATAGGCATTCTTAGTAAACATCAGCAGCATCAGGACCACCAGGGCTACCCCGATCGTCGCTGGCGCGTGACGAACGGCGCCGCCCGCCTTCTTGCCGTCTGCCCGCATCGCCATGAATGCGGCGCTGATCTCCCGCTGCTTGCTACCGATCCATACAAGAAGTGCCATGGCCATCAACGCGAGAACGGCAAACCAGGCGAGGCTCGGCTGTCCCCAGGGAACGATGATCAGCGCAGCGAAGACCGGGCCGAGCGCGCCCCCCGCCTGACCGCCGACCTGAAACAGTCCCTGCGCCAACCCCTGGCGCCCGCCGGCGGCATAGCGCGCCATGCGCGTCGCTTCCGGGTGAAAGATGGACGATCCAATGCCGATCAGCGCAACTGATACCAGAATCACCGCGTAGCTATGGGCGAAGGCAAGGCTAACCAGGCCAGAGAGTGTAAACATCATCCCCACGACCGGTGAATAGGGCGCGGGATGTTTGTCCGTCACCATGCCGATTATCGGCTGCAGCAGCGACCCGGCGATCTGGAAGGTCATGGTGATCAAGCCGATCTGCACGAAATCCAGCGCATAGGCGTCCTTCAGGATCGGATAGGCGGCCGGGATCAGCGACTGCATCAGGTCGTTGAGGAGATGGGTGAGACCCAGAATGACTAGCACAGCGAGATGCGTCTTGGGACGCGTCATGGTGGGAATGGCGACGGTCATGATTGTTGTTCTTGGCCCTTGGGAAATTCGGCGAGGCGGTTTTCAGCGGCATCGGACCGTTATCGGTAGAACGCGGCGCGCCGCTATGGGAGCTTATGCATCGCTCGAGGGGCAGGCAACCGTTTATTCGCGCTACGAGGGCAAGAGGAGACAATCCTAGCGCGATGGAGATGGCAGCGTTACATCACTGGGAGCCAGCTTCGAGATACCAAGTACCCCGGCCTGTAGATTTGCGCTAGCTATTGATCGTTTCTTGGAGCTTCTCGATTTTTGCAAGTATGACGTCGAAGGTGGGCGGACTGTCATCGAACATCATCGGCGCCATCGCACGATAGTCTGCACGCAGCTCCCTGACCCGCGCCTCGCTCGGCATCAGGCGCAGCGTCCCTGGCCGCGCGGTGTCATAGCTGGCCCAGCCCGATCGGAAGAAGGTCGCCTTGTGCTTCGCCACCGTCGCCAGAAGGTCGAAATCGCTTGCTGCGGATTTGCCCTCGTCGGTATCGAGAAGCATGGCGAGGTCGTAATAGTGTCGTGAAAAGTATTGCGGCGTCGCGGATTCAGCAGGGCGATGGACCTCCGCGTGCAACGCCGTGGCCTTCTCCCAAAAGGTCCGCTGCGCAGCGAGAACGGTGACAGCTGCGTCGGGATTTTCGAAGAAGTCGGGATAATCCTCCGCCGCATAGGGGCGCATGACCTTCTGCTCCGTCGGCCAGGGATCGCCGCGCGCGCCGAGTTCGAGCTTCACCCGCGGCGTGATGTAGGCCATGCCCTCATATTCGGCGGTGGGTAGCGCGGTCGGATAGTGGAAGTTCACGTTCTGCGCGTCGCCGGCATCGATCTCCAGCGACCAGGCGCCATCGGTCGGTTCGCCGAGTTGCTCTGTGATGGCGGCGCGAAGCGCCGGAAGCAACTTCTCGGCGATATGCGCCTCGACGTCGCCCACGAGATCTTGGATGAGTTGAGCCGCTTTTTTTCGGCTAATTCCCTCTTTCTCGGGATCACGGTCGCCGACGTAGCCGAGGTCGGCACGATCAAAGGAAAGATCGATATCTTCGGAAAAGCGGCGGATCGCGCCGAAGGCCTTTGAGAGGGACGTGCCGCCCTTGAAGACCAAAGTGGCAGCGTCCTTCCCTTGCAGGCCGAAAAGCCGCTTCAAGGTCCAGCAGACCCAAAAGTCCTTTTCGATGATCGTGTCGGCGACCCCTCGGCCCGCGCCGGTCTCGCCAAACAGGGCCGCCCGATCGGTGGCTGGGAGAAGAGCGACCTTATCCATCTATGTCGTCCGACGCTGCGTTGGCGATCGAGACGAGCGTCGGCCGCATCCAAGCGGGGGCTTGGACCGCGGTGGAGGCAAGTGTGTTCTTGTCGCTGGCCGACAGACGCCGCGCTGCGATCTGTGCAACGTCGGCGGCGCGCACCTGCCCCACATGACGAAGGGCTTGGACGACCGTGCCGGCCGCGCTGCCCGGAGCAATCAGATGCTTGGGCGAGGCGTGACGCAGATCGACCACGCGCTTGCCCAGCACGACGCGGCGGGAGGGGCCATCAGTCAGATACGTGCTCTTCGCCGGAACCTGAGTCGAGAGGCCGAGCGCGTTCGCCGCGCGCGCGCCAGCGATCTGCACCTGCGAGCCGGTCTCGCGTGCAAGCGCCTGCGCAACGTCGTCGGGAGTTGGAGAAAGCGGGCCGAGCTTGGGATGGACCTTGGGGTAATCATACAGGCCACGCGCCAGGCGGCGGAGCTTTCCGGTCTTCGCCAGGCGGGAAAGGGCTTGATCGACCGCTGCGCGCGCCGCCACGTCCAGGAAGTCACGAGGCGTGAAGACGCCGCCACGCCCGCCTGCGCGGGCGCGTCGCATGATCCGATCCGGAACTGATGTGACGTCGACTTTCATGTGTCAGAAAATACTGTATCTTTTTCTGACATGCAAGGGCCGCGAAATACGGAGGCGAAAACGGTCGACTGGCGGCAAGCGGCGATCCGTGGTGTCTTACTTTACTGCCGAAAAGGCGGTCGGTGACAACAACTGGTTAGAGATATTGGAGAGGATTTGCCCGTCGCGCTCTGACTCGTCGCGGGCCTTAAGCCATGCGGGATCAGTGGTGAAAGCTTTCCATTTCACCTCGCGATCGGCTAGCGATTCCCAGGCGATGAGGTAGGTGAGACGCTGGCTGTTTTCGCCCACGATTGTGGTGAAGAAACCCGCCTGCTTGATGCCGTGCTTGTCCCATATTGCCAGCGTGTGTTCGGCAAAGCGGTTGAGCAGCGCGGGCAATCGGCCGGGCAGGCAGTCGTAAATTCTGAGCTCATAGATCAAAGTCTTGCTTCCTTATGTGCCTTGAGAAGGACATGTGTTTGGCGCTTGCTCCCTGCGCCCACGATGTCCTCAGAACTTGCAGCAACGTCATTTTCACTGTTAGAACGGGCCCTGCGGGTATGTCCGAACCGCTAATCTCCTGTCAAGCTGATCGCCTGCGTTTAGGCGCCGATTGGCCATGATGTTACGAACGTTGAGCACGGTGGCCAAGTTTGGAAGCTAATCGTGGGAATGTGCCGGTTAGAGCAGCCCTTGGCAGTTAATTTTGAGACGGGCGCCAGCAGCAACGCGTTGCCAATCTCCGACAGCAATCTCTCTTGGCTTGTGCAGCCTTCGAGGCTCACGATCTCTAGTGTACCCCAACACTGGAGCATGGCCATGGATCGAAGCGCGGCTGATATGCCGAAAGTATGAAACGAAATTCTTCCGCCGGACCGCGATGAGAAGTGTGCATTGGATGCAACGGCATGTGCTTGCTGTCGAAGGTTTACGTCCGGCCTCGAACATGGGTGACGATGGCTGCGGGATCTGCGACGAATGCCTGGCACCATGACCGCCGACGGCAAGAAACCTCCATCGATCCAGGCGACATTCGAAGACGCGCTAGCGAATATGCCGGACGGCTATGTCGACGGATATTTTGGTAACCATGGGGCGTGACCGTCAAGCGGTCGCGGGATTGCAAACGGACTTGGCTCTATGGCGAGGAGCTTAGCGGAAGTGATATCGTCAGCTTCAACCTCTATCGGCTGGCTGGACATGGACCTATACTGAAGCCGTGCGAAATGTCCTGCGCCAAGGTGATCGAATTCGTTCTCGGCTTTGAGTCCAGCATAGAGAAGGCTGCGTCTCAACCATAATGGCCGAAGAATGAGCACAAGGCACATGTTGCATTGCAACATGTGCATAACTGCACTGCGATTTAGGCGCTGGCGGTCGAGGCAGCCTCTGATATTTTGAGGTCAACGAAGCAATGCACCTCCTCCCGCAGAGCTTCGTGTTCAGGCGACCCACTCCTCCTCCCAAGGGGAGCCTGACAGAACAGCGGCACTCCTCCTCCCAGCCGTTGTTCAATCTTTCGAGAAGCCTGCCGCACCTCCTCCCGCGGCAGGCTTTTTCGTTTCTCCGAGATATTCAAGCCCTGAATTCAGGCATCAAAGCAGACTGCTCTGTTCCACCGGCTCTCCGGATTTCGACACGATCGTGGACCCGTACGGTTCGCGAGACGAAATGATCAGCGCGTCATCCGGTAACGGCCGGGCAAGGTCCTTTGCTTCATCCCAGGGCGCGCGCATCCAGATGTCGGTCTCTTCCTTCGTCAGCAACAGAACCGGCATGGCCTTCTCATGGATCGGCTTCACCAGGTCGTTGGGATCCGTAGTCAAGAACCCATAGAGGTCGTCGGTGGTCAGGCCATCCCTGACCTTTCGGACACTCTGCCATTGCGGCACATGCAGACCGGCAAAGAACATCAGCGACTTCTGCTCATCGCGGGCGAACCAGGCATTTGGCACGTTTCCGCCAACCTTCTGGCTGGCCGGATCCGGTTCCGCGAAACTGGTGACCGGGACGAGGCATCGATTTTCGACACCAAACCATCGTTTCCAGTGCGGAAAACTGAGCTTGCGCACATTGGTCGTGCCGCGGTCGGCCTCCATGCGGATGAGCTCTTCGAGATCGAAAGCCTTGCCCTTGGCCGCAAGTTTCTCGGCCTTCGCTTTGGCCGCCTTCTCGAGCGCGAAACGCGGGGAAGGCAGTCCCCAGCGCGCATGGACCAGTTGCTTCTTTCCGTCGGCGGTGTTGCGGACGATCGGTCCCATCTGATCCGGGTTCATCTGGTAGGCTGGCATCAGATTGATCAGGCTTTCCGCGTCCTGGGCCCACTTTGCGACCCAGTCCTTGTCTTCCATGCGATAAAGGTTGCACATAGCAGGCCATCTACTCCGATTGAGCTCGAATGGCGGACAATCTAGCGGACGGCGCTGTTTTCGCTAGTCGAGCCGGAAGACCTCGGCATTGTCCTGGCGTTCTCGCAAGCCCTTGTAGGATGGGTGGCGGAGTTTCCCGTCCGCCGTCCAGGCGCGAAACTCGATCTCAGCAATCAAGGTCGGTTCGACCCAGATGACATCGGCACTTCCGGAATAGGGCAGGGGCGGCTGCTTTCGCTTCCAGCGGAGCGTGTCCAGCATCTTCCGTAACCTGCTCGCCTCGACTTCTTTGAATCCAGTGCCGACGCTTCCGACGTGGACGAGATCATCCCCACGATACGCAGCAAGCACCAACGAGCCGAAGCCGGCTGGGGACGCTGCCGACTTCTCATAACCGACGATGAAGAAGGCCTCGCCCTGAATGCATTTGACTTTTACCCAATCGCCGGTCCGGCCCGAGCGATAAGGCCGGTCGAGGTGCTTGCCGACGATGCCTTCCAGGCCGAGGCGGCAGACATGCTCCAGCAGGACGGCTGGTTCGGCATCGAGTGTTTCCGATAGCCTGACGGCGCCGGCTTGGTCGCTCTTTGGGCCGTTTAACGTGTCCTCGAGAAGGTGTCGGCGGGACCGGTATTCGATTCCGCGCAGATCGTGCCCGTCCAGATAAACAAGATCGAAAGCGCAGAGGACGGCTTCGGAGGCACGGTTGCCAGCTTGTTTGCCGGATGCGCCCAGCGATTGCTGCAGCAGCCCAAAATCCGGACGACCCTCTTCGTCGAGCACAACGGCCTCGCCATCGATGATCATCGTCGCCGGCCCGAGCGCTCGGGCGGCCTGCTCTATCGCTGGAAACCGGTGCGTCCAGTCATGGCCGCCACGCGTGAGGATCCGGATCCCCCGCGGTTCAATGTGAACGGCAAGGCGATAGCCATCCAATTTCAGCTCCCAGCTCCACTCGCTTCCCTTTGGGGGACGGGTCTTCAATTCCGCCAGCGCAGGCTCGACGCGCTCAGGCATGGGATCGAACAGGAGCTGTGGTTGGGCTGGATTTCGCTTGCCTCGCGGCCGGGAACGGATCGGGGCCTCGGTGTCACGAAGGAGGGGTTTTGATCTCGGAGGCTTCGTCATGCCGGGAGTTCAGCAGAAAAATCTTAAAGACACTGTGACGATCCCGACTTGTCCTCGCAATTCACACAAAGGGGTTAGCGCTCGCAGGCGCCCGGAAAAAATTCGTAGGACGCTATTGGGCTGATTCCTATGGGTATTCTGCTCATTTCTAATGATCAGGATAATATTCCCATCCCTCCGGTTGCTTGACTCTTTTATTGGGTCGGAACAGAAAGAGAACATCCGCATTTTGTTCGACATGATGTCGGCCACCTACACGACCTTGAAGGGAGCCGTGAACGATGACTGCTGCCCGTGAAAGGGTGATTTCCGATTTGCGCGAACGCATTGCATTGCTGGAAGGCGTATCAGCAAGGAAAGCCGGCTGTCTCTCCTTTGGGGTGCCGGAAATCGATGCAGTGCTCCCGGGAGGTGGTCTGGCCTATGGCGCCCTGCACGAATTTGCAGGCGGCGGGTCGGGGACGGTGGATGGTGCGGCAGCAGCCCTGTGTGCGGCGGGCATCGCGGCCCGCACCAAAGGCCCGATCGTCTGGTGCCTGACGCGCCCCGATCTGTTTTTTCCGGCGCTCGCCCAGGTCGGCCTCCATCCCGACCGGGTGATCTTTGTCGAATCCGATAGGGAGGAAGACGTTCTGGCAAATATGGAGGAAGGGCTTTCCTTTGGTGGGCTCGGCGCAGTCGTCGGCGAACTTGTTCGCCTGCCGATGGTCAGCTCGCGCCGGCTGCAGCTGGCGGCTGAGCGAAGGGGCACGATGGCGCTTGCCGTGCGACGTTGGCGGCGACAGACGGAGGCGAATGATTTCGGGCAGCCGACAGCGTCGATCACCCGATGGCGGGTGAGCGTGATGCCGTCGGAGGAATTGCCGGTGCCGGGTGTGGGGAGGGCCCAATGGTTGCTGGAATTGATGCGCGTGAAAGCGGGTGAATGTGCTGAGTTTCTCGTGAGGGCGTGCGATGACAAGGGTCGTCTCGATCTATCTTCCGGATCTGCCGACGGATCGCATTCGTCGGGCCGATCCGTCTATTCCGCCTGAACAGGCGATCGCCGTGATCGCGAGGAGCGGCTCGAAACGCTGGGTGTCGGCCGCCGACGCGGCCGCCAGGAAAGCCGGCGTGCATGTCGGAATGCCGGCGGCCAAAGCACAGGCGCTGTTCCGCGGCCTGATGCTGGTCGAGGCGGATCCTGCAAAGGATGCCGCAGCACTCGAACGCATTACCCTCTGGGCGCTGACGCTCTATTCGCCGATCGTCGCGGTCGATGGGATCGATGGGATCGTCATGGATACCGAGGGTGCCGATCACCTCCAGGGCGGCGAGCTCGCCATGGTGACCAAGATCGCCAATCAGTTCCTGGCAAAAAAACTCACCCCCCGAGTAGCGGTCGCCGACACCTGGGGTGCGGCACACGCCTGCGCCCGCGCCATCAGCCGCGAGACGGTCATCGCGCCGACCGGCGAGACCGCGCGTGCCGTCGAAAAGCTGCCGATATCGTTGCTGCGCCTTCCCGGGAAAGTCGTCAGCGATCTGCGCACGCTCGGCTTCCAGGCGATCGGCGAATTGGCCAACACGCCGCGCGCGCCGCTGACGCTCCGTTTCGGTCCGGAGATTGGCCGGCGGCTGGACCAGATGTTCGGCCGCATCTGCGAACCGATCGATCCGATCCGCACCGCCGAGCTCGTCGAGGTGAGCCGCGCCTTCGCCGAACCGATCGGTGCTGCCGAAACCATCGACAAATATGTCGGCCGGCTGGTCGTGCAACTGATCGACGAGCTGCAAAGGCTTGGCCTTGGTGTTCGGCGCGCCGATCTGATCGTCGAAAAGGTCGACGGTTCGCGGCAGGCAATCCGCGCCGGCACGGTGAAGCCAGTGCGCGATGTCGCCTGGCTGACGAAACTGTTTCGCGATCGGACGGAGAAGATCGAGCCCGGTTTCGGGATCGAGAAGCTGACACTCGTCGCCGTCATGGCCGAGCCGCTGGAGGAGCGTCAGAAATCCTCATCGCTGGTCGAGGACGAGGTCACGGACGTGACGCCGCTGATCGATATCTACGGCAACCGTGGCCAGCGTGTTTATCGGGTGGCACCCGTTGCCTCCGACGTGCCCGAGCGCTCCGTCCATCGCATCAGCGCCGCGGCCAATCCGGTCGAGGTCACCTGGGTCAGCCATTGGCGCCGGCCGGTCCGGCTGCTGGCCCGTCCCGAGCTGATCGAGGCCATTGCCTTGCTGCCGGACCGTCCACCGGTCTAGATTACCTGGCGTGGCACGCGCCGGAAGGTCAAGCGCGCCGACGGTCCGGAACGGATCTTCGGCGAGTGGTGGCAGCGAGACGCCGAGATGGAGGCGGTGCGGGATTATTTCGTCATCGAAGACGAGGCTGGCGAGCGTCTCTGGGTGTTTCGCTCCGGTGATGGCATCGATCCTGAAACCGGAAGCCACCGCTGGTTCATGCACGGGATCTTCGCATGAGTTATGCCGAGCTGCAGGTCACGACCCATTTTTCCTTCCTGCGCGGTGCGAGTTCGGCGCAGGAACTGTTCGAAACCGCCAAGGCTCTCGGTATCGAAGCCGTCGGCGTTGTCGATCGCAATTCGCTTGCCGGAATTGTACGGGCGCTTGAAGCATCGCGCGCCACCGGTTTACGCCTCGTTGTCGGTTGCCGGCTCGATCTGCAAGACGGCATGTCGTTGCTGGTCTATCCGACCGACCGGACTGCCTATTCCCGGCTGACCCGCCTCATCACGCTCGGTAAGTCGCGCGGCGGCAAGAACAACTGCATCCTCCACTGGGACGATGTCATTGCCTACAACGACGGCATGATCTGCGTTCTTGTGCCGGATCTGCCGGATGACGCCTGCGCGATCCAGCTGCGCAAGATGGCCGAACTGTTTGGTGATCGGGCCCATGTATCGCTTTGTCTGCGGCGCCGGCAGAACGACCAGCTGCGGCTGCATGAGATTTCCAATCTTGCGGCGCGATTCAAGGTGCGAACGGTCGTCACCAATGATGTCCTCTTCCATGAGCCAAGCCGTCGGCAGTTGCAGGATATTGTCACCTGCATTCGCACCCGCACGACGATTGACGAGGCGGGCTTCGAGCGCGAGCGCCATGCTGATCGTTATCTGAAGCCGCCGGAAGAAATGGAGCGGTTGTTTCCACGGTACCGGCAAGCCCTCGCGCGAACCATGGAGATCGTCCGTCGGTGCACTTTCTCGCTCGAGGAGCTCACCTACCAATATCCAGAGGAAGCGATCGTGCCGGGCAAGGATGCCCAGGCCTCGCTGGAGCACTATGTCTGGCAATGCGTGCCCGATCGCTATCCCGAAGGTCTGCCGCCCGATGTGTTGAAGGTCGTGCGACACGAGCTCGATCTCATCCGCACCATGAAATACGCCCCGTATTTTCTGACCGTCTTCTCGATCGTGCGCTATGCCCGGTCTCAGGGCATTCTTTGCCAAGGCAGGGGTTCCGCCGCCAACAGTGCCGTCTGCTACATTCTCGGCATTACCAGCATCGACCCCTCGACCAACGATCTTTTGTTCGAACGCTTCGTCAGCCAGGAGCGCGACGAGCCGCCGGATATCGATGTGGATTTCGAGCACGAGCGGCGCGAAGAGGTGATCCAGTGGATCTATCGCACCTATTCTAGAGAAAAGGCAGCGCTCTGCGCCACCGCGACCCGCTACAGGGCGCGCGGCGCGATCCGCGATGTCGGCAAGGCGCTCGGCCTGCCGGAAGACGTGATCAAGGCGCTGTCGTCGGGCATGTGGTCCTGGTCGGAGGAGGTCTGCGATCGCAATGTCCGCGAGCTCAATCTCAATCCAGACGACCGGCGTCTTGTGCTGACTTTGAAGCTCGCCCAGCAATTGATGGGCGCGCCACGGCATCTCGGCCAGCATCCGGGCGGGTTCGTCCTAACACATGATCGGCTCGACGATCTCGTGCCGATCGAACCGGCCACGATGAAGGACCGTCAGATCATCGAATGGGACAAGGACGACGTCGAAGCCCTCAAATTCATGAAGGTGGACATCCTGGCCCTTGGAATGCTGACCTGCATGGCCAAGGCCTTCGATCTGATCCGCGAGCACAAGGATCGGGATCTCGACCTGTCGAAGATCGAGCAGGAGGATCCTGCGACCTATGCGATGATCCGCAAGGCCGATACGCTCGGCACGTTCCAGATCGAAAGCCGCGCCCAGATGGCGATGCTGCCGCGGCTGAAACCCCGGACCTTCTACGACCTCGTGGTGCAAGTTGCCATTGTCCGGCCCGGTCCGATCCAGGGCGACATGGTGCATCCCTATCTGCGCCGGCGCGAAGGCAAGGAGGCAGTCGAATATCCGACGCCCGAGCTTGAGGCGGTGCTCGGCAAGACGCTCGGCGTGCCGCTGTTTCAAGAGTCGGCGATGAGGGTGGCGATGGTCTGCGCCGGCTTTACCGGCGGCGAGGCCGATCAGCTGCGCAAGTCGATGGCGACCTTCAAGTTCACCGGCGGCGTTTCGCGGTTCAAGGACAAGCTCGTGTCCGGCATGGTGAGGAACGGCTACACGCCCGAATTCGCCGAAAAGACGTTCTCCCAGCTCGAAGGCTTTGGTTCCTATGGTTTCCCGGAGAGCCATGCTGCTTCGTTCGCGCTGATCGCCTATGCGTCGAGCTTTAT
Organism: Ensifer canadensis; assembly: GCF_017488845.2. NCBI lineage: Bacteria > Pseudomonadati > Pseudomonadota > Alphaproteobacteria > Hyphomicrobiales > Rhizobiaceae > Ensifer > Ensifer canadensis. The sequence continues at coordinate 284,748 of NZ_CP083373.1, forward strand.
CAAACGCCATTATCCGGAAGCGTTCTGTGCCGCCCTGATCAATTCGCAGCCGATGGGTTTTTACGCGCCGGCGCAGATCGTCGGCGACGCCAGAGCCCACGGCGTCGAGGTGCGGCCGGTCTGCATCAATCGGTCCCGGTGGGACTGTACCTTGGAGCGGATCGGCAATTCTGGCCGCCACGCCGTTCGGCTGGGTTTCCGGCAGGTGAAAGGGCTGGCGGTCGTTGATGCCGCGCGCATTGTCGCGGCACGCATGGACAATGCCTTTGTCTCGGTTGACGACATGTGGCGCCGATCCGGCGTGCCAGCGGAGGCGCTCGTCCAGCTTGCCAAGGCCGATGCATTTCTGCCCTCGCTGAAGCTTGAGCGCCGCGATGCGCTCTGGGCGATCAAGGCGCTGCGCGATCAACCCCTTCCGCTGTTTGCGGCGGCTGCCGAACGGGAGATGGCTGTAATCGCCGAGCAGCAGGAGCCGGAGGTCGCGCTTCGGCAGATGACGGACGGCCAGAACGTCATCGAGGACTACAGCCATACAGGGCTGACATTGCGGCAGCATCCGATCGCCTTCTTGCGCAGGGATTTGTCAGTGCGCAACATTATCACCTGTGCCGAGGCGATGAATTCGAGGGACGGGCGATGGGTCTATACCGCCGGTCTTGTTCTGGTGCGGCAAAAGCCCGGATCGGCCAAAGGCGTCATGTTCATCACCATCGAGGACGAGACCGGGCCGGCCAATCTTGTTGTCTGGCCGACACTCTTTGAAAAACGCCGGCGGGTCGTTCTCGGCTCTTCGATGATGGCGATCAACGGTCGGATCCAGCGGGAAGGGGAGGTCGTCCATCTTGTCGCCCAGCAGCTGTTCGACTTGTCAGGCGACCTTGTGGGCCTTGCAGATCGCGATGAAGAGTTCAAACTTCCGGCCGGCCGCGGCGATGAATTCGCCAGAGGCGGCGCGCCCGATCCGCGGGATAAGCCGAAGCCGGTTGTAGCCGCGCGCGACATGTTCGTGCCTGACCTTCATATCGATACGTTGAAGGTGAAGAGCAGGAATTTTCACTGAAATTCAGTCTGAGAGCTGGTCGTTGGTCCTAATCGGTTCAAGGCGAACCATACAGGTGGGCCTGACACCCCTTCATTAGGAAAGACCGTACCAGGCGCCGCGGCCGGCACCGTGCAGGACGAGGTGCTCTTGATCCACGAGTGCCTTGAGATGATCCTTGATAGTGTGACGGCTGGCATCGGTGATCCGTGCAGCCTCCGCGACCGTGATCCGCCCGTGCTCGCGCGCCAACTCGAGCAATATAACGGATAATTCCGGCATGTCGGCGAGGATAATACGCTCGCGCTCCATTTTCTTCTCAAGCCGGGTCTTCTGCCGATGCAGGGCTCTCAAAAAGAACTCGATCCAGGGATTCCAGTCGGGCTCCGCGCTGCGGATCGTTCCCTGCGTGCGCCGAAGCGAGATGTAATAGCTCTCCTTGCTTTGCTCTATGATGCTTTCGAGCGAGCTGTAGGGGACGTAAGCGTAGCCGGCCCGCAGGAGCAGCAAGGTGGTCAGAATACGCGATAAGCGGCCATTGCCATCCTGGAATGGATGGATTTCGAGGAAAACAACAACGAAGATCGCGACGACCAAAAGTGGATGGAGCCGCTTTTCTCGCCCTTGCTCATCCAACCAGGAGATCAGTTCTTCCATTTGACGCGGCGTATCGAACGGCGATGCCGTTTCGAAAACGATGCCGAGGCTCTCGCCCTGTTCGTTAAACGCTTCCACGTTGTTGGAGAGGGTTTTGTAGGCGCCGCGATGCCGCTCGTCCTTTGTCGAATGCGCAAGAAGGTCGCGGTGGAGCTGACGGATATGATTCTCGGTGAACGAAATAGCTTCGTAAGCACTGAAGATGGTCTCCATCACCTCCGCATAGCCGGCAACCTCCTGCTCGTCGCGTGTCGTAAACGACCCTAGGCGAATGTTTGCCAGCAGCTTTCCGACCTCTCGGTCGGTGAGGCGTGCCCCTTCAATACGGGTGGAGGAACCGACGCTTTCGATCGTGGCGACACGCCGGAGGCGGGACAGCCGCTCAGGCGCGATCCGGCCGATCGCACGCCAAGCACCTTTAAATTCGTCGATTTCGGCGATCAGCGACAGGATTTCGGGCGTGATCCGGACGGTCGCCGTATTTAGAAATTCCATTTGGGCATCCATTCCCATCCAATTCCTGAGACGCTGTATGCACTATTTATCCATCCATTTCCATCCAATTTTCACGAGGGAGTTCGTCAGATCTGTCAGTCATGAGCTAGACGGCGGTCTTGCATCGGCTTTGCACCCGAATGGACACTGTATCTGCCTAACCGCAATTTCGAGCTTCAAGGTACAAAACATCTCTAAAAACCACCCAGACATTATCATTGATATCGCGCGGTCATTGGTCAGGGCGGGCAGCCAAGGTAAGGAGTGCTAACCGTCGATGACGACATCAAATTCACGACCGGTTTGACGACTGCTCAAGGCGTGCGGGTTGCGTTTCGCGGAACGCCTTTCGTCGAACGGACCGCTCCCCTGAACCAGAATGCGCTTTGGATGCGCTGGGACCGGAACATAGTCGTCGATGCCTATTCCGATATGGTCGAGGAGCTCTCGGCAATCCGTACGGCTGTCGCGATGGGCGACATGTCACCCTTATCCAAATACGTCATTGCGGGTCCCTATGATCTCGGTCTTGGCCGCCTGATCTGTCAAGGGCCGGTCAAGGGTGGTCCACAAACGGCTACCTCACTCGCGCTGCGACGAAACAGGCCATCTGGTACGATGGGCAGCAGCTTCTGAATTAACATTCGGTAATATTTTCGCGAATTGATGACTAGTCAGTATAACCAAATGATTTAATTATATTATTTCAAGATCATGTATTGACGCATCGCGAGCCTATTGGCTGGCGATGCGATTCAACGAGCTACGCGGCACTGTCTGCCAGACACTGTTTGCTGGGTCGTCGCGCCGCTGGGGTGGGGCGCCCACCCAATTCGCCGCGCTACAGGTTTTGATCAATCACTGGCGCTTGTCAGGCATCAGCGAGTTTGCCGTGAGGCACTCGCCAGTTTCGAAGCAAGGAGGGACGAGGGAGCGGGCACTTTAATAGCGAGCGCGCTGCCAGATGAAGTTGTCGGCCGCGAATTCTGGTAATATCTGCCCCACTTCCGCCCAATGGAGCCGCAACGATCTTGGCTTCCATGTTTGGAGATATAACGCCATGCCGACCCGGCGACATTTCCTTATCAGCTTCGTCGCAACGCCGATTGTGCTGCCGAGACTAGGCCATGCAGCCGGCGCTCCTGTGGAGCTGCCGCTTACGGCCAGTTGCGGGGATGACCACGAGCTGACGCCGGCACAGACCGAAGGCCCGTATTTTACGCCGGAGAGCCCTGAAAAACAGGACTTCGCGAGCGATGCACCGGGCGGTGAAAGGATGACGCTTGCTGGTTACGCACTAACCAGGGACTGCCAGCCCGTAGCAAAAGCGATGATCGAGTTATGGCATGCCGATGAGATGGGCGCCTACGACAATAGCGGATACAAGCTCCGCGGACATCAATTCACAGATGCAGAAGGCAAATGGTGGTTCGAGACGATCGTGCCCGGGATCTATCCTGGTCGCACTCGGCACTACCACGTAAAAGTCCAACGGCCCGGCGGGAAGGCGCTGACGACGCAGCTGTATTTTGCCGATGAGCCGGACAATGAGCGTGACCGCATGTTCAATGCAGACTTGTTGCTCGACATCAGAACGACGAGCGACGGAAAATTCGGCCGCTACAATTTCATAGTGGCGTAACCGGCGCTTTGCGTCTCTTGAGCTGCTTGGGCGCTGTCATCTTTAGGCGCTTCCGCCGGCGATCAATGCATCACGTGCGGCGCGAAACGCGTCTTGCAGCGCCGTGTAACCATCAAGTCCTTCAAGAGCGTAGCTATTGAGGAACTGACGCCCCGCGAACAGCTTGCGATCGACCGGGGTCAGCTCGGCTTCCGCGCAGACCTCTTGCCAGTGTGCGGCGATCCCCGTGATCTGCCGCTCGATCAGCGCGGCGGCTTCCGCCTCTTTCAGGTGATAATCCGGCGCGGCTGCAAGGCACGTTGCTAGAGTGCTGGTGCGGCCCTCGCCCTTGATCAGCATGGCCTGCGTGGCTTCGTTGCCCGTGCGGTTTTGCGGGCAGATGTCGTAGGCGGGCGTCAAGGTCAGCCTCTTGCCGTCCCAGAATGCGGCATGGTTGCGGGCATGGTCGTCGGTGTTGCCGCACAGGACGTTGAAGCAAATCCGTCCGTAGAGCTCCTTGAGCGTGTACTTGGGATCGGTGAAGCGGTGGCGGATCAGCTCGGCTAGGTCCTCGTAGGAGGCATAGCGGGCCATCATCTCATCAAGGCCCAGCATCGTGAGGGCCGAGACCATCGCGTGCCGCGTCCAGCCGGCCTTGGTATGCGTGCGGTCAAAGCGCTCGATCAGCAGCACGTCTTTTTGCGCGGCGCGGGTCATCGACACGGATGCCGCGTTGAGCCCGCAGGCGCTTGCCAGCTTCATCGCGATGAATTCCGCCTTTACGACGCTGTATGTGTCGTTGCTGGCCGAGAATTTGGCGATGAACTTTTTTGTCCCGTCATCGATCAGCGCCTTGGGGCGCGCTCCGCCGATCGAGGTGCCGTAATTGAGGGCCTGATCGAGCGCCGGGGTCAGAGGAACGCCCTTTTCGATGAGGTCAGCCGCTTCAAGGAGCTCGTCGAGCGATGCTTGCGCGGCAAGGCGGGGGATATATTCTGTGGCCGATGCCTGAAAATCGAGAGCGCCAATCCGGTCGGAGCCTGACTGGAGCAAATAGGTCAGCTCGCTGATCTCCGGCACACCGGCAGCGTCGGGCTTTTTGCCCGTCAGCCTGTTGATGATCACCCGACGGCCCCAGGCATCGGGCGAGCCGTCGCGGATACAGCTCGCCATCCGCAGGCCGTTGATGGGCGCGATTACGCCTTCCTGAAGGGGCAGTTCGGGCTCATAGATCGGTATGGCTTGCTTTCGACGCCGGTAGCTGGCGCCGTAGGTAAAGATCAGGCGCTCGCCATCCTGGTCGAGGCGGCCTGCAACCACCGGTTCCTTTGCCCCCAGCAACCACATCCAGACAAAGGCTTCAGTGGCGTCCGCCCTAGAAGTCATCATCGACTTCCTTCATCGTGTGGCGGACGCTCTTGGGCAGCAGGGAAAGTTTTTCATCAAGGCGGGCGTTGTGCATCTGCAGGGTGCGCTCATCATAGTCGAACAGACGCACGCCCACGAGGGAGGCGACCTCGAAGACGATGCCGATCTCAGGGCCGGGCGTGCCCTTTTCGATGCTGGACAGCGTCGTGCGGCTGATGCCGGCGCGGTCGGCCAGTTCTTGCGCCGTTAGGCGGCGCTCGGCTCGGCCGACGCGGATCAGTTTGCCAAGCATGGTGAGCGCTTCGCGCGTCACTCTTGAATAGCTTCTCTTGCGTGGCACGGTAGGCACCTCTTTTGTCCATCTAATTGTACGTGAAGGACGGTTGCGCCCAGAATTTTGTACATCTTGCCATGATGCGTACGGCTGAGTCAAAGGTTGTTCATTTGATTGGTCATAAGGGAAGCAACCCCTTGATGGCGCCGCGACTTACGGATTCGCCAAGCCTCGTAGAAGGTCGTCTGGTCGTAGGACGCATCTTTGGTTTTCGTTTTAACCGTCTTCACGAAGAGGGCACCGCTGCGGCTCTACAAGGTAGTGTCACTTTTCCCCTCGCCTCCCTGGAACAAGCCGAAACCCTTATTGCGGATATCGGGGGAATCGATCGCCGGCGTGCCGAACTGTCCAATGTCCCGGCTTAGCTTCCCGACGGCAGGGCCATTGCTCGGATCATCTCAGCGCCCCTTGAGGCGGCCGGGCCCGATAGCGGAACAACGAGATCCTTGGTTCGTCTCGTTTCAAGACCGCGCTCTCGGTCAGGCCGATTGCTCATAAGCGCGCTCTTAACGCCAAGGCTTATGATCCGTCAGGTTTCTCGCGCTGCTTTCGCGATCAATAGCGCCAAAATATTTGCCGGGTCTGCCCGTCATGTACGGGCAGACCCGAGAGATCGTGTTCAGACGAGGTTTGTCACAACGTTGACGTTGCCATGCGTTGCTTTGGAGTACGGGCAAATGCTGTGCGCGGCGTCGAGCAGTTCGCGAGCGATGACAGGATCGATGCCGGGTACGCTGACATTGAAACGGGCGCTCAGGAAATAGTTGCCGTCATCGACATTGAGATCGATCTCGGCATCGACCGCGATCCCGGCCGCGAGCTTGATCTGCCTCTGGGAGGCGGCAACTTCGATCGCGCCCATGTAGCAGGCCGACCAGGCGGCACCGAAGAGGTTTTCAGCGGCCGGATGCGGCTGCTTCATCTTGACGTCGAGAAAGCCGTCGCTGCTGCGAGCGCCGCCATCGCGGCCGTTGGTGTTGTGCGTCTTGCCAGTGAAGAGAACCTTATGGGTCATAGCGAATTTCCTGTCCTAGGTTTTGATGGATTGATCGTCTGCACCTTGTGCTGATCCAAGAGTTACGCTGCTGGGACAGGAACCGCACGTTAGGCGTTGTTAGACGTCAATAGTCGCGATTAACGACATCGGGAGCGTTGTGAGCGGCAAGATGGGAACCGCACCTCAGGGCAGTGCACCGCGAGCGGTCGCTGGCGTCGTCTTCGATGACCATCAAGGTCACTATCATCATCTAACAACGCCTAACGTGTGCATTCGACGGCCTCGGCGTACCCCTTAAAGCAGCACAGGGGTGCAGACGATCCGATTTACCGAGGAGAATGCTAATGACCGTAATCAAGATTGACGTTATCGACGAAGACCGCCGCCGCCTGCTGGGTGCCGTCGCATCCGGGATCGCCGTCCTGGGCACTGCGAGTTTGCTTCCCTCATATGCCAAGGCGGCGACGGGATCTGACACCATCCGCCCGTTTCAGGTGAACATTCCGCAAGCGGATCTGGACGACCTTCGCGCCCGCCTCGCCCGCACGCGGCTACCGGAAAAAGAGACCGTCGGCGACTTTACCCAAGGCGTACCGCTGAAGACGACCAAGCAGTTGCTGGATCACTGGCAGAACAAATATGACTGGCGAAAGGTCGAGGCCCGGATTAACGCCGTACCCAACTTCATTACGGAGATCGACGGGCTGGACATCCATTTCATTCATGTCCGCAGCAGGCACGAAAACGCACTGCCGCTGATCGTGACGCACGGTTGGCCGGGTTCGATCATCGAGCAGTTGAAGATCATCGGCCCACTGACCGACCCGACTGCCCACGGCGGAAGCGCTTCGGATGCATTCCATATCGTCATCCCGTCGATGCCGGGCTACGGATTCTCTGGCAAGCCTGAAGCGACGGGATGGGGACCGGAACGCATTGCCAGCGCCTGGACTACCCTGATGCGCCGTCTGGGCTACACCCAGTTTGTCGCACAGGGCGGCGATTGGGGTGCTGTCGTAACCGACATGATCGGCGTGCAGGCTCCTCCGGAACTGCTCGGCATCCATACCAACATGCCGGGCGCAATACCCGATGCCATCAACGGTGCAGCATTTTCCGGAGCCCCGACCCCAGCAGGTCTCTCGGATGAAGAAAAGCATTCGTATGATCAACTTGTCTTTTTCTACAAGCATGTTTCCTACGCATTCCTGATGGGAACGCGGCCGCAGACCCTCACCGGATTGACGGACTCCCCGATCGCACTTGCGACCTACATGCTCGATCACGACGGGGCGAGCCTGGAAATGATCGCCCGCTCTTTCGACGGGCAGGATGAAGGCCTCAGCCCCGACGATGTCCTCGACAATGTGACGCTGTTCTGGCTGACAAACACGGGCGTATCGGCCGCGCGCCTTTACTGGGAGAACAAGCTCGCATTCTTCGCCGCGAAGGGGGTCAAGGTGCCGGTCGCGGTCAGCGTCTTTCCGGACGAACTCTACCAGACGCCGCGCACCTGGGCTGAACAGGCGTACCCAAATCTCGTGCACTACAACAAGCTTCCAAAGGGCGGACACTTCGCAGCCTGGGAGCAGCCGAAGCTTTTTACCGACGAGGTGCGCGCCGGCTTCCGCAGCCTTCGCAAATCCGGCTGAACATAGGCTGAAGCCTCGGCGCGTGCACTGTACGCGCCGAGTTTTCCAACGGGCGCTTGCCGCCCAAGGAACACATCCATGAACAAGATTTACACCGCCACGACCGAAACGACCGGGGGGCGCAACAACGGCGTCGTCCGCAGCACGGACGGCGTGCTCGATATCAGGCTCTCGGATCCCGCTTCGACCCAGATCGGCACCAATCCCGAACAGCTCATGGCAGCGGCATGGTCCGCGAGCTTCGCAAGCTCCGTGGCACAGGTCGCTCGGAAGACCGGAATGCCCCTCTCCGCCAATGTCAGAATCCATGCCGAAGTGGATCTGTCCTCGGACGACGACGACGAATTTGTCATTGGTGTTCGAATGGTCATTCAGCTTCCGGGAATGGAAGGTGACATCGCCGCCATGTTGATAGACGAAGCCCGCCGCGTCTGCCCGTTTTCGAGGGCCACACGAGGCAATATTCAGGTCGACTTCAATATCGTGTGAAGCGGCAATTGTCTCAGTAGACGATCATCCTCGATAGCGCGTCCTGGCCCATTGGAGTATAAGCGGCCAATCGGGCGGCTGGGGCGAGCGACATGAACAGTTTCGGCGACGCCAATGCCGACGACCTGACTTTCGGTCCCTTCCGCTTGAGCATCGGCCAGCGCCTGCTTGCGAAAGACGGTGTTGCAGTCGACCTGGGCGCCCGTGCGCTCGACTTGCTGATAGCCCTGACCCTTGCGCCCAATGTCGTCGTTGCCAAGAAAGATCTGATGTCGTGCGTCTGGCCGGATGTGATCGTCGACGAAGGCAGCCTTCGTTTTCACATGACCGGATTGAGGAAAGCGCTGGGCGACGGACAGGACGGCGCGCGCTATATCACCACGGTTGCCGGAAGGGGCTATTGTTTCGTAGCACCGATCTCGCGATCCAGCCGCCTGCGACCAGCGTCCACCACTCCCGATTTCCGTCATGCCCTGTTGCCAGGCCGACTTGATCGAATGATCGGACGAGAGCAGGACGTTCTGCGCCTCGCGGAAAGGGTGATGACGTCGCGAATGGTCACCATCGTAGGCGTCGGCGGCGTCGGGAAGACCACGGTCGCCACTGCAGTCGCGCATCATCTCTCACCGACCTTCAACGGAGCTGTCCTGTTCGCCGATTACGGCATGTTGAGCGATCCGGGTCTGGTCGCGGCGGGGATCGCCTCGATGCTCGGCCTGCCCGTTGGATCCGAAGATGTCCGCCCCAGCCTGATCGCCTATCTCCGCGACAAGCAGATCCTGCTGATCCTCGATACCTGTGAGCACCTGATAGATGCCATTGCGGATCTCGCGGCAGCGATTGTCGACGCCGCTCCGCAGGTGTTTCTCCTCGCAACGAGCCGTGAAGCACTGAGAATCGAAGCTGAAAGCGTTTACCGCCTCGACACCCTCGCCTGCCCTCCAGATGATCCGGAACTTCCCACCGAGACAGTTCTCTCCTTTCCGGCCACGCGGCTGTTCATCGAACGCGCTGCGGCAAGCGGGGCGTCTCTTGAGCTCAGCGACCAGGACGTTCGCGTCGTAGCAAGCATCTGCCGGAAGCTCGACGGCATGGCGCTCGCACTGGAACTCGCCGCGCGCCGCGTCGAGAGCTATGGTCTCACCCAGACCGCCACGCTTCTCGATCGGCATTTGACACTCGGATGGACGGGATCTCGAACAGCACCGCCGCGACAAAAAACGCTGCAGGCAACGCTCGACTGGAGCTTCGGGCTCCTCACGGAGGTGGAACGCCTCGTACTTCGGCGACTGGCAGTCTTTGTCGGTGACTTCACACTTGATGCCGCACTGGAAGTGATTTCCACCTCCGAGATGCATCCGCCGTCCGTCTTCGAAGCGATCGACAATCTCGTTGCCAAATCATTGCTCGCAACCCATCCCCTCGGCGCGACGATGCGTTACCGCCTATTGGACACGACACGGGCCTATGCCCTGCAATCCCAGACCCAAGAGGATCAAGCCGGATTAGGTGCGCGCCACGCGATCTATTATCAACGTTGGCTCGAGCAATTCGGCCCGGATTGGCCGACGTTGTCGACAGGGCCTGAGCGGCTGCCGTATTTCGTAAGCATCAACAATGTACGCACGGCACTGGAGTGGTGCTTCGGGGAACACGGCGACATCAACGTTGGCGTTAGGCTTGCGGCCGCGGCCGCATCGGTCTTCCAGATCATGTCGCTGTTTCCCGAGTGCCAGCGATGGTCGGAACGTGCCCTTCTCGCGCTGGATGACAAGTCGAAAGGCAGCGTCGAGGAGATGCACCTGCAAGCGGGTCTTGGAATTTCCCGAATGTACCTTCAAGGCGGCCGCGAAACCTCACAAGCCGCCCTCGTTCGCAGCCTGCAAATCGCGGAAGAGCGAGGCAGTGCGCTCGATCAATTGCGTATCTTGGGCCCGTTAAGCATGTTGAGCCTGCGCATCGGCGATTTTAATGCCGCCCTTCACTACGCGCGCCGTTGCTCTGCAATCGCCATGACGGTGGACGATCCTGCCACGGTTGAACTGGGTCGCTTTTTTCTCGGAAACTCGCTGCATTTCACGGGCGATTTGGCCAACGCCAGGATTGAGCTCGAGGCGGCAGCGAGAAGCCAACCGCGGTCGCAAAGAACCGCTGCCAGCTATGTTGGCTTCGAAGGAAAACACCTCGCAGGCGGGATTCTGGCTCGAAACCTCTGGCTCCAAGGCTATCCGGAGCAGGCTGAGCTTCGGGCGCGCGAGGCGATCAGCGATGCAGCCAAGCTGGATCATTCCCTGACCCTGTGCATCGCGCTTCTGGGCGGCATTGCTGTCTTCCTGTGGCGCGACGACCTACCCAGTGCCGAAGAGCATATTGAATGGTTGATCTCGCGGGCAGGACTGCATTTCCTCTCACCGTACGTGTCCGTAGCTCAAGGTTTCCAGGGCGAAGTAGCCGTCCGCCGTGGAGACGTGAAAGCCGGGATCGAGACGATTCGTCGATGCATCGAGAAGCTTCATCTGGCGACCTACGAGGTGTTCACAACCATGCTAGAGATCGCACTCGTCAAGGGATTGGTGGCGATCGGTGAGTTCGACGAAGGCTTGACCAGGATCAACCGAACTATCGAGTCTGTCGAGAAAAATGGAGACCTGTGTTACCTGCCCGAACTGCTGCGCGTTAAGGCGAGATTGTTGTCATCGACGCATTCTTCAGATGAAGATGTTGAGGCGTGCCTGACGTTGGCGATCGGAAAAAGTGCAACCATGGGCGCCCGTGCCTGGGAGCTGCGGGCCGCAACCGATCTCGCTGCTCTCTGGCTTGATGATGGCCGGCTGCGTGAGGCGCGAATATTGTTGCAGCCAATTTTCGAGCGGATTGATGAAGATTCGGATACGACGGATGTCAAGGCGGCGAGAGTATTATTGCAGAGGCTATTATAGGTCACAGCGCAGGCAAGGTTGTTGTCGGCACTGAGGTGGCCAACGCACCGGTTTCGCGTTTGCGTTCCATCGGATTGTTCACATAACGCGGAGCGATTTTGATGCGTTGTGCTCGCGTCTGGCGCTCTTGACCATTGAATATCGATGAAACCACAGCAGCGAAATTTTATCGTCGAAGTGAAGTCGGGCCGTCGGCGTTCGGCAGTCCGACCAGCCTCCATTTGGGGTGATACCGATCTGAAGGCGCTGGTGAGGCCGAGAGCGAAGCGCCGCATCTCTTCGCAGCTGTCGGTCAAACCGTCTGCGCCGCGGCAGAGCGCCGAAGGCTGCGATCAAATCGGGGGCACAGTCAGTGGAACTCTACCAGTCGCCGGACCTGCAGCCGTGGCAGAAGAGGCTGTTGTCCTGCCGGCTCACTCCGAAGAGGCTTCGGGCTCGCTCGTAAACGCGATACTTCCGATTAAGGCGCTGCAGGTTCCGAAGCGTCCTCGTCCAACGCGTTTCGTGCGCAGCCCACGAAGCAAGAAGGTGGCGACTGCCGTTCCAGTCGCGGTGGACGAGCTCGCTGCGCTCGAGGAAGAAAACCGCAGACTGAAAGGGCTTCTGGCTCGGCGGGTTCGACAGGAGAATGCTCTGCTTCGAAAGATGCTTGAGCGGTTTGGCGCAAACTAAGACACGCGCGCCTTCGCGCTTCATCTTCAGGAAGTGCGGTATCGCCCTTGATCGGCAATTGGCTCGGCGGCTCTCGGTTGGCCAACAACAGGTGGCGGACGCTTCTTGATGGGGGTCTGTTCGCTAGTGCCTCGACAGTCGCATAATGTATCGACGGGTACTTGGGCGTGGCCTTGACCGTGACCGAGCCATAGAAGCCGGGCTGAAAGCCAACGCTCAAGAATCTCAAACTCCGAAACTCGCAGAATGACTGCAACGGAACTATATTGCAGTCAATGAAGGCGATTGCGAGGGTCTGACTATGGCTATCCTGACAGTACGAAATGTACCTGATGAAGTGCACCGGGCTTTACGCGTCCGAGCGGCGCTTCACGGCCGTAGCACAGAGGCGGAAGTCCGCGAGATTCTGGAACGTGCGGTAAAGCCCGAACAGCGTGTTCGCATCGGCGATGCCTTGGCCGAGTTGAGCGGGCGGCTTGGATTGACCAATGATGATTTCGAAGTGTTCGACCAGATGCGAGAGAAAGCGCCGGCGGAGCCAATGAGGTTTGAATGATCGTCCTGGACACGAATGTCGTCTCGGAGGCGATGAAGCCGGCCCCGGATTTGGCTATACGCAATTGGTTGAATGACCAGGTAGCCGAAACCTTGTATCTGTCCAGTGTAACGCTGGCGGAGCTACTGTTTGGCATCGCTGCGCTACCGGAGGGCCGGCGCAAAAAGGCGTTGGCCGACACGCTTGATGGCCTGCTCGAACTGTTCGACGATCGCGTGTTGTCATTCGACACTGCGGCCGCTCGGCACTATGCGGACCTTGCGGCAACCGCGCGAGCAGGGGGGGAGGGATTCCCGGCACCTAATGGATATATTGCGGCTATTGCAGCCTCCAAGGGATTTACAATCGCGACACGCGATACGAGTCCCTTTGAGGCGGCAGGAGTCCCCGTCGTCAATCCTTGGAACCACCTATAGACTCGGCAAGGGGCGGGTCTCGGGTTCAACTGGGTTCAAGGCGAAGCATCGAAACTCACCTCGGAGACCGCAATGGGTGGTGAGAAGTCGCCCATGGCCAGCACACGGGACCGCCGAAATGCGGACGAAACTGTCATTCGAGCGAGGTGTTACCGTGCTGAAAGGAAGGCCGAAAGATTTGAAGCGCATCTGCCACGAGGTCGGCGTTCCCACCCGCTATTTCACCATTCGTAAGTTGGCACCCATCCTCCAATCCAACTCGCGTAGACCAGCGCCGTTGATGCGCGCGGTTGACGAAGTGCCAAACGGTCGCGTCGAACCCGTGTAGAAGGACTGGTCGTAGGATATTCGCCCGCTCAAGAACTTGCGCTATCCCATCCGCGATCGCGTCAGCCTTTCCAAGGTCCTGTTCTTCGATCTCGATGAGGATGCGGAAAGCTCGATGGCAATCCGGAAGCGTAACAAATCGCTCGGCATCCGCGACCGTGGCCAATCCCGCTTCGACGCCGACACCCATGCGGTGCAGCAACGCGATAAGCGCTGGAGCATCCCGCTCGGAGATATTGACGGAGGCGTAGTCGGGCAGCTGCCGCCAAGCAGAGATGCAGTCTCGCGTCTGCTTTTCGTCGCGTTCTATCCACGCGCCCGTTGACACCCCGACAAGACTTCCCGGACAAGCGCGCCGCACGGCGTATATCGCCTCATCGACCGCCAGGAGGCTCTCACGTCCGTCCGGGCCGCAGGGGTGTATGTGAAGTTCGGCAGCCCCCGCGGAGACGCACGCCGCACCGTCGAGGGCAATGGCATCCGCCGTGAGCGGTAGCCGCGGGTGATAGTCGCCAGGACGTGCACCGTTAAGGCAGGCTTGGACGATCATGTTGGTCTCCAGCATTTGTGGGGCCATGTTAGCTGTAGAGAGAAGGTCTGCAATGGGCTCATTCGAGCCGCTCATTGCGCCCCTCGCTGGCGACCGCTTGCGGTCGAAGGGAGCCGTTCGTCACGAGCCCCGTGCACGGCTTGTTGCGAGGATCTTCACGTTCTGGGCCAAAAACATCGCATAATGTATCGACTGAAACCGCATCTTTCCGCACGCGGAAGGGCGCTGATGAAGGAAATCCTCACTCTTGTCCAACTGCAGCAAGAGGGTGAGGTCCACATCGCCACCATCGGCGGCTTCGATCTCGTCTATGATGGCGAAAAATTCGGGCGTGGTGACAATTACTACCAGACGCTGCTTCAAAGGACTGGTGCTGATTGTGAGATCGAGTTGTCGGCGACCGTCACGTCGCTCGGTGTCATCTCGCGCCGCGAGCACGCACTCGACGGTTTCGGCCAAGAGCAGGAACGTTATCGCCAGAGGCTGGCGGAAATACCAGCGGCGGCTTTCCTCTTACCAGTCGCGGCAGAGTCTTCGCTTTTGCCGACGACCTGGCAGAGAAGCGTCAGAAATTGCGCGAGATCGAAGAGGCATTCGCGGCATCGGCACGGAAGGACGCTGGGCGGAGAAGATCGCCGCTTGGCTCGGTGGTTCGTGCGTGAGATCGTCTCTGATCGACCGACCGAAACTAATCACCGAACAGGATGGCGCCATAGTCGGTGGCGCCATGCAGGACATGGACGATGACCACCTTCGCGGTTTCGACGCGGTAGAAGATCAGGTGATTGCCATGAACGCGCCGGCGGATACCATGGTGCTCGTAGCGCGGGACGAGGGCGAAGCCGTTCGGCCTATCGACGAGATCCTCACACTTGCTCCGCAGCTCCCGGACGAATGAAAGGGCGTGTCGGGGATCGTCCGCAGCGATATAATCGGCGATCTGCTCAAGATCGCTTTCCGCCTCGTTGGAAAACTCAAGGATCATTCCGATTTATCGGCCTGATCAGCCATCGCACTGTATTTGGCCTCGAGTCGCACGAAAACGTCGCTCGCCGGCTTCGTTCGGCCCGCGTCGGCATCGGCAATGCCGCGCATCACGGAGGCATCCAGCGCGGCAAGCCGGGTCTCGCGGTCCTGGACC